>NZ_NQWI01000135.1 GCF_002532535.1 Candidatus Viridilinea mediisalina
CGCAGCAACGTTTATTTCATTGGCCCATACAATAGCAAAGGGCAAACGAGCATAATGCTTGCCCAGAAATGTAAAATTGCCCCGAAAGCCTAAATCCATACCACCACAGCCCGAAAACATTGAGACGATGGAGTATGTTTCAGGGGCAAAATGATGAGTATACTGATCTGTTTCTATCTTCGTTTCATTCATTACAGTAGTGGATGTAGGTCTCACACCCCGCCAGATTGCGCAGGATGCTCATGGGAACTCTGTTCCCACACACGCCCTTCCTGGTGTCATTGTAGCACAAGTTTGTTAATGCCAAACGTGCGGATCAGGCAATTTGCAGGCAAACCCTTAAGGAGCTTTGAATGTTTCGACTCTTCCATCATCACCAATTTTGATGATAAGGTTTGATGATAGGCTCGTTTGTTGTTGTTTCAGCAATCGCACTTCACGCCTAAGCATTCTGTTGATTGCGTCGAAGCGCGAATTGTGCTCCAACTTCCACACAATGACGCGACGAGCAATGTCTTGGCAAAACTTGGGAAGAGATCTGAGGGTATCGATTGTAGCCCAAATATCCTTGCCACGAGCAAACATGCAATCATACAACTCGATCATCAGCTTATGACCCCGACGGCTATCTTCCAGCGCCTCTTGCATGCGCTTTGATGCGGTTCGTGTCTGAAAGAAGATTTGGGCACGCACGGTCGCCAGCATGGCTTTGATTCGCACCGTCGCAACAAACCCATGCATTGCACGATCAAACTCGGCTCAATGTGCGAGCGAAATCCAGAATGAAGCGTAAGTGGTTCTAGTCGCACAAATGGCGCTACAGAGTAGGGAGCAAGCTCAATGTTTGGTGCATCTATGTCACCAATTACCAACTTGAGCTGTAGCTCATGCTCTGTATTTGGTTGCGGTTCGTTGCTGTCGGTCATTGTCTATTCCACCATCTTCAACTACGATACAGCAGTCTACCCACCCCCACTCACCGTCTGAAAACCCAACATCTCCGCCAGTTCACGCACCAGCGCGATGGCCGGTGTTACATCGCGGCCTGCGGCGGCGGCGGCGAGCGTTTCGCCAACCATGGTGTGGAGTACGGCTAAGGCTGCGGGGGTGTTCAGGTCGTCGGCCATGGCGGACAGACACTCCGCATAACCTACACTCAGATCGAGGGGGCTCGTTGTGCCGCCCTGAGCCACCAGCGCCGCATCAAGGTGCTGAACCAACTCATGGCAGTGGGCTAGCCCCTCATTGTGGTAGTCGAAATCCTCGCGGTAGTGTTGGGTCAACAGATACCAGCGCACCGCATTAGCCCCATAGTCGCGCAGGGCGTCGCGGGCAAAGACGAGGTTGCCCAGCGATTTGCTCATCTTTTCGCCACCAAGCCATACGAGCCCGGCGTGCATCCAGACCTTTACAAAGGGGCGTTTGCCCGTCACTGGTTCGCTCTGGGCGATCTCGCAGGGATGGTGGGGGAAGATGAGATCGGCCCCGCCACCATGGATGTCAATCTGCTCACCCAGGTAGCGCATCGCCATGGCGCTACACTCAATGTGCCAGCCGGGTCGCCCCAGCCCCCAGGAGCTCGCCCATTTGGGATCGTCGGGGCCGCCGGTTTGCCAGAGTACAAAATCGAGCGGATCGCGCTTGTTGGGATCGAGTGGATTATTGCCGCGCTGATTGGCTGTGGCCAAAAGCTCATCGTAGCCCATGCGTGCCATGGTGCCAAAATCGGGATCGGTGCGGATACTAAAATAGACCTCGCTCCCTACCACATAGGCATGGCCAAGCTCTATCAGGCGCTCAATCATCGGCAGCATTGCCTCAATCTCTTCGCTGGCCCGTGGGAAGTAGGTTGGGGGCAAAAAATTCAGCGCACGATAATCTTCAAGCAGTTGAGCTACCTGCTGATTACTCAGTTCGCGCCAATCTAAGCCATCACGCCGCGCCCGCGCAAAGAGCGGATCGTCCACATCGGTCACATTCTGGCAATAGCGCACCTCAGCCCCCTGAAACCGTAGGTAACGCACCAGCAGATCGAAGACCAGAAAGGTACGGGCATGGCCAATATGGGTTGTATCATAGGGCGTGACCCCGCAGACATAGAGCGTTAGCGGGCGGTCACGCGGCAGAATAAAGGGCTCCTTGCTGCGGGCCAGCGAATTGAATAGCTGCATGTTGGATTCCTGCCGCTTTTAGAGGCTGTCTGAAAAGCTTATGGGCTGGCGTTGGAGTGCCGGCTTTAGCCGGCTAAAGCCGGCACTCCAGCGTGTGCCACGTTGTGTGGAACGACACTGAGGATCTTTTCAGACAGATTCTTAGCGATCACCCCACTGCGGCACCCGCTTCTCCAAGAAGGCGCTGATTCCCTCTTGGGCATCGGCGAAGGTCGCGTTGAACGACATGACCTCTTTGGTGTAGGCGTAGGCTTGGTGTTGGGGCATGTTGATCTGGCGATAGAAAGCCTGTTTCCCTAGACCAACCACCGCCGCGCTCGCCCCGGCAATCTTCGTCCCAATCGTCAAGGTGGCATCTTCCAACTGATCGGCGGGCACCACGCGGGTAACCAGGCCAAAGGCGCGGGCCTCATCCGCCGTAATCGGATCGCCCGTAAGCAGCATTTCGATGGCCTTCTTGGGCGGCACGGCCCGGCTCAAAGCGACCATCGGAGTGGAGCAGAAGAGGCCAATCCGCACACCGGGGGTTGCAAAGCGGGCATCTTCAGCGGCGAGTACAATGTCGCATGTGGCGGCGAGTTGACAACCTGCTGCTGTTGCCATGCCATGCACCTGGGCAATCACCGGATGAGGAATGGCCTGGATCGTCTCCATCAGCACGACGCAGGTGTCGAAGAGGTGGCGATAGAACTCAGGGCTTCGTCCTTGCATCTCACTGAGATCGTGGCCCGCGCAGAAGGCTGGGCCAGCCCCGCGTAGAATCACCGCACCCACATCGCCACGCCGCCCGACCACCCGAAACGCATCAATCAACTCCTCCATATGCTCCAGCGAAAGGGCATTGCGGCGGGAGGGGCGGTTCATCGTAATGAAGGCCAAGCGCTCGGCTACCTCAAAGGTGAGGTTCTGATAACTTGGTGGTATGACAGTCTCCATTGACTACTCCTTGGTGAAGCGGGGATGCGTGAGGCGAAGCAGCGAAGCCTTCACGCCCTTTGCTCTTCGCACCCTCGCAACATGCGTAAGGCGAAGTGGCGCAGGCTGCGCGTCCTCGCGTCCTCGCGTCCTCGCAAACGGTAACGCGGTCTGAAAGCATCCCTACACTACGAAAAGAGCGCACTCAGCGAAAGATCCTTATGAATTCGCATAATCGCCTCAGCAAAGAGCGGGGCGACGCTGATGGTACGCACGCGCGCCGCTTGGGCGGCAGCCTGCTGCGGAATCGTATTGGTCACCAGGGTTTCAACGAGGTCGGATTTCGCAATAATCTCCAGCGCATCGGCGGCAAAGATACCGTGGGTGGCGCAGGCATAGACCTTCGCGGCACCGCGTTCATTGAGCATCTGGGCCGCTTCAACCAGAGTGCCGCCGGTCGAGATCATATCATCCACAATGATCGCGGTCTTACCCTCAACCTCACCAACCATCTCAAGCACTTCGGCGGTATCGGGTTCAGGGCGTTGCTTGGCAATAATCGCCAGCCCGGCCCCAACGCGCTCACGGAAGCGATTGGCGCGCCCTACGCCGCCGGTATCGGGCGAAACCACCACGGGATTGGGCAGATTGAGGCCATAGATATGATCCGCAAGCATCGCCGAGGCTTGCAGGTGGTCTACCGGAATATCGAAGAAACCCTCAATTGCGGGAGTATGCAGATCCATGGTCAAGACGCGATCGGCCCCGGCGGTACAGATCAGATTGGCCACCAACTTAGCCGAGATCGGCTCACGCCCGGCGGTCTTCTTCTCCTGCTTGGCATAGCCATAATAGGGGATCACTGCGGTGACGCGGGTTGCCGAGGCGCGGCGCAGCGCATCAATCATGAGGAGCAACTCCATCAGATGGTGATCCACCGGCGTGCAGGTGGGCTGAATGACAAAGACATCACAGCCGCGTACATTGTCGTGAATCTTAATGCGGGTCTCGCCATTCTTAAACGTGCCAATCATCGCCCGCCCTATGGTCATACGCAGGCAGGTTGCAATCTCTTTGGCCAACTCGGTATTCGCAGAGCCACTAAAGATGAGTAGACGACCATCCATTCCAGAGGTTCCTTCAGCTAAGGCATGCCGAACAAAAAAAGCAGTGAAGCTCTGCTCCACTGCACAATTGTCTGCCGTTTCCGGCGTGCGCTGGGTTGCTTCTGCATCCCTCTTGCTCTACCGTAGCGGCTACACCTGGCCCTGGCCCTTGGGGGGCGAGCGTGGTTGCCGGGCTAGGATTCGAACCTAGACAGACGGATCCAAAGTCCGCCGTGCTACCATTACACAACCCGGCATCACTCAATCACGCTTGGCCCATTATACCATATTCTGCAGAGGCCGTTGTGCTATAATTTGCTAGGCTAGGGCTACGTCAACGTTGTTGGGGCTTCGCCCCAAACCCGTTTGTGTGTTGCTGTTTGACGGCTCGGTAATCTACAATCTGCAATCTGCAATCGTATATGGAACGATCCAACTGGAACCATTTCGGCTTGACCTTTAGTACGATCCGTGAGCTGGATGTGACGGCGATTCGTGAGGAGAGCGAGCGCACGCCCCAGATTGCGGTGGTCGGGCCGCGCCTGCTCTTCAATCGGGTGGTGGAGTTGCTGCGTTCGACCGGGAGTCGTCGCTTTGGGCCACTTGGCCCCGATCCGCTCTTCCACCAGCCTTTGCCGCTGCTCGAACTTGATCTGCTCGCCGATGATGATCCGCTGTACCAAGCCGATCTGCTGCTTATTCTGGTGGATGGGCAGCAGCCGCTTGATGAAGAGACGACGGCGACGCTGCGGCGCATGGCGCGTTTGGCGCTGCCCACGGTGATTGCGATCTGTGGCGTGGCCGCGCCGGGCAACCCTGGCCCACTGCGGCCTGAGTTTGCCCATGCCCGCGTAGTGATCCTACCGAGCCTTAGTGAACCGACGAGCAGCAGTGTACTCGCTGAAGCACTGGTTGAACGCATGCCCGAAGCGTTGCGCCTTGCGGCTGCCCGAGCAGTGCTCGCCATGCGGCCTGCCTATGCCAATGAACTGATCGCCTCGGTCGCTTTTGTGAACGCCAGTTACTCGTTGGCCAGTGCCATCCCCGAACAGGTGCCGCTACTTGCGGTGCCCTTCGCTGCCGCCGATATGCTGGTGTTAACCAAAAATCAGGCGTTGATGGTCTATCGCCTGGCGCTGGCCCACGGCGCAGCCCCCGATTTCCAGTCGCGCATGACCGAACTTGTGCCGGTGATTGGGGCGGGCCTTGTCTGGCGGCAGCTTGCCCGCACCCTCGTGGGCATCATTCCGTTCTGGGGCATTCTGCCCAAGGTCGCTGTGGCGTATGCCGGAACCTACACCACCGGCATGCTGGCCTGGCGCTGGTTCGCCGATGGCGAGGTGGTTGATGGCGAACGCCTCAAAGAACTGGCCGATGAATCCATGCGCCTCGGGCGCGAACGTGCCGCCGCAATGCTTGAGGCTGCCCAGTCCCGGAGCCGCGAGAAGCGCTCGTGGTGGCCTTGGCGTAGAGATAGCGGGTGATACCATAGAACATGCCGCATCATCAAGAATGTTAGCGCCCATTGAGACGCCATGTTCGGCAATCTGCAATCAACAATCTACAATCTGAAATGGTATTACAATAGCCTTGGTGAAGCACCTAGCGCTAGGATCCAACAATGCGCGCCTGTTCTCTGTCTGTTCTCTTCATGTTCCTGTTCGTGTTGGTCGGTTGTGGTCCGCAGGCACCGGCAACGCCGCCTGAAGGTCCAGCGGGTACGTTGCGCTGGAGTTTGGCTGGGGTGAATCAGATTTCCCGTCTCGATCCGGCGCGTCTGGGCAGTAATCAGGAGAATATTCCGATCTACCTGATCTTTGCTGGCTTGGTGCGGCTCAATGAGAATCTGGAGGTGGTGGGCGAGGGGGCTGAACGTTGGACGGTGAGTGATGATGGGACGATCTATACTTTTACGTTGCGCCCCAATTTGCGCTATGGTGATGGCAGTGAGGTGACGGCGCAGCATTTTGCTGATACTTTGGCGCGGACAGTGGCACCTGAAACGGGGAGCGAATTTGCGCTCAGGTTTTTAGCGAATGTTGTGGGGGCGCGTGAGGTGGCGGCGGGCGAGGCAACGAGCATTGCAGGGGTTGAGGTGCTTGATGAGCAGACCCTGCGGATTACCCTCGAATCGCCGCGTGGCTACTTCCTTTCGCAATTGAGCTATGCGTTTACCTTTTTGGTACCGCCAGGTCAGATTGAGGCAGCCGGAGATGCATGGGTTGGTCAGGCGTTTGGCAGCGGCCCTTTCCGGGTGAAGCAGTATGATCCCGGTGAGCGCCTCTTGCTTGAGGGTAACCCCTACTACTGGGCAGGCCCTCCCGGTGTCGCTGAGCTTGAACTGCGGCTCTATCCTAGCACTGATGCCGCGTTTACGGCCTACAAGGATGGCGAAGTGGATGTCATGGGCAGTGTGCAGGCTGCTGCTCCCATTGAGCGCCTCGATGAGGTCACGGTTGGTGCGGGCTTCCTGACGCTGAGTGCGCCAACTGTGCGCTACTTGGGCTTCAACAATGTGATGCCGCCCTTCAGCAACACCTTTGTGCGTCAAGCCTTTGCCCAAGCCGTAGATAAGCGCGCCATTGCTGAACAGGTCTTTGCAGGCCGCGTTGCTCCCGCCGAGCGCATCTTGCCCACTGGTTTCCCCGGTAGCCAAATCCCGATTGAACCGCTGCGCTTCGATCCAGTGGGGGCGCGGGCAGCCCTCGGCTTGGCCGGCTTCGTCAGTGGCAGCGAATTGCCCCCCGTAGCCCTGACCTACGACCGCAGCGATCCCGTGCTGAGCCAAGTGGCGGAATTGCTGCAACGCGGTTGGCGCGAAACCCTGGGGATTGAGGTGCGCCTTGATGGCGTCCCAACCTCCGAGTTGATCAACCGCCTCGATAATATGTTGGTAGACCCCACCAACCCTGAGATGGCGCTGCAGATCTACTTGAGCGTCTGGACAGCCGACTATCCCGATCCGCAGAATTTCATTTCGTTGCAGTTGCACAGCCAGTCGCCGTTCAACAACGGGCGTTGGGCCAACGAGCGTTTTGATGAGCTTGTCGAACAGGCCGATGCGCTCAGTGGCGACAACCCGGCGCAGCGCGAGCGGCTTGAACTCTACCGCGAAGCTGAACAGATTGCACTGAATGAAGTGGGCTGGTTGCCGCTCTACAGCCCCCAAGCAACCCTCGCGGTACGCCCAACCGTACATGGCCTCGTGGCTACTGCTAGCCCCCAAGGGATCATTGCCACCGATTGGACCCGCGTGCGCGTTGAGGAGAGTCGGTAGGCTGTGGGGAAGGTTGCTTGGTGCGTGGCCCTATACCATTTCAGATTGCAGATTGCAGATTGCCGAACATGGCGTCCCAATCGGCTTTCGCGTTCTTGACTATGCGGCTTGTTCAAGGGTAATTGGTTGTAGCTTTGAACATGCCGCATAGCGAATGGTGCCAAATCGCTTGGCTGTGATCCTTGGAGTTCGGGTATACTATACCCACTAGCTTGGTGAGATAGAGCCAAGCAGCAGAGCATCCAAATGTCATTCTACCGGAAAACGGCTTAGTAAGCAGAACAGGAACAAAACAGATGCGTAAGGTGCTAAAAAACAAACCTCTAATAGAAGCCATCTTTGAAGCTCACTGGGCATTAAAAGATCAAATAGGTGATTTCAAAGTAGATTCTCATTATACAATTCTTCTTGGCCGAATGTTCGATCGTGTCCGACATAACTACCCTTTTCATGAGCAATTAGCAACAGCAAATATCCCTATAGAAATTGCCGAAAGAGTAGTTCAGCATCGATTTCGTGCAAGAGAAGGCGGATGGCCTCTTGTGCAATTTGGCCCTGGTGTATGCACGCTAAATGATACTGACAGTTATGATTGGGAAAGGAGTTTCCGTGCAGGTATCATAGACTTGATTCGTAAATTATTTGAAGCATACCCTCAACCCGAAGATTTGCAAATCGAGAATCTTATCTTGCGCTATATAGATGCTATTATTGTCGATTTTGAGAAAGAGGATGTTTTCGATTTTCTAAAGACGAAAATGAAGGTCAATATTGATATTCAGAAAAATATTTTTGAAAAAACCGGAATTACTAACAGTCCAGAAGTGCTAGATTTAAGGTTTGCGTTTCATTCGCTGACACCTGCCGGATCATTACAGTTAAGATTTGCCAAAGGCAACCGAGAAGGAAAAGATGCGTTAATTTGGGAAACGGTTTTTAGCTCATCAGGAGAACAGGCACCCAAAGATATTAATAATATTATCACATGGGCTGACAATGCTCATCAGATTACAAGTAATTGCTTTTTCGAGATTATTGACGGAGAATTGTTAAGGAGTTTTGAGTGATGCGTACTATACCTTGGAACAATCTACAGGAAGATGTATTGCCAGTATTTGGTTTATATAGCCCAAATGCATCTTTGGAACGTATCGACATTAGTAAAATTCTACGACGTATCAATCAACGCCATTCAAAAGCTGTTTCTTCTAAGCGTGTATTGGACAGTGTTGTTGATTCCTTTATTTCTGACACTTCTTCCGTCTTTCCAAGGGTTGAAGTGATGAGTACTACTACTACGATGCCTTCGACAGCAAGTGTGCTTGACATAAATGCATGGGATATTGAGTGTGAACATGTTGCATTCCTCCGACCAACCTATGAAGCGCAAATAACAGCTAGAATAACCGACATTGAACTAGCCCGACCGCCTCGCATTGATGCGGAGGAGTGGTATGGCTAGGGAATACCCTTGGTACGACATAGCAAATCTCGATGAAGGCATTACTCAAATGGTTAAAATACATCATTAATAGCCCACAAATCCGAGAGCAAATAGCCCGACTTGCGAGTGGAACCACACGGCAGCGAATTTCAGGTGGCAATCTGAAGCGATTGGAAATCCCCCTCCCCCCCCTGGCCGAACAGCGCCGCATCGTCGCCCGCCTCGACGAACTCTTGGCACACGCACAGCGCGCCCGGGCGGAACTGGCCCGCGTGCCGGGGCTGGTGGAGCGGCAGAAGCAGGCGGTGTTGGCGCAGGCGTTTTCGGGGGAATTGACGCGGGAGTGGAGGGAGCAGCAAGGTCTATTAGAACCTTCTGTAGTAGCTCTTAAAAGCCTAGTATCTGATATTCGTTATGGCACAGCACAGAAATGCGATTCAGAACCAAAAGGAGTGGCAGTTCTTCGCATCCCGAATATTGGCGAGGGATTGATCGTTCTGAATGAGCTAAAATACGCTGAACTGAATGTGCGCGACTATAATAAACTTCGCCTTATAGAGGGTGATATTCTGGTCATACGTTCTAATGGCAGTGCCGATCTAGTTGGCCGTCCTGCAATGGTGGCAGATTCAGCGGTTGGATTAGCTTATGCAGGGTACCTTATCCGGTTACGTCCGATAACAACGGCTATATCCTCACACTTTCTTACTCTGATGCTCCGCGCTCCACAAATTAGGAACATCATTGAAGTGAACGCACGTTCTACAAGTGGAGTCCATAATGTGAACAGTGCTGAGTTAGCCGCCTTGCATATTCCCAAGCCTAGCAAAGAAGAACAACACGAAATCGTCCGCCGCATCGAATCCGCCTTTACCCGCATCGAGCGGACAGCGGCTGAGGCAGCGCGAGCGGCGGGGCTAATCGAGCGCCTAGAGCAGGCGACGCTGGCGCGGGCGTTCCGGGGGGCGTTGTAGCTTGTCGTGCCCCTGGGTACTCCGGCCTTTCAACGATAGAGTTTTTTGGAAGTGTTGGATGCGGTGTCAAGGATGTGCTCATAGAACGCGGACAAACGACCTGCGAGGTGTGCGCCGTGCCGTCGCCATGCGTAATAGGCAGTTCGGACGATGATGCATTGGCTTTTGAAAACGAAAAGCCCCAGCACGAACTCACGCTGCCCGAATATTGGATTGGCAGAACGCGGATTTTTTGCCTGCCCGCCGATCCCACCAGGGCCGGATGGGCATCCATCGCACCGCACATGTAGGGGCGCAGCAGCGGCCATCATCGTAAGCGTGTGGATGCCCAATAGCCCAAGGTCGCTGCTGCGCCCTGGCTCAACCAGCGCTATATGCATGTCTTTGTCGCCATGATCGTGTGTACTCGGAGATCGGAAGGGCGTAGCAGCGGCCTTGGGTTCGTGGTGGGGGCATGGTTCTCTTGGAGGCCGCTGCTACGCCCCTACGTTGCTTTATCCCAATTACCCTTGAACATGCCGCATTATCAAGAACACGAAAGCCCATTGGAACGCCATGTCCGGCAATCTACAATCTGCAATCTCCAATGCCTATCACTCCTCCCCCAATCCCGCTTGGTAGATGCTCTGGTAGTAACCCCAAAAGCCGTAGACCGCCCGTACATAGCCGTAGGTTTCGGGGAAGTCTATGCGCTCGCTGTAGAGATCGGGGTCGCTGACCGAGCTGCCTCCGGCCCAGCGCTGGGCGTTGCCTAGGCCGCCATTGTAGGCTGCAAGCCCCGCATGGATGCTGCCTTGCATGTCGCGGATGCGCTGGCTGAGGTAGAAGGTGCCAAAACGGATGCTCACCGCCGGGCGGTAGAGGTCGTCGAGCACAAAGTCGCTGACGCCGAGGTCTTGGGCGATCCCGCTGCCGGTGGCGGGCATGACTTGGCCTAGGCCGCGTGCGCCAACCCATGATGTTGCCCCAGGGTTGAAGAGGCTCTCTTGGCGCATGAGGGCATAGAAGAGGCGGGGATCGATGTTGTACGCTTGGCTGGCGCGGACGACTAGTTCGGGGTAGGGGGTGGGAAAACGTAGGCGTTGCAGCGCCAGTGGTGGTGCCGCACTGCCACTCGGCGCTTGACGGGCCAGCCGTTCGGCGGCCAAGAGGGCTGGGTAGGTTGCGCCGTCGGCGTGGGCCGCACGGGCGAGGGCGAAGCGCCCCTGTGGATCGGGATGCTCGTCGAGGGCATGCCGCCACACGGCCATTGCTTCGCGCTGCAAGCCTACCGCCTCCAGTAGGGCGGCGCGTTCGACACTGAGTTCCAGCGTCACATCAGGGGTGGCGGCGGCTGCATCAGTGGCCCAACTTGCGACCCATTCCTCCAATTCGGCCCACTGGGCCGCACTGATCGGCGCATCAAGCGCAATGCTGCCTTGCTGAGGCCCACCAAGCTCCTCAGCCGCCCGCGCCCCCTCGTAGCTTGAGGGGGCCGCCGCTTGGGCCGCAAGGAACAGTTCACGCGCCGCCTGCTCATCACCCGCCTCCCGCGCCGCCCGTCCGGCCCAGAAGGCTCCTCGGGCACGCACGGCCCCCTGGTTGGCTTCGGCCAAGGCTTGCCAAAAGACCCGTGCTGCAACAGGTTGGCCCTCGCCCAGTTGTTGCATGGCGACGCGATGGAGCGCCGCTTGGCCTTCACTGCTTGTGGCAAAACGTTCGCCCAGTGCAATGCGCGTCCGTTGCGCCCCGGCACTATCGCCGATCCGCTCGTAGAGTTGCACCGCCCGATCAAGCGCCACCGGCGCACGCGGGTCGTCGCCATAGCTTGCCGCAAACTCAATATAGCCCTGAATGGCATCTTGGGTTGCACCGCTCTGCCCAAGCGTCTGCACCCAATCGAGTTGCGCTTGGCGACCAACCGAAGCATCGGGCACCAGTGCCCCCGCTTCGGCAAGCAGGGTCAGTGCGCTGGCAAAATCGCCCTGGGCACGCAGGGCCAGCCCTTGGTGGCGCAACAGTTCAGCCCGTTGCTCTGCGTCATCCGTCGCCTCCAAGGCCAGCGCCAACTGCTCAAGGGCGGCATCCCAGCGTTCATTGGCCACATAGATCAAGCCGGCACGCAGCGGATCAACTGGCGTTGCCCCGTTCGCTTGCAGTTGATCGAGCGCCTGCACCGCCTGGGGGGTTGCCTCAAGCGCCTCTTCAGTTACCAGCATCTGCCACCAAGCTTGGGCCTGTGCGTCTGCACCATGGTTCTGGGCCAAACTCGCGGCTTCAGCCAAGATCCGAGCGCGATAGTTGGGCAACTGAGCGAGATCGAGCAACTCATCGTAGAGTGCCAGCGCCTCAGTAGCCCGACCGGCAGCAACATGCAGCGCAA
>NZ_NQWI01000136.1 GCF_002532535.1 Candidatus Viridilinea mediisalina
ACTTTACAGTTTGGTCTCCGACGGAGTGCCGACTTTAGTCGGCTGAGACCGCAGGTTGCCGTTAGATGCCGACTAAAGTCGGCACTCCAACTGTAAAGGTGAAAGGCCGTTTCTGAAACCTTATCTTAGCGCAATAGTGCAAAAGTCTCCCTGTGACCGAGAGAATCGTACATTTCACCGCGAAGTACGCGAAGGGCGCGAAGCACACGAAGATCGGGCATGAATACCCATGCAGTTGCCCTCACTTCGCGATCTTCGCGTGCTTCGTTCTCTTCGCGGTAAAACCAAGCTGTGCAGGATAGCCCAAACATCCATGGGTACTCGTTGCAGGGTGAATTTTGCGCTATTGTCACTTATCACTCGTCACTCGTCACTTATCACTTATCACTCGTCAAGGCGCTCCAAGGCACCCCGGATCTGGAGGCGGTTGCCGCGACGGTAGAGGAGGGCGGCATCCTCGTCATCCACGGGGATCACCACGGTGACGAGGCATGCGCGGGCGGGCAGAATCTGCCCGGTTGCGTCGGTCATGGCTTGGGTGCGGGCGCGGAGGCCGACACGCGCCAGTTCGAGGTCGGGGATGTCGGGGTGGCGCATAAAGATGGGCGGCTCGACCACCTCGCCTTCGAGGGCGATGTTCGAGCCGGTGCCCGTCGGGTCGGTCTCGGTCGGCAGACGAACCGCTTCGACCCGCACCTCGACATCTTGGTAGAAGATGCCCTCGACAACGCGGTTGGCGTCGTACTCGCGGAAGCGCCGATCCACTTCGGGCATGCGCGTCAGGTGGCCGGTGAGGATCACTGGCTGGTCGGCAGGGCAGGAGGCAAAGATCTCGGCCCCCTTCACCGGGCCCACGTTGACCTCGATCTTGTAGCTTCCCCCATAGGGGGAGGCGACCTGGAGACTGACGGTGTAGTCGGCACCGCCGGTGGGGTTGCGGTAGCGGCGAATGTCAGGGGATGCCTTTTTGGTATCGCGGTCGTTGCGCCGGTCAACAACGCCGTAGAGGATGACCCGGTTTTTCGGGAAGGGTTGATGGGTGGTCATGGGGAAGTCCTTTCGTTGGATATTGGATACTGGATACTGGATACTGGATACTGGATACTGGATACTGGATACTGGATACTGGATACTGGGGGGTTGTGCTAGTTAAAATCGCCGCTGGCTCTGTGATGCGGTCAGCGATCTAGCGCACTGTTAAGCCATTTTTGCTACTCCGCGTTCTGATGCGGCAAAAAAAAGAACTAGCACAAGTCCCTACTGGATACTGGATACTGGATACTGGATATTGGATATTGGGTGTACCGCTACCCCTTGGGTATCAAAGATCGCGCTATCCCAATTGCCATTGAGTAGGCTGCATGACGAATCATGTCAGACCGTATTGCTCTGCGGCATACGCTTCTTGTCACTCGTCACTCGCCACTCATCACTGGTGTTCAGGGTTTTGGTTTGCTGGAAGCATCACCCCCTTTCTGCGGGATGGTGTGATAAGGAAGGCTTTCGCCCTATTGATCTCGGCCCCCGCTACGGGCCGCGTTGGGGCTTCCGCATCAGCACGGGCCAAGCCGCCCCAAACGATGCCCAAACGATCCCCAAACGATGCCCAAACGATGCCCAAACGATGCCCAAACGTGGCGCGGTGATCGGGTGGGCGGCGGATGAATGTAAGCTTGGTAAAGCCCCGGAATCCGCTGGGAGTAGGCGCTTGAGCGCCGTAACCAGCCCTTGGACGACGCTCAAGCGCCTACTACGAACCTTGCTCGTCGGCTTAACTTCATAGATACTGCTGGTTTATTCCCCTGGGAGCGCGCGCGCATGCATAAACCAGCAGTATCTTCATAGGCTTCGCTCCTCCCTCCTCCCTCCTCCCTCCTCCTTCCTCCCTCATCCCTCATCCCTCCTACTTCAACCCCAATCGCTTCGTCTCCACCACCTCCTCTGGGGTAGGGGGCGGGGTGGCGTGAATGCGCGCTTGGATGGCGTCGAGATCACGGATGGTGTAGTGGCGTGGGGCGTCCCACGGGCGATTGGGGTTGGTTGGGGGGGCGAGGATGGCGGCGGCGTCGAGCCAGAGGCTGAGAAAGGGCGCTGCTCGTCCGATGTTGGCGTCGTTGAGGCCAGCGCGTTTGAGTACCTCGCGCAGGCGGCCTGGGGTAAATCCGTCGCTCGCTTCGTAGCCTGCGACCTCGGTGTCGGTGACGAGCAGCAGCATGGCGCGTCCAACATCAATTGGCGCGAGGGTACGGCCCCCGTCGAGGGGCAGCGGAGGCCACGCGGGGGGCGCAGGGGCGGCAGCGGATGGTGGGAGTTCAACCTGTTCCGGGGTGCTGGTGGAGTCGCGGCGCAGGATGTTCGTTGGCGGGGAACCGAGGGGCGATTCGCCGTCGATGGCGGCGCGTAAGATCGTGAGCGCAGGCTTGAGTGCGGCGTAGGCGATAGGGCGTTTGCGTGCGTAGTTCATCGCGTCATTCCTTTTGCTTCGCTACGGGCGTGTGCTACGGCCTCACCATCGGGTGGCGACACGGCGGTGAGGAGGCTGCGGAGCGTGGCGCGGTCGTCGCTGCTCAGCGGGATTGGCCGCGCCCATGCGGTGGCCGACGGGGTCTCCTCTGGTACGATCACGCCCGCACGGGTGAACCAGAGCATGAGGGCTGCTGAGAAGCGGCCAAAGCGATGCGGGTCGAAACCGGCGCGAGCGGCGGCTTCACGCAAGCGGGCGCGGGTCAGGCCGGGGAGTGAGGGGTGCGCCATAATCTCTTCGTCAAGGAGGATGGCTTCGATGAGGCGCTCTACGTTTGCCATGTTGGTTGCTCTTTCGTGGTACTACTGATATAATTTAGAAAGCTAAGAATGCACTAGGAGAAACAATATGGTAACGCTAAAGCAAAATTTAACAGACCTGCAACAAAAAGCTCGTGAGCGTACTGTTAAGACTCAAAATATCGAATATGATTTAGAAACCATTGTCAAAAAGATCGGTAAAGGTATTATTAAACTTGATCCAGAGTATCAAAGAAGGCATCGCTGGAACTTAGAAACTTCTTCTCGACTTATTGAGAGTTTAATCCTTAATATCCCTATCCCACTCATTTACTTATCACAAGATTTGGTGTTCGCAACTTTTTTTCTTGGCTCAATAATTCTAAAATGGATGTTGTGTTTAGTAATGCAAAATCAGATATTGACCAGTTATTGAATGAGTTAAGAATTCATGTTCTTTCTTCTGCTCAGATTTATCCGTATAGCTTTGATCTCTCTTTATTTGGTATAGCAGAGCCGCAAGCGAATACTGGCGATGGATCTCGTACCCTTTGGAAATCGTTTCTTGATTCACTTCTGCAAAATAGAAACGACATTGCTCATGGATCTACATCGATAAATAGCTTGTCGGATACTGAACTAATAGAATTTCGTAATAAAGTTCTTGTTCTTGAGTATTCTTTGATCATGATATTGTGCCATAAATCGAGATCGATTCCTTGATTTCTTACCTGACGAGTTGCTCGCGGTTGGGGCCGAGGGTGACGGCGTATTGGTGGTGGAGTGCCTCCATGCCCTTGATGTCTTCGGGGGTGAGGCCGTAGTGGGAGTAGAGTTTGGCGTAGGTTGAAAGGAGTTACGCCATGCCTGGGATGCCTTCTGCGCTGGTGGTTCAGGCACCGCCTAAGGCGGTTGCCGTGACGGTGACTGATGATACATTGAGCGTTGATCTAGCCGATGGGCGCACGATTGCCGTGCCTATCGGTTGGTATCCGCGGCTTGCCTATGGTACACCCGATGAACGGGTGAATGTTCAGATTGCTGGGGCAGGACATGGCCTGCATTGGCCTGCGTTAGATGAAGATATTGGCGTAGAAGGATTGCTTCTGGGAAAAAGATCTACAGAAAGTGCAAGTTCTTTTGCGCGATGGCTTGCCCAACGCAAGCATGCCGTGTAGGATCAACAACCGGCGTCAGCCCGCGCACCTCGCCCCCGCTCGCGTCGGGGGTGCCGAAGAGCATGGCCAGCGAGGAGATGACATACTCGATCTGGCTGTAGCGCCAATTCGGGCCGTCATCCTCGCCATAGACCAGATCCAAGACATTAAGGCGGGTCGCCGGGTCGATAGGGTAGCGGCGGCAGCCGTCGCCGCAGGCCCGTTCTAACCGCACTCCGTTGTTCTCCGAGTCGATCCAGATCACCCGCCAGCCCATCGTCGCCGCAATCCGCATGGTCATCACGTTGAGGAAGAAGGTCTTGCCGGAGCCGGTCTGCCCCAAGACGACCGTATGCCCCGCTTTGCCGCCCGCGAAGAGGTGGTAAAACAGCGGCGCATGGCGATAGGCATCAATGCCCCAGAAGGGGCCGTCGGTGTGGCGCGAGCGGTAGAAACTGGTCATCCCAAAGAGGCAGCCGACACCGTGGGAGAGCATCGAGACACGGCCCCATGCGGCATCGATCCGGTGGGACGGAATAGTGGTGAAGAGCTTGAGCAATTCCGCCTGCGAACCGCGCACCGCCTCGCAGCGCAGCGTGCCGCCAAAGAGGTCGCGCACGGCGGCGCGCCGCGCCCGCACCTCGTCAGCACTGCTCCCTTCGACGAGGATGGCGATCTGCACCTGATGCAAGGATTGAGTGCGAATCTCGCGCATCACCCGCTCGGCATCCACGAGCTTATCTTCGCTGCGCGTATCCTTCACCTGGGTGTTGCGCGTCGCGGCGCGGGCCGCTTGGAAGGCAAACTCCGCTTGGCGGCGAGCCCCTGTGGTACAATGGCAGCGAAGCGTGCGCGGGTGTTAGTCACACCCCGAAGGAGTAAAGATCATGAAGAATACATTAATCACTTCAGATCCAAAAATTATGATGGGAAAACCCGTTATCACTGGAACCCGCATCACCGTTGAATCCATTCTCGACCGTTTTGCAGCGGGCGAGACGATTGACCACATGCTTGAAGCTCACCCACGCCTGACCAAAGAGGCAATCTTTGCTGCCTTTGCCTTTGCCGCCGCCACACTTCGCTCAGACATCATCTGCCCCATCGCGGATAGAGCGGCATGAATCTGCTTGCCTATGTGTGATTGAATGACTGCTCTTGGGCAAGAGACCAACCGAAAGATCCGCTTCTTTCGTCCACTGGTTTGCCCAACGCAAGCATACCGTATAGGGTCAATAACTGAGGTTCAGATTTATGGTTGATCCGATGTGGTAGCGACGGTATTCACTTAGTTGTTTATGAAAGGATTTGTTATGTCTCAACATCAACAAAAAAAGGCGCAAGAGCAAGAATTAAAAATGCTGGATTACATAGCAAATAATAAAAACATTTCCCTTCGTTATTTAGAGTTGAAAATCAGAAATATTTATACTATTCAAAATACACAATCAGAAGAAAAAATACACTTTGAAAAACCTTTGGCAACGCTACGTCACTGGCAAGATGAGGGGATATTGCATGTAAAAAGTTACGATCGCTTGAATTATCCTAGATCAGTAGCTATAGTTTGGGAAAATTGGAATTTTCGATCTGATATGTTTTTAGAATTAACAGAAAGAGGTTGGAGATTTCATGAAACCAGAAAAATACCTCCTTCAAAATACTCAAAGCGACGTCCACGCAATCCAGTAAATAACAACGGCATTGACGTCAGTATTACCACGCACGTCGATCAAGAACGAGTTAAGATAAGTAAACCAAAGAGCTTAGAAAGTGCTAAGAAGAGAATAGCGCAAGCAATTGCTTCGCGGCAAGGGCAAGAAAAGTTTCGAGAAGATCTATTCAAGATATACGGAAATATATGTTTGGTTACAGGCCCAAATGTTCCAGATATCCTTGAGGCAGCACATATTGAACCATACAGTAAAGGAGGAACCTTTGATGTTTCAAATGGCTTGCTGTTACGAGCAGATGTTCACACCTTATTCGATCTTGGATTGATTGCAGTAGATACCAGCAATATGTCAGTTATACTTTCTCCAAAATTGAATTATTCACCGTACAAGCTCTTTTCAGGAGAGAAGTTACATTTTCCTCCAGGAACAGAAGATAAACCAAGTAGAGATGCTCTTGATATTCATCGAGAATTAACAGGTTTATAATTCTTGATACCCCATAACCAAACTTTGCAATCTGACAACGTCCATTCTGAACGGTAAGAGAACTACGTTACTGCTTTACACCTATGAGCCAACCATGCCAACAGCCCTCCGCATTGGCCCCTATCGTTTCTATTTTTACGCCTACGATTGCCAAGAGCCGCGTCATGTACACGTTGACCGCGAACAACTCAGTTGTAAACTCTGGCTTGATCCAGATATTGTCATCGCGGACAACCACGGATACAGTCGGCGCGAGTTGCGCGAGATCGAGCGCCTTGCGCGTGAGCATGTGAAGGAGTTACGCCATGCTTGGGATGCCTTCTGCGCCGGTGGTTCAGGTGCCGCCTAAGGCGGTTGCCGTGACGGTGACTGATGATACGCTGAGTGTCGATCTGGCCGATGGGCGCACGATTGCCGTGCCTATCGGTTGGTATCCGCGGCTTGCTTATGGTACGCCCGAGGAACGGGCCGATGTCCAGATTGCCGGGGCGGGACATGGCTTGCATTGGCCTGCGCTTGACGAAGATATTGGCGTCGAAGGGTTGCTCTTGGGTAAGCGATCAACCGAAAGTGCCGCTTCTTTTGCCCGCTGGCTCGCCCAACGGAAGCAGGCCAGCTTGGGCTAACAACTGGCGTACAGACACCAGAATACTGTAAAAAATAACCAGAGCAACGAGTATCCATGGGTTTTTGTGCTGCGCTGCACCGCTTGAATTTAGACCAGGTTTCAGGTGTCTGGTTTCAGGTTTCAGCCTGAGCGCATCAGGACGCGGTGTGCAACGCCAAGCGGTAACGGAGCTACGAACCGTGGCTTAGCGATTCATCGTGATCACCCCCTTTCATGGCATGCCTCCGCCGGTGGTGTGGCGTATTGGCAAGACGATGGCGTATCGGGTATGCCCGATGGCGACGGTCAGATCGCCATCCGCACCGCGCGCTGGGATGACGGTACACGTCACCGTGAGCGGCTCGTCAGCGGAAACGGTGAGGTCTGTTTGGGTCATCGCGGGCAACGGGAGCGACGCCTCATCGTGGGTCACGCGGATGTCCTCGTAACGCAATGCGAGGGGTGCGCCGTCGGTTGTCGCAAGGAGCAGCGTGAGATCAAGCCGCCCATCGTCGTGCTGCGTGGCCTGGGGTGGCTCGACGCGCAACCACTCGCTCAGGTAGGATTCCCGCGTCGGCGGGACAGGGATGGTTAGCCGCCAGTCACGCACGGCGCCGGTGGTGAGGTCGCTGATGCGCCAGAGCGCCTCAACCGGTGCATCAATCGTGGGGATCAAGAAACGCACGCGCATGCGGCCCGCTGCTTCCTGCTGCGGGGGCGCACTCATGCCCGTCGTCTGGCCAGTGGCCAAGAGGAGTTCCGGGCGCACGGCGCTCCAATCAAGCGCAGCGGGGGGATCGGCGTGGTCGGCGTGGTCGGCGGTGGCGGCTTGCTGCACCACCACCTCCACCTGCACCCGCCCCGCCGGAATGGCGGCATCCACCGCTGGCCCCCGCGCAACGATCTCGACAACCGCCACGCTTGGCATGTCAAGCAGGGCTTGTGCCTCACCCAAGGCGGCATGCGGCGCAGGCAGAGTCTGGGTGAGTGTCCCAACGAGCATGACATCCCCGTCGCAGGCGCGAAGGCGCAGGGAAGGCGGGGTGCGTCCGGTCGTGTCGTGAGCCGCACGAAGGTGATAGGTACGCTCCGGCGCGCCGTGGGCGCTACGAATCTGCACCTGCGTTCCGGCAGGCGGCATGGCCGCACGGGGGAGGCAGAGTTCCAGCGGCCACGCGAGATCCACGCGCCAACCTGCCGTCTGTGGGGATGCTGGGATGGCGGGCCACGCGCTGGCCTCAACCGGCTGCACCGCGAAAATCATGCTCTCGCCCGTCGCCGCAGGCAGCGTGAGGACAATGGGCATCCAACGGTTCGTGGCAGACCCATTCACCAGCAACGGGGCTGGCGCAAGGTGCGCTGTGGCCGGGCGTTGGGTGGGACGCCACGCGATGGCCAGTAGAATCACGAGGGCCAGCAGGCCCACGCCTATCTGGACAAGATACCCACGATCAAACCGGCCTTGCTTGGGGCCGCCGCGCATGGCAAAACTGGCCGCCTTGGGGGTGCGACGCAGGGCCGCTGTATCCACGCTATACCACGTTCCGTGGAAGGGAACGCGCCCCGGCGTCTTGTTCTCCGGATCGCCTAAGCAGATCGCGAGCAGGGCATCGTAGGTAGCGCGATCCAGCGTCGCGGCCTCGCGGGGCGGAGTCTGCTGCGTGCGATCCTCTTCGGCCAAGATGGTGCGTTGGATAGCAAAGAGGTCGGCAAACTCGGCACGCAGGGCGGGATCGAGGGACGCCGCGAGGTCAGCCTCAATCTCGCGCAGACGCACCGCTTGAGGCCGTTCTTCCGCCTCGAAGCGGTCAGCCTCGCCCAACGACTGGAGTTCTTCGTTGAGATGGCATCAAAAACGCCCCCTCAGGCTTTGTGGAGGCGCGCATCAGGATACCCCTAGAGATTGCTGCTATTCTGCTTCAGCTATACGTTCTGCCACAACCGCCCTAAGATGAGCCAATTCACGTTCGAGCAGATCAACGCGCGATTGCAGAGCTGCGGTGGTTGCTTGGGCCTGTAGCATTGCCTCGGCGAGCAGGCGCATGCGTTGTTGCCGTTGGCGGAAGGCAACGAGCAGTGGTCGGTTGAGATGCAGCCAGTTGATGTGAAACCACCCACGGGCGGTAAGCCCTACGAGCCTGCCATTGATCGCCTCGACAAGATGTTCATGACACTGATCTTGGTTGGGATTGAGCAGGCGCACATCATCTGAAGCGCTGTCTGAAGGCCAATAGGCACCCTTGAAGCGGTTACATGGCGTGCAGGTATAGACAAGGTTGTCCAGCGTGTCGTCGCCACCATGAGCGCGTGGTCGGTAGTGATCAACCTCAAGCTCGTGACCGACATCAAGCTCGGAAACCCCGCAATAGCCGCAACGTCCTTGGGCGCGTTTGCGGACGAGGGCGCGCACTTCAGGCGTGGGGCTCATCCTCGCGCCTTGGAGGGGGCAAGCGGTTGCGTGAGGCGGGTGTAGCGATCTTGCAAGATCAGACGGCGCTGCTCAAATGAGTCCAGCCATTTCTTTGCTTCACTGAGCAGTTGTGCGTGCTGCTGAGCCAAGAGAGCAAGCTCTTCATTGCGCGTTTGGAGCATGGTGAGTTGCTCTTCGCGCTGATGCAGGTCAACGTCCATCCGTGCGAGAGCTGGCGCAAGGTAGGATTGCTCAACTGCTTCAAGAGCAGCGAGCATCTCCTCAAGTTCGCGTGCTTCCTCGCCGCTCAGCGTCTCTGTCAGCGCCCGCTGGCGTAGCTGATCAAAGTGGTGTTGTTTCTCTGCATCCCACATCATGCGGTCATTGTAGCACACCGCTTGCACTCAGCATAGCGTGTTGTCACGGACTGTAGGGCCAGTCAAAGTCATTGGGGTTGCGCCCCAAACCCTCTTTTTTCTTTCGTTTTGGCGGCGAAACCGCCAAAACGAAAGAAAGGTCTTCGGGAGAGGCTTCGCCTCCCCCAAACCCTCACCGGAGGTGACTTTGACGTAGCCCTAACGCGCTGGGCCGCGCCGCGCCGCCCGTGCCACGGCGCTCGCCTCATGCGCTACCGCTGGGCGCACCGTGCCGTCCGCGTTCGTCTGCTCGCGCTGCTCGGCAACGGCGAGTCCCTGCCCTACGTCCTTGGCAACGGCGCGTTCCTGCGCCCGCTCCTCGTGGTGCTGCCGCGCCCGTGGTGCGTTCGCCCGCAATTGGGCATTGGCCGCTCGGAAGCCCCGCGTGGCGGCTTCGCCCGTCTGCACGCCGGCCAGCGCATCACTGTTCGAGGCGTTTTTGCCGGTCAGTGCGCCAACGGCGTAGGCGGCTGCCGATCCCACCTTCGAGCGCCCTACGACCGACCCCAATACATCTCATAAGATGGGTTTCTTGACGCAAAGGCGCAAAGGCGCAAGGACGCAAGGGCGCGCCGTTTTCAGCGGTAGTAACTTTGCGGCTGTGCGCCTTTGTGCAAGCTTATGCGAACGGTATGGGGCCATGCTCACCAATACCCGCCCACATTGCCGCAGCAAGGGTCGGCACAACGCACGACATCAGAAGCTTTGCGCCTTTGCGCCCTTGCGTCAAAAAAGCCTCTTCGTAGGAAGAAAATCATGGACAATGCCGTCGGCAACAGGCCCACGAATTGACGCTGCATCCCCGCGTCGGTCGCGGCGATCTGGCTGCGCCGCTCGGATTCCGTCGTCATGCCGCGCACGCCCGCCTGCACCGCGTAGGGCGTCGGACTGCGTTGGTAGTAGCCGCTCGGCAGGCGACCCGCCCACGGTTCCTGATGGGGGCAATGGATGTCGGTGGCGGTGGCGAAGAGGTAGCCGGCCACCAGTTCATCAATGCGTTGCCCCGTCCCCCCGCTGTGGCGGTCAAACGACGCGCCACCGCACACGGAGGGGTAGAGGGTCGGGATGGCCCCAAAGTCGCCACCCGCCCCCGGCGAACCCAAGGTGGTATTGAGATTGGCGCTGGCCGACGCATCAAATAGCACCGTGCCAATCTCCATCCGAACCACTTCGAGGTCAATCAGCCACTGCCCCATATGGCTCAGCAGGATCGGCCCAACCAGCGTCCAGACCAGGATGTGGCGCAGGTTGAAGGGGTTCGTTCCGCCGGTGAGCGGAAAGAGCATCAGCGCAAAGGCAAATGCCAGAATGGCCAAAGACGCAATGGGGACAATGAGCGGGCTGATCCTGCTGGTCAGCGCCGTAAAGGCTCCCAAGAAGGCGACCTCGATCACATTGGCCCGAATCGCGTCGAGCTGATAGGCGGTGATGAGCATGATGCGGTTGATGCTCCACGCCGCCGACGCCGCCGATTCATAGGCGGTATAGGTCAGCCCATCCATTTCGCAACTCATCGCCTCGGTGGGGTTCCACTGGCCGCACGCGAAGGCACGCGACGAGCCAAACCCCACGGCAAGCAGGATGGCCACACTTGCCGCACACAGGGATCGGGCGCGCACGCACCAATGCAGGATGTGCCTGAGTACCGCCATTACCGATTACTCCAAGCGAATACGGTCACAAGGAAGATCACCAAAAAGAGAAAAGCTCCAACCCCGCGCACGATCTCACCCCAAGGCCATCCCGTCTCTTCCGCTGGATGCTGCGGGCGCGGCACATCCATCGTGGCGTCCCACAACGTGTCGGCAAGGGTTGGATCTTCTGGGAACTGCAGGGAGGACGTCACCGCGTCCGCCGTGGGCAACCCCACCAGCAATCCCGGCGCATCGGCGGAAATCGTGGGATATTCAGGAAGGAAGATCGGCTCAAGGGCAAACATGCTGGCTGCCGGAAAGACCTGCCCGTTCGCGCCATCCACGACGAGTTCCACCGCGACCGTCCCTGCCCTCCGCGTGATGCGGATGCCATAGGCATCGTCACCAGGGTGCGTGAGCGGGATGCCGTGGATGAAGCCGCGCAGCTCGACCCGCACATGCTCCTGCGTTACACCCACGATCTCGGCACGCCCCTGAGCATCGGTCACCCCCACGATCTCCTGCGCCCCCTCGCGCACGATCACCGTCACGCCCGCAAGCGGGTGCAGCGCAAAATCCGTAACCACCACGACAAGATCCGGCGTGCTGTCGGCCCATGCGGGCGCAGCAGAGCCGCTGATGACAACCAGCAAGCTCAACATACCGATGAAGAACCAGCGCATCATGTCTCCTTACAAGGGCGCAAACGTCATTCCTGTGATCGAGAGAATCGTCTGTTTCACCGCGAAGAGCGCGAAGGACGCGAAGGACGCGAAGACCGGGCAGTATCCGTTCAAAGAAACATCATCTTGACGCGATCATGACGACAGCGTACGCTCACGTTTCAGCGCGAAGGGCGCGAAGAAACGCGATGGCTTTGTCCCACATGCTCGAATCTTCGCGTCCTTCGTTCTCTTCGCTCGCTTCGCGGTAAAACAAAAGAGTCTTTACCCCCTTCATCCTTCATCCTTCATCCTTCATCCTTCATCCTTCATCCTTCATCCTTCATCCTTCATCCTTCATCCTTCATCCTTCAT
>NZ_NQWI01000297.1 GCF_002532535.1 Candidatus Viridilinea mediisalina
CCCCGCTCTGCGAGACGCCCGGCCATGTCGCGCATGGTCAATGGGAGGCGTCCTACCTGCTGACCAGTTCCGATGGGCTAGAGTTGCGCGAGGTGCGTTTTGCGGGCCAGCCGCTGCTGCGCTCGGTGAAGATCGTGGACTGGCACGTTGGCTACCCAGCGCCCGAAGATCAGCGCGTCGGCTTTTCCGACGCGGTGGGCTGTCCGGTCTTTAGTGCGGCGGCGATCATTCCCTATGGCTTGCCAGAGATAGCGACCCATGCCGATGGTTCGCTCGATCTGGCGCTCACCTTTCGTAGCCCCAACTGGCCGCAGCCCTGCGCCTATCAATACACGTTCGCCGCGCACTTCGGGGCCGATGGCACGCTCACGCTGACTGGCGGCAATGAGGGGCGCGGTTGCGGCATTGCTGGCACCTACCACCCGATCTGGCGCATTGAGCCGGTCGCGCCATCAAGCCTGAGTGTGTGGGACGGCAACGAGACAACCCCGCTGCACGAGGAGGGCTGGCAGGAGTGGGCTGCCGGTGGGCCACATGCATTCCAGCTTACGGGGGCCGGTGGCGAGCAGACGATATCTCCGCTTTGGGGCGACGCAGAGCTGGCCTACGTCTACTGGACACAGGCCAAGCCAGCGGAGGGCCAAGGCGATCTGCCGACGCTCGGCACCTGCTGCGCCCTCGACGAGCGCCAAGGGCCGGAGCAATTCATTGATGGCGAAGCCCTCGCTGAGCATCCGGTGATCTGGTATGTGCCGCGCATGACCAATGCGGAGCGCGAGCGCTGTTGGGCCGACATGGAGCTAGAGGATGGCGTGCTGCGCCCGCTGGTCTGGCCGTGTAGCGCAGGGGTGCGGGTGATAGCCGATAGCCGATAGCCGATAGCCGATAGCCGATAGCCGATAGCCGATAGCCGATAGCCGATAGCCGATAGCCG
>NZ_NQWI01000137.1 GCF_002532535.1 Candidatus Viridilinea mediisalina
GCGGGTGGCGCGAGAGTGGCGAGGAGCAGTGCGGTGGGAAGAACCTCCCCCGGTACGAGGTGGGCGGCACGGGCGAGCAGGCGCAGCGCCAGGGCGTCTTCGGCCTCTTGGGGTTCGAGGCGCTCGTAGCTCAGGGCGAAGCTGCGGGCGACGTCGCGGTTGTGGCCTGTTGGTAGCGTGCCGTCCCGTTCGCGCAGCGGCAGCCGCTCGAAGAGGCGTGGGCTGCGGAGTTCTGCAAGGTAGCACTCTACGCTCCAGCGTTTGGCCAAGCCCGCGAGGAAGCGCCCGGCCAAGTGCAGCGCCAGCGGCAGGTCGCCCAACTCGGCGGCCAGCGCATCGGCGTCACCGTCACTCAGTTCGGGGCGATGCTGGCGCAGCAGGGCGATGCTCTCGGCGCGGTGCAGCACATCGAGCGCATGGCGCTGCACCCCCAGGTCGCCCGGCCAGTCGGGGTTGCGGCTGGTGATCAGCACTCGTGTCGCTCCGCCGGGGTGGTGGTCGCGCACCAGTTGCGGCTCTTCGCAGTTGTCGAAGATCAGCAGGTAGGGCAGGCCAGAGGCCAAACGGGAGCGCACGAGGTGTACCTGCTCATCAAGTTTGTAGCCCGCCGCCTCGGTGAAGAGTTGCAGGCAGCCCGCTCCGCCCAGGCGGGCAAACTCGGCGGGGATAGTGTCAGGCTGCGCGAAGGAGAGCCAGAAGACGCCGGCGAAATATTGGCCGTAGCGGTAGGCAAACTCAATCGCCAACTGCGTCTTGCCGATTCCGCCCAAGCCGCTGGCCACCGCCGCTTGCCCCTGGTTCACCGCAACACTCTGCCCCCCTTTGAGCAGCGCGGCCAGCGCCAAGAAGTCGGCTTCGCGGCCAACGAACTGCGCGTTGCGGCGCAGCCCACCCAGCCACGAGCCGGGGGGTAGCACATCCTGCGGTTCGGGAATGGCTGTCGTGGGCAGCGCGGTGAGCGCGGCGTGAGCCGCTGCCAGTTCATCGGGGGTGGCTTGGGTGGATCGGGGGGGGAAGGGTTGTACCAGCGTTGCGCCTGGTGCAACATAGGTACTCCCCGCGCCCAGCGTCGTCTTGCGAATGTCGCGCCCAGCCACATCCCCCTGAAAATTTACGTCGCCCATCTGCGCCCCGGCAAAATTGATGAGCGCCTGGTGCTGCGCGTCCCTGAGTGCGGTAAACGCTGCGAGGAGCTGGTCGAAGCGGGCATCGTGATGGGCGGTCAGGGTGGCGATCACGCGGTCGGCTTCAGCCACCACCACCGGCCCCAACACGCCGCCAGCGAGCTGCAACCGCTCCATGTCGGCGCTGAGGCGCTGCAACAGGCGATGCTGCTCAATCAGCACGTCGCTCTGCGCCCCCTGCTCCTCGGCAATGGCAGCGAGGGCCAGCGGCACGGCATCGAGCTCCTTCAGGAAGGTGGCCAACTCAGCGGCGAGCGCCTGGTCGCTGACAGCAGCGGCATCGAGGCGCTGGGCCAACGCCGCGAGCCAGGTGGGATCGGGGTCATCTTCGGCAAGGGCAGCTTGCATCCCATCGGTAGCGAGGTTGCCCACCCAACCGGCCAACGCGCCCATGCCCATCTCGGTGAGCCACGCCACCACCGGGCCAGTGGCCAGCGCCCCCGCGCCCAAGCCAGCGAGGAGTGGCGCGAGGCCCGCTGCACCCAGCAGGCCCACAGTCGCCGCGCCACCCGCCCCAGCGAGCAATGCGGGCCAACGGGCGCGGCGAATACCGGAGCGGGCAGTGGTGAGAGGATTCATAGGCAAGCAGAAAGTATATTCATTGCCGCAAAAGAGCGCAAAGGAACGCAAAAAAGCTGCGGTGCCTATGCCCCGATCCCACGTTGTGGGAGCGGCGGTGCCCAGTAATATCAATTACCGTTGAACATGCTGCATGATCAAGAACGCGAAAGCCCATTGGGACGCCATGTTCGGCAATCTGCAAGGGTAGTAAACGTGATACTACGTTGTGGCAAACGTGATACTACTTTCTGACATTGGGCATTGGTGCAATTGGCAGGGCTGGTGCGATTCGAACGCACGACCATCCGCTTAGAAGGCGGGTGCTCTAATCCCCTGAGCTACAGCCCCATATGCCAATATGGTACCCT
Source organism: Candidatus Viridilinea mediisalina (assembly GCF_002532535.1). Classification (GTDB taxonomy): domain Bacteria; phylum Chloroflexota; class Chloroflexia; order Chloroflexales; family Chloroflexaceae; genus Viridilinea; species Viridilinea mediisalina. The sequence continues at coordinate 2,114 of NZ_NQWI01000137.1, forward strand.
AGCTGTAGGTCTTTGGCAAGTAGGATCGGGGGGCCGGGAGAGGCTTCGCCTCCCCCGAAGAACGTCTTTTCTTTCGTTGTGGCGGCTGCGCCGCCACAACGAAAGAAAAAACGAGTTGTGGGCGCAACCCCAATAACAGTTTAGATTGACATGCTACAATGGGCAAAATCTATGCTCACTCCAACTCCCTGGCACCACCATGTGGCTGGTACAGGCCAGATTCATGGCGCTGTACCTCAACTCCATCTGAGGCTGGATGGTGCCAGTTCGCATGCCTATAGCAATGCACAACTGGATGACTATCAGCGTGGGGGACAGCCTGCGCTCGTGCGCCATCCGCCGCTGACTCTGCGCCTACGCGCCCGCTTTTCCCATCCTGCAGGGCTACTGCGCGGGACGATGGGCTTTGGGCTTTGGAATTATCCGCTGGTGCTGCCACCGGCGCTACCGCGCGCCCTCTGGTTTTTCTACCAGTCACCACCGGGCAATCTGCCTTTGGCTCTGGGGGTGCCTGGTGCAGGCTGTTGGAAAGCGGCAACAATTGATACCGGGCGCACCCGGGCACTGGCGCTGCTGCCCTTTGCGCCGCTGGTTGTTCCGCTGCTGCACCAGCCACGCCTCTTCCAAGGGCTCTGGCCGCCGATCCAGTGGGCGGTGGGGGTCAGCGAGGCACGCGTGCAAGTGCCAATGGAAACTTGGCACGACTATGTGATCGAGTGGGGCCACACCACCAGCCGCTTCCTCGTGGATGGCCGCATCGTCTTGGAGAACGCTCCTTCGCCACGTGGCCCCCTCTGCACCGTGATCTGGGTTGATAACCAGTATCTTGTGCTAACCCCCCAGGGCCAGGTTGCGTGGGGCTTGCTTGATGTAGCAGGGCCACAGTGGCTTGCGGTGGAGCGTCTGGAGTTGTGTGTTTCTTAGGGAAGGATACAGAAATGAGAAAATAGAAAATAGGTTTGCGGCATAGCAATCACCATACTGTTCCACCCTCTGTGCCCTCGGTGCCTCTGTGGTGAAATACCCTTCACTGCCCCACAATCCCGCCGCTCCCACGGGTGGCGCGCCGCAGCCGCTCGATGCTGCCCCAGCCAAGGCTCGTGGGTAGGCGCGTGGGTATGATGCCTTGGGTAATCAGGCGGGTAGCGGCATGCCAACGCTTGGGCGCAGTTGGCTCGGCTTGGGCTGCGGCCCAAGCGGCCTCATCTGCTAAGACGCTGCTCACTGCTGCAATAGCCGCTGCCGCCTCTTCTTCGTGAATGTCACTGCCATTGATGCTGTAGGTAGTCATGCGAACCTCTTCAATAAGCGTCCCAGCATAGTTTGCTGGGCTTGCAATTCGAGTTGCGCCTCAAGGGGCACTAAGCCAACCTGGGGGCCATAGCGCCGCTTGAGCGCTAGGCTGATCAGATGGTCGGTAAGTTGTGGATTTTTGGGCAGCAGCGAGCCGTGAAGGTAGCAGCCATAGATGTTCCGATCAACTGCGCCGCCCCTACCATCTTCACCGTTGTCGCCATAGCCCACCAGTACACGCCCAAGGGGACGCACCCCAGAGCCATGAAATGTGCGTCCGCTATGGTTCTCAAAGCCAACCAGCCGTACGGTCTGTTCACCTAGTTTCGTCTCAACCACAATATTGCCAATCATCCGCTGTTTGCCGCCGACGGTATGGATGTCGAGCACCCCTAGACCTGGCAGCCGTTCGCCTGCATGGGTAAGGAAGTAGTGGCCTAGCAACTGGTAGCCCCCGCAAATGGCCAACATGGTCAAGCCATCCTCCAGCGCGGCGCGCAAACCCGGACCTTGACGTTCCAACAGATCGTGGGCAATCAAGGCTTGGCCACTATCTTGCCCACCGCCAAAGAAGGCCAGATCAAAACTGGCCCAATCCACCTGATCGCCCGGCGCAACAGGGGTAACGTGGAGCGTTATAGCACGCCAAGCGCAACGCTGCCGTAGAGCAATCACATTGCCCCGATCACCATAGACGCTCATCTCGGCGGGGTAGAGATGGGCTAAGTGCAGTGTACGCATTCGGCTTCTTTCAGGTAAAAGAGGCTTGCAGAGGTAGGGGGTATTGCACCACAGAGGCACAGAGAACACAGAGATGTTCGGGTTAGCATCATCATATACGTGTGCTCTCCATCAAAAAACCTCTGTGCCCTCAGTGCCTCTGTGGTGAACAGCGCTGGCTCGCTCCATCTCTAGCCTGGCCTGACCACATAGTCGGCCTCACCCACCCACTTGTAGGTGGTCAACTCACGCAGGCCCATGGGCCCACGGGCGTGCAACTTCTGGGTACTGATAGCCACCTCGGCCCCAAGCCCAAACTGGCCTCCATCGTTGAAGCGCGTGCTCGCATTGACCAAGACGGCCCCCGAGTCCACCGCTTGGATGAAGCGCTGCGCCGCCGCCGCGTCGCTCGTGAGGATCGCATCGGTATGACCAGTGCTGTAGGTCGCAATATGCTCAAGCGCTTCATCAAGGTTCGCAACCAGCTTGAGCGAGAGTACAAGACCCAAGAATTCAGTCCCGAAATCATCAGGTTCGGCGGGCCGCATCGTCCAGGCTGCCGCTTCGGGCTGATCGGCGAGCAGCGCAAGGCTGGCCGGATCGCAACGCAGTTCCACGCCTGCGGCACAGAGTTCGCGGACAACAGCGGGGAGCAGGCGCGGCGCGGCTTCGTGCTGAACAAGCAGGGTGTCAAGTGCATTGCAGACACTCGGACGTTGCACTTTCGCATTGAAGATCAGCGGCACTGCCCGTTCAAGATCAGCCGTCGCATCCACATAGATGTGAACCACCCCGAGCCCGCCGGTAATCACCGGAATGGTACTCTGCTCAATGCAAAAGCGGTGCAAGCCCGCGCCGCCGCGTGGAATAATCATATCAACATACTGATCGAGGCGCAGCAGCGCCCCAACCACCGCCCGGTCGGGATCGGTAATGCTCTGCACCGCTTCAGTAGGCAGGCCCACACGCTGCAACGCTGCCTGGATCGCAGTCGTAATCGCTGCCACACTCTGGGCAATATCGCTCCCCCCGCGCAAGATTACCGCATTGCTCGTCTTGAGACAGAGGGCCGCAATATCCACCGTCACATTCGGGCGCGCCTCATAGATCACCCCTACCACCCCCAAGGGCGTGCGGCGTTTGTGCAGACGCAGGCCATTGGGCAAGCTCGTCTGATCAAAGACCTCACCTACAGGATCGGGGAGTTCCGCCACACTACGGGTATCTGCCGCAATCGCCGCGAGGCGTTCAGGGGTCAAAAGCATGCGATCCAGCAGGGCAGCGCCCGTTCCATTGGCCCGGGCCGTCGCAACATCGGCCTCATTGGCCGCCAAAATCGCGGCCTGCTGTTCCAACAGCGCATCGGCTATTGCCAAGAGCGCCTGATCCTTCGTTGCGCGTTCCAAACCAGCCAAGCGCCGGGCGGCCAACTTAGCTTGGCGACCCATGTGATCAAGGGCGGTGTTCATCATGATCCTCCGCAGCAGCAGTTGGCTTTGCATCGCGTGACGGCGTCTGACGTGCCCGTTCAGCAGCAACAAGCTCGCGCGCTTGGCGCAATTTGGCTTGAAACTCCCCATTAAACAGCGCTATCACCGCCATCAAGATGCTCACCAAAAAGAGCGCTGTGGTCAAGGTGTGCAACGAGACCAGCCATTCGCCACCCAGATTGAGCAACACCAGCAGATTGCTAAACGTCAGCACCAGCATACTTGCAGCGCCTATTGTAAAGGCTTGGCGCAGACGGCTACCTGCGGCGGCCCGCTGGGCTTGCACGCCAAGCAACACGGTCAGCACCAAGGTCACGAGTAAGGTACTCAGACCTTCAGACATCCTCTACTCCTCACTACTCTGTGTTCTCTGTGTCTCTGTGGTAAAAAGCTCTGCATCTCTACAAAAACGCCCTCCCTACCCCTCCGCAGGCAAGCTTCCCTCAAGAGGAGTGTCCCATCTATGGTAATTACCTCACTACAAACTTCTCTGTGTTCTCTGTGTCTCTGTGGTTAAAAACCTCTGCACCTCTGCAAAAACGCTCTACACCTAGCCCCTGTCGGCAGGTTGCCCTCAATCTGTGCCCCGCAAGCGGCGCAACTCCGCTTGGAGTGCCTGTAGCTGCGCCTCCGCTTCGGCACGGGCTTGGGCTTCATAGGCAACCTGTGCTTCAGCCATAGCAGCGCGGCTTTCCGCCGTTGCGACGCGGCTTTCCGCTGTCACAGCGCGGGTTTCCATCGTTGCTGCACGAGCCTCGGCCTCATCAGCGCGGGCAAGTGCCGCTTCAGCCGCTTGCACCACTGCGATGTAGTCACCGATCTCGTTGCCATGTTCATCAAAGCAGACAACATGGTCGTCGCGGACACCGAGCCAGAGTTGGGCCACTGGCAACCAAAGCCGCCCATTGGCAGCGCATGGCTGCTCAACGTAGCGCTCACCCGCCAGGGTATAGCCAAGCAGCCGGAGTTGACGTGACCTCTTGCGCCCGCTATCGTCCACAATGACATAGTGGGGCACCCCTACCATGGCGTAGTGTGCCACTTTGAGCGTGAGATCGTTATTGCGCGTCTCTGGCGAAGTAATCTCAATGATCAACGCCGGACGATGGCCCTCCTGCGCAACATCAAAGGTACTCCAATTTTGCCGGGTGGTCAAGCCTGGAATCACCATCACATCCGGGCCGTGGGCGCGTAATGCCGCATGATCCCACGCAACGCGCACATCGCTGAGCACAATCGCTTGGCTAGTTGGTTCGAGGCGGGCGCGTAGCACCTGGGTCAAATACATGCGGTCGGTTTCGTGGCGGTCGCTATGCACGATGAAGTCTCCCACTTCGGGGTGCAAGACATCTTCGAGGGTTAACGGCACACGCTCCAACGCCTCGTCATCAGGTGCATCGGGCCGTCGCACGTAGCGCCAACCGTAGCGCCAAGGATCATCGTCGCTGGCAAGCGCCATGGGGTGTGGTTGTGTGTCGTAGGTACTCATATGTTCTACTATACACGACTTCAGGTAGGTTGTCAACCTTGTTGGGCTTAGAACTCCTCATGCTGCTCCTGCTCCGCTGCATCCTTGCGTTGCTGGGCTTCGGCCTCGCGGCGGGCTTGGGCCTCTTCGCGCCAGGCGAGGCGTTGGCTGATCTGGGCCTCGAAGCCGCGCCGCGTGGGCTCGTAGTAGATGCGCCCCACAAGGTTGGGCGGTAGGTGCTCTTGGTCGCTACGCCCCGCTCTGAGATCATGGGCATACTCGTAGCCGCGCCCATAACCCAAGTTCTTCATGAGGCCCGTGGGGGCGTTGCGTAGGTGCAGGGGCACCGGTTCGTTGCGCGTCTCGGCGACATCCTTGAGTGCTGCCGTATAGGCGCGGTAGACCGCGTTGCTCTTGGGGGCTTGGCAGAGGTAGATGACCGCCTGGGCGAGGGCCAGGTCGCCTTCGGGTTGGCCTAAGAAGTGGACGGCCTGTTGGGCTGCGATGGTCTGGGGTAGGGCTTGCGGATCGGCCAGGCCAATATCTTCCACCGCCATGCGCACAAGGCGGCGGGCGATGTAGAGCGGCGCTTCGCCGCCATCGAGCATGCGCCCCAACCAGTAGAGTGCCCCATCGGGATCGCTGTCGCGCACGCTCTTGTGTAGCGCCGAGATGGCATCGTAGTGCAGTTCGCCATGCTTGTCGTAGCGGGTGGCGCGGCTCTGCAAGGCATCGCGGATGTCGTCGAGCGTAATCAGGCGCGTTGCGCCAATGGCGGGCGGTTTGGCCATGGCAGCCGCTTCGAGCGCATTGAGCGCCACCCGCGCATCGCCATTGGCCATGTTGATCAAGTAGCCGCGCGCATCGGCGGCAAGGAGCGCCTTGAGCTTACCAAGACCACGCTCTTCATCACTCAGCGCACGATCAACCAAGCGGCCCAAGACCTCATCGGCGAGCGCTTCGAGCGGAAAGACGCGCGCCCGCGAGAGCAGGGCACTGTTGACTTCAAACGAGGGATTCTCGGTCGTTGCGCCAATCAGAATGATCGTCCCATCCTCAACAAAGGGCAGCACCGCATCTTGCTGACTCTTATTGAAGCGATGAATCTCATCAATAAAGAGTACCGTGCGTTGCTGAAACATACCCAAGCGATCTTTGGCCTCCTGCATCACCCGACGCAGATCGGCAACCCCGGCGCTGACGGCACTCAATGGCTCAAAGTGGGCTTGGGTACTCGCCGCAATAATCTGGGCCAGGGTCGTCTTACCGCTACCGGGCGGCCCCCAGAGAATAATCGAGAAGAGTTGGTCGTTGGCAATCGCCCGGCGCAACAGACGGCCCTCACCGACCAACTGTTCTTGGCCCAGATACTCTTCCAAGGCACGGGGACGCATGCGCGTCGCCAGAGGCGCCTGGTCTTGCAGGGTTGTTGCCCGTTGGGCATCAAAAAGGGTTGGACCACGTTTAGGAGGCATAGGCTCTGGGTGGGCTATCGCAAAGGGGGAACAAGGAGCTATTGAACCTGTAACTGGCTTCCGTTATACTACGTACTAGATAGAAGCAATAGTACCACAAGCCTTGCAATGTAGCACCCTATCCCCGACCGCTCATCCCCGTGTTTTCCCCTATTTCCCCGGTTAGCACCCCCTGCTATACCCCTCAGCTACAGTCTGCATGGTAGCTGGAGAACAAGCTTCTTGTACAACTCCATTATGTGTGGCGGCCCAGTGGGCCGCCACGTTTTGGTTTTTGGGGCTACGGCCCTACAACTTGCTGCTGGGGCTGCACCCCAGACCCCGCCGGGAGGATGCGAGGGAACCAGGTTCCCTCGCGCACCCTACCCCCCAGCGCCTACAACTTGCTGCTGGGGCTGCACCCCAGACCCCGCCGGGAGGATGCGAGGGAACCAGGTTCCCTCGCGCACCCTACCCCCCAGCGGGATTATTGATCATCGTGGGCATGGTCGGCGATGAGCCAGAGAAAAGCAGCGACCACTTCGGGATCGAAGTGGCGGCCCGCCTCTTCGCGGATCATGTTGATCGCACGTCCAATCGGCCATGCGCGTTGGTAGGGGCGATCCGAGGTTACGGCGTCGAAGACATCTACCACCGCAAAGATCCGGGCGGCAATCGGAATCTCTTCCCCTTTGAGCCCACGCGGGTAGCCACTGCCGTCCCACTTCTCATGGTGGCAGTAGGGGATGTCGAGGGCTGGGCGCAGGTATGAGATGGGCCGTAGCAACTCGTAGGCATAGCCGGGGTGCAGTTTGATCACTTCGCGCTCTTCGTTGGTGAGCGGGCCCGGCTTGAGCAGGATGGAGTCGGGGATGCCCATTTTGCCAATGTCGTGTAGCAGCGCCCCACGGCGGATATGGACAATCTCGGATTCGCTGATGCCCATGGCACGGGCGAGGGCAATGGTGAGACTAGTGACGCGCTGCGAGTGGCCGTCGGTCTCTTTGTCGCGCAGTTCAAGCGCCCGCGACCAACCTTCGAGGGTGGTGTCGTAGGCAAGCACCATTTCGCTATTGGCACGCTCCATGCGCTCAAAGAGTTCCGCGTTATCCACGGCCACTGCCGCTTGACCCGCCAAGGTCTCAAGAAAGTCGAGCCACTCCGCTTCAATTGGCAACTGGGTGCGGTGGTAGACCTCAAGGATGCCGCGCACTTGACCTTTGGCCAAGAGCGGCACCGCGATGTAGGTCTCAAAGCCCTCGGCCATAATCAGCGCCCCACGCAAGAAGCCACTATCGGGGCGGTTGACATGGGGTTCAATCAGCAAGCGCCGTTCGAGGGCCGCTTTGCCCGCAAGCCCTGCGCCCAAGCGCACATGCGATGTCAGGATCGCATTGGTGCGAAAGCCGCGTGAGGCGGCATGTTCGAGCGTAAGACTATGGGCATTGAGCAGCAGCACGGAAGCGGCATCCACTTCAAGCTGTTGGATAATCTGCTCAAGCACCGCATTGAGGCTCAGGCGCACATCAAAACTGCCCGTGATTACATGGTCAATGGTGCGGAGCGCCATCAGACGACGCAGGCGCCGCTCGGTCTGTTCACTGAGAGTGGCGCGGTGGATGGCACTGGCGGCCAAATCGGCAATCGCGGCCACGAGGCGAGCTTCGGCCTGACTCAGGGGGGCTTGACGGCCCACCCAGAGCACGCCAATGATCACATCATCAACACTGAGCGGCGCACAGACAGCAGCATGCACACCATTCTTCAGATCGGGCTGCACAAAGCTATCATCTTGCTGAATATCATCGCTATGGTAGAGTTCGCCGGTCAGCATGACGCGCCCACTGACACTCACACCCGGCGGCAAACGCACCCCGCGCAGCACCTCCCAACGGCCCAAGCCCAACTCAAAGACGGTATCGCCCGTAGCGGGCTCACGCATACCCAAGGCTGCCGAATCGACATCAAGCAGGATACAGGTCTGGTGGAGCAGTGTTGGCATAAGCTCGGCGCGGCTACGGGTTCGGCGCAATGTGGACGCAATGCTGAGGAGCGCCTCGTGTTCACGGCGACGTTCAACGCGGATCGTCACCTCCTGCTTAATCGCAACAAAATGGGCAATGTCGCCATTCACCCGCACCGGGGTAATCGTCATCTCCTCCGTATAGAGGCTGCCATCCTTACGGCGGTTGATCAACTCACCATGCCAGACATGGCCTGAAAGAATGTAATCCCAAATCTGCTTATAGAACGAGGGATCGTGGCGACCAGAACGCAGGACTGAGGTCTTACGGCCCAAGACCTCCGCAACACTATAGCCCGTCAGGGTTGTGAAGGCGGGATTGGCCCACTGGACTTGCCCTTCAACATTGGTAATCACCACCGCATTGGCAGCCGCCGCCAAGGCCGAACGCAGCAGATCGCGCTCGGCTTCCCCGCGACGGCGGGCGCTAATATCGCGGATAATGCTCAACATCGTCGCTTTGCCATCAATAATGGCGCGGGTCGCACTAACTTCAACCGGAAAGAGGCTTCCATCAGCACGGCAATGCTCCGTCTCAAAGAGAATGCCCTCGGACATTGCGCGTGCCATTTGGGATGGAAAGCGCTCACGCGATTGGGGTGAACGCAGTTCAATGACGGGATAGCCGATCAATGCTTCCCGACTCAGGCCATAGGCTGCACTCGCGGCATGGTTGGCCTCAATGATGCAGCCAGTATCGGGATCAATAAAGAGCACAATATCGCGGGCATGTTCCGAGAGTAGACGGTAGCGCTGTAACACCTCGGCTGATTCAATCTGCTCGCTAATATCACGGGCAATACCCTCGACCGCAAGCAAGCGTCCGCTCTCATCATGGAAGCACACATTGCGCTGCTCGATCCAGATCGTGCGCCCATCACGACGAACCCAGCGCAGGATGATCGGCTGCCCATTCTGCACGGCTGGGCCATCAATGATTCCCTGCATCAGCGGCAGATCATCGGGATGAATGAGGCGCATGCCAATATTGGGATCGGCGTAGTGATCTTCAGGGCTATAGCCCGTAATCGCAGTTACCGAAGCGCTCACATACTCAAAGGCGCAGTCGGGATAGAGCCGAAAGCGATAGATAATGTCCTGAGCGTGTTCGGCCAAGAGGCGAAAGCGGGCCTCCGACTCACGCAACGACTCAGCAACACTGCGTTGCGCCGTAATGTCGGTGGCCACCACCACAATCGCCTGAATCTCATCCTCATCGCTACGCACCAACGAGATTGAGAGGCTCAAGACCACGGTGCTACCATCGCGGCACTGACGCTGCACCTCAACCCCAGTGATCGTACCCTCGTGCAGCGCCCGGGTACGTAGGTGATCATGCTCAGCCTGCTCGTCTGGCCCAATAAAGGGCAATGGCTTACCTAACACCTCCTCCGCACTCCAGCCAAAGACCCGTTCCGCCGCAGCATTCCACGTCAGAATCAGCCCACTAGGACTAAGCGCATAGATTGGTTGTGGTGCAGCTTGGACAATTGCTTGAAGATATGCATGCGAGCGAAGCAGATCAAGTTGGTTATCGGTAAGAGGCGATACACTCATGAGCGAGGGCCTTTATGCCATTGCAGATTGCAGATTGCAGATTGCAGATTGCAGATTGCAGATTGCAGATTGCAGATTGCAGATTGCAGATTGCAG
>NZ_NQWI01000138.1 GCF_002532535.1 Candidatus Viridilinea mediisalina
GCCGTGCCATCCCCGTGGTCGCCGTAGCCCCCAGGGGCACGGCAGCGCCGTGCCATCCCCGTGGTCGCCGTAGCCCCCAGGGGCACGGCAGCGCCGTGCCATCCCCGTGGTCGCCGTAGCCCCTAGGGGCACGGCAGCGCCGTGCCATCCCCGTGGTCGCCGTAGCCCCCAGGGCACGGCAGCGCCGTGCCCCTACACAGCGTTCCTTTTGCGCTACTGCGTTTAATGGTTTTTGCCCTTAGTAAGACTTACCGTTCGCTCATTTGGAACCGCGTTTGGCAAATTGCTGCGTGAAGGCAAGCGAGCATAACGGAACGTGTGGCTAGGTGACCGCAGCCCAACCATTGGAGCTTGGTTGGGCGTAATCGGTAATCGTAGGGGCGCAGCAGCGGCCACCCCAATGATTCTGTCTGATTCCCAGAACACAAGGCCGCTGCTGCGCCCTGGGGCGGGAAGGGGTGGTGGCGTCTCTAGGTGCTCTTCCTCCACCAATGGCATCATGAATGGCGCAACAGGATGGCGGGAGGCTGCATGGCAGGGCGTAGCAGCGGCCTTTGGCTCGTTGTATGCACATGGTTTCCTGGGTGGCCGCTGCTACGCCCCTACATGTGCGGGACATGGATTGTTCCGCCCGACACAACTCGCCTATTTCCACGAACCGTCAAAGAAATGAGCGAACGGTAAGTGTATAGCTGAAAGCGTAGTTTTCGGTTCACCCCCGCGTGCGCGGGGACATCGCAATTCAGGCCGAAGGACGAGCAACGCCACGCGGTTCACCCCCGCGTGCGCGGGGACATCGGGCACGTTGCACTCCAACGGCGCTTGGTACACGGTTCACCCCCGCGTGCGCGGGGACATCGGGCGCGGGCGCTAGTCCAAGCGCCCGCGCAACGGTTCACCCCCGCGTGCGCGGGGACATCGTACCACATGCCGCTGGCTGACGGGCTGCGCCGGTTCACCCCCGCGTGCGCGGGGACATCTCGTCGATCGCCAATCGCTCCTGGAAGTACCCCGGTTCACCCCCGCGTGCGCGGGGACATCTGCATCGAGCACCACGGCCCCTTGCGCCGGGGCGGTTCACCCCCGCGTGCGCGGGGACATCGGCCGGGTACTCATCACCACGACGCCCTACGACGGTTCACCCCCGCGTGCGCGGGGACATCGCTTTTATAGGAGCCTCGCGTGGTTATCCCGAAGGTTCACCCCCGCGTGCGCGGGGACATCCGCCCGTGGTCGAGCACGTGGTCGAGCGAAACCGGTTCACCCCCGCGTGCGCGGGGACATCGCCGTTGACCTGAGCCAAGTTCTGCGCGATGCCGGTTCACCCCCGCGTGCGCGGGGACATCACTAGCTCCTAGCCCATTCTAATGCGATCTGGCGCGAAGATCAAGGCCAGAAGTCATGCAGCGCATTAGGACGCGGAATCTGTTTTTGGGTGGCAGTGGTTGCATGGCCTCTTGCCGCGATTTGGCGCATTAGGACGGGATGCGTACGAGGAAGAGCCCTTCGACCTCGATCACCTTGCGGTTGGTGGTGCCGCGACTGCGAATGGCAAATCCCTGCTCGTTGTTGGTCTGGTAGACGAGAAAGCCTGCGCCATCTGACATCTGTTCGCAGATCTGTTGCCAGACAAGATCGCGTACTTTGGCCGAGAGGCTGCCGACAAAGACGCCTGTGTGAATTTCAAGCATCCAACGCGAGAGTTCGCCGCGTACGCTCGCTGGGACACGCTCAAGGACGATGACGGTCATTCGCTATCCTCCGTTCCGTAGTTGGTGCCGCCGGCTACCTCGCCGTCTTCTGGATCCCAGAGACCACCTGGCCGTGCGGCGTAACGATCCATCAGCTCCGCTGCACGCTGATCTAGCCCCTCGACGGTGAAGAGTTTGTCGAGGTCGCCGACGATGCGTTCAAGGATGCGCTGTTCGCGGATGCGATCACGGCAGATGTGGCGCACTCGACTCTCAAGCCGACTCTCGCCAGCGGCGGTGCATTGAAAGGCGACGGGAATGGTGAGGTCGGCTTTGTAGAGATCGGCAACGTCGTAGACGAAGGAGAGCATTTTGCCGGTGTGGATGAAGCCGAGGGCTGGTGAGTAGCCGAGGGCGATGATCGCGGCATGGGCGATGCCGTACAGACAACTGTTGGCTGCTGAGATCGCTCGGTTGATCGGTTGCGCTTTGCGCCAGTCGTTCTGTTTGTAGAAGCGTCCGTTCCACTCCACGCCTGAGTCGCGGCTCCATTTGGCATACATTTCGCGTACCCGCACCCCCTCTTTGCCGCGAATCTGCTGGATGGTGAGTTCTGGATCGAGTGGGCCGGGAAAGCGCTGCTCGTACATGCGCCGCACGACCTGCATGCGTAGATCTGCGTCGCAGTGCATGGCCGCTTGGCGCAGCAGGTGCGCCGATGAGCGCGTTTCGCCCATGCCGAGCGCGTAGAAGCGTACGCCCTCTTCGCCAATCCAGGCGATGAGGCAGCCGTTGTCGGCGAGGATTTTGATGGCGCTGTGGGTGATCTTTGTGCCTGGGCCGAGCATGAGCAGCGAGAGCGCTGCCGATGGAATGAGCATTCTTCCGTTTTTGTCGATAGCGGTGATGGCGAGGGCGTCTTGCTCGATGATCGCATGCTCGATGTAGACATAGCTCCATCCGTCACGTACTCGTGGGAGAATATTGAGATCTTTGGGCATAATGTCTTTCTCTTTTTTTGTTCCGTTGTGGCGGCGAAGCCGCCACAACGGAACAAAATTTTCTTGGGGGAGGCGAAGCCTCCCCCCAAACCCCCGTCTCCTTTGGGGAGGCGAAGCCTCCCCCAAACCCCCGCCTTCGTGCGCATGGGACGCAGCCGTCGCCTTTAGAGGCCCATACTCGCAATCGAGAGTAGGCCGAAGCCGAAGGCTTTGCCGCTGCCGATGCCTTGGCTGAGGCAGGCGCGAAAGCGCTCTGCGTCGCTGACTTCAAGTTGCCCGCTGAAGATGGTGGTGCCGAAGGTGAGGGCCATTGTTTGGCCTCCCTCGCGTGCGGGGCGACGACCCCGTTCGTTGGCTTGGCGTGCCGCTTGCACGGCGGGAATGTCGGGTTCGAGTTGGGTCGCTACGAGCCGAAAGCCATGCTGTTCCCCTTTGCGTCCTAGCCAGGCGAGTTGCTCCTCTTCGCGCAGCAGGGCCACCCGCTTGCCCGCGAGGCGATCTTCGCGCCCCGGTAGCCGCTCGGGCAGTTTACGTGTGGGGTTGGCGCGTAGGCGGAAGAAGAGCGCTGTGCCGTTGGTGATGCGTGCATACTCTTCGTCTATCCGCCGCACCGCCGGGTTGCCCCGTTCGTCGAGATCCGGGCCAAGGTGGTGCGCCGCGAGCGTTGACCAGTCTGGTTCGTGTTGCGCTTGCACGAGCAGGCGTACCAGCATGGGACGTTGGGCGATCGTTTCGCTGCGGTAGAGGATGCCAAAATAGGCACGGGCCGATTGCCCCGCTGGGGCCGCCGGAAAGGCGGCGAGGACGCTGCGGTGCAGTTGGTAGATGTCGCTCACCATGCGACGTACCGCTGGCTGCCGTAGGTCGAGGATGAGGCGTGATAGGTACATCGTTTAGCCCTCCAGGGTGTTGATCGTATCGTCTGCCGGGGGTGTGGCCTGCTCATCGCTTGGCGGCAGTTGCCACCACTCTTCGCGCACGTAGCGTGGCCGAAAGACGCGCTCTGCTGCGACCGCGAGGTTGTCGTATTGCCAGTTGCCTTCGCCCGGCCCCGCTTCGAGCAGCAGGCGGAGCGCCGTCGGTCGCCGCTGCCGTTCGCCCCGCGCTGCCCACGCCTGCGTGACGCGGGGCGTGAAGGGGGCATGCTCTAGGGCGTCCCGCAGTTGGGCAAATTCGCCCTCGCCCGCGAAGATGGGCGTGCTTGGTACGCACGCTTTGCGTCCTAAGAAGTAGGGCCAGACCGGGTTCTGGAGGGCGTGGGCTAGGCGTGCGATGAGGGCCGGTTCGCCCTGTAGCGCAGCGAGGAAGCTGGCATCGGCGAGGTAGTGGCGCTCAGAAACGTCGGTTTCGGGCTCTTTGGTGGTCGCATTGATCTTGACCTTGATGCGCCCTTTGGCATCCACTTCACCCGAGAGGACGCCACCAACGTAGGGATCGTTGTGGTAGCGTGAGCCGCCATCGTGCGTGGTGTCACCATAGCGCCCGCCGCCGGTGGTGTGGTAGTCGCGTAGGCGTGTGCCAGGAAGATCGACGCGCACGCCGAGGCGGAGTTGGTCGCTGATCTGCTGTAGCTCAGGGCTGGTGCGGGGCAGGCCCATGGCGCAGCCCAGCAGCCCCACCACGCCCGATTTGGTGGGCGCATCGGCGCTGTCGCGTTCGCCCCAGCGAGCGCGTAGCCCCCAGGCCTGTAAGGGGCCTTCGAGGCGTAGGAAGAGAGTGTTCATTCGGTTTCTTCTTTCTTTTTTCTGGGTTTGGCGGCTGCGCCGCCAAACCCAGACGGGTGTGATCAGAATCTGTAGGGCTGCGCCCCACACCCCGCCGGACGGAGGGAGGATGCGAGGGAACCAGGTTCCCTCGCGCACCCTTCCTACACGTTGAGGATGCGAGGGAACCAGGTTCCCTCGCGCACCCTTCCTACGAGTTTTGGTCACACCCAAACCAGACAAAGGGCTTACTTTACGCTGGAAGCGAGCCACGCTACCAACTCGTCAAGCTTCGCGCACTGCTGCGCTCCATCCAGGGTGAAGGGGATGGTGCTCAGGAAGGCGCGTTCGGCGCTGAGGCCGTACATCCCGTTGATCTGTGGCACATACGTCGCTAACGCCTGCGCTGAGGCTTCCACGAGCGACTGTGTGCGGTTGGCGCGCACCGGCTTGACAAAGGCGTTGGTGTAGCTCAGCGCGATCTTCTGCTCGCGCACCTCCACCAGTACCAGATCGGGCAGGTTGTGGGCCGCAAAGCTGTTCTGCTTGCCGCTCGGGATGGCGAAGAGGGCCGCCTTGAGCAGCGCCCGCACCGTCATCGCCGCCACCGCCGTGTCGTTCTGCAAATTCTTCACCAAGCCCTCCCAATCCACCGAGAAGTACTTGTAGTAGGTGGCGCTGTTGAAACTCACCTCGCCAATAAAGCCCGCCCCCGTCTCGCCCGAGATGTCATCCACCGCCGTGTAGAAGTCAAACTCCTGCTCCACCGCGTGGGTCGAGAGGGCCGGCGCAACCTGAACCGCCGCCTCGACATTCTTAAAGGGGCTGGAGGTGGTCATACGCCCAAACATGGCGATGTCAGCCGCGTGGGGCTCATACTCGCCAATCGCCTTCACCAAGGCCTCACCGCTGAGGCCGTTGAGCGCCGCTACCCCCTGCTCACGGGCGATCTGGGTGAGCTTCGCCGCCAACTGGTCAATCTCGGTGTTGGTGAGGAACATCAACTGTGCCGTCTTGACCCGCTCTTCGCCTGTGTTCGCCGCCGCTTTGCCCTTCTTGCCTTTGGCGGGCTTCCCCTCATCCTCCGCTTCACCCGCCGTCGTCTTGCTCTCTCCCTTGCCGAGGCGGGCGGCAGCCTGCACAATTGCCGCCGTTACCGTGGCATCTAGCCCCTCCCCGGCCAGCCGCTTGCCCACCTCGTCGGGCAGCAGTTGCGTGCGCGTCGCCAACAGCTCCGGCGTCGCCGCAAACTCGCTGCGGAAACTCTCCGACCAACGGATACTCCGCTTGAGCGCCTGGCTCGAAATGCGCGCCCGCCGCACATCGCCAAAGAGGGCGTCCTTGGGGTCGCCATTGTCGTCACGGTTGAGGTTCGAGGGGGCGTGGTTCTGCAAGAGATGGATTGCGATCAGCATCTGGGCCTCCTAAGATATTTTCACTGTCTGTTTAGGTTACGCCATCCGGCGGGGGTTTGGGGGAGGCGAAGCCTCCCCCAAAAGAACCTTTTTGTTCCGCGTTGGCGGCTGCGCCGCGCCTATGAGGGGATGGGCGGGAACCTGGTTCCCGCCCGTCCCCTCACTCACCGACAAAGTAGTTGCGCGCCCAGCGCAACTGGATGTAGCGTTCGGGATGCTCCCAGGCCAGCAGGTCTTGGAGCAGTTGCGCCCAATCAATGGTCTGTTCGCTGGCAGCGGCCAAGCGCACGATCTGGCGTAGACGGAAGGGGAGTTGCTCGCTGTTGCTGTCGAGCAGGCTCTGAAAGCGGCGATCAATGCTTTCGCTCTCCCGTGTCTGCCGCACGCGGCGCATGGTCTGGCCGAGGTTCGTGCTGTCGTTGCGCGAATCTGCCAGCGGGTAGAGGGTAGCGACGAGGAAGTAGATCTCCTCTTCAAACGCACGGCCAGCCAGCGCATAGGGGAGCGCCTGGAAGAAGACGCGCTGCACATCGCGCGCCTCGTTGAGCCGTCGTCCGGCGTTGCGCTTGAGGCGCGCCCGTCCGGCGGCGTCGAGCCGCTCCAGGTTGGCCACAAACTCGGCGATCTGCCGCTGTCGCGGCGTCGATTCTTGGTTACTCACCCAGCCACTCCTTTCGTTTGCCATACAAGCGCCGTCGCGCCTCTGCGTCGGCCTCCACCCGTGCCCGCAGCGCCTCGCTCTGCGAACCCGCCTGCTCGGCGGCGGCTTGGAACTGCTGCAACCCCTCGCGGATCAGATGGTTTATCCATTCACGCTCCACCTCCTCGCGTTGCGCCTCATCGCTGAGGTTATAGATGAATTGACGAAAGCGGGGGGCTAACGCCGCCCAGTAGTTGGTGGTCATACGCGCCCGCACCGTCTTGAAGCGGGCCAACTCCGCCTTCTGCCCGCCACGGTCACGCGCCGGGCGAAAGTGGTGGTCAAAGCTCGATTCCAAGACAAAGCGCACCTCATCAGCTTGCTTCAGCGCCTGCTCAATGAGATATGCGGCAGCATCATCGTTGAGTAGCGCGGGCGGGGCATCGAGCGCCTCGTCGAGCCATTCGTCAACGATGGCCTTGCCAGGTGGGTTGCGTATACTAGTACACCGGAAACGCAAAATATCGTTGTCTTGCAGAACCCCATAGTCATCAATCAGCTTCCCTAGCTGTTGCAAGACTTTAGGACGAAGTACACTCTTGTCAGGTTTACCTAGCAAGAGCGTGCTGTACTCACGCCAGAGCGCCTTGCCCGCTTCAAGACGAACAGGCCTTGGTTCACCATCGGCTTTGTCCTTTCCACGCGGTTTGCGCAATGCAACGAAGGGATCATCCCAAACAGGACCACTTTTACTCAGCCAGTGTCCCATTTCGAACAGCATACTACTCACACTTATGGGAGTCTGCTGACCGCAATGGGTGCATCTTGTCGCCTTGACTTGAGGGTAAAGCCTGATGCGTCGCGCAGGGAAGGTAAGACTTTCTAAATAGCCAACCGCCGACACTTCTTGGCTTTTTCCGATAACATTATGCTGATTCCAAGCTGTGTATTCTGCTCGATCAGGATCGGCTGTGCTAGGGATGAACCCTAGCGTAACTAATGAGCATGCAAGAGAATAAAACAGCGTATGGCCTACAGGGAAGATGTAGATTGGTGGCTCGCCGTTGATAGAAGGGCGATTCCCCGATCCTCCAGACATCACAAAAGCAGGTATCGTGATGAGGCCGCGAGCGCAGCAGGCTGGGCAAAACAGATGATCCTCATCGCGAACATGGTGATAGAGGGTGCGATTTGTGGCAGTCGGAACTTCTGGGCAGAGATACGTTATCGGCTTCGCTTCGCCCCAGGCATGCTTCTGGCCCTTGGCTGGCTTCTGCCAACCATCCAGCGGCACATCGCCCGTCTGCATGAAGGGAGTCGTCGGGTGGAAGAGGGCGAAGCGCGGCCCATACTCTTTGCCAAAGGCGTCAAGTTCGCGCTCGGCAAACTGCCCGCGTTCTAGCAACTCGGCGAGTGCCCCCAGATCGGGCGGGGCGTAGAGCGCCTGGAGGATGGCGACGAGTAGCCGGTGGCTGCCCCCCACGACGAGTGGCGATGGATCGGCGAGGGCGGCGAGGCGCGCTGCTTGGGCCAGCGTCTCCGCGATGCTCAATGTGGCACTCTGGCCATCAAGACGGGTTACTCTGATCCAGGGATCATGCCAGAGGTTGAAAGGGTAGGCGGGTTCGTTCATAGCTCCTCCTCAAAGGTTGGGCCGAATTGCCCCTCAGCTTTCGTAATCACCAAGCCAAGATCGCGGTCAAGACGCACCATGCAGCCATTGATCGTAGCCGCGTGGCTGGTCGGGTCGAGCCGCAAGGGGTGAACCCCGCGCAGCGTCTGCGGCAGATCAGGCCAGGGCCAATGCAATGCACGCGGGCGGCGCTCGGCCTGGTAGGCTGCAATCAGCCGCCAGTCGCTCACCGGCACGGCATGGTTAAGGATCTCCTTCTGCCCCTCTAGGTCAGTTGGGCTGTCGAGCGAGAGCGGCAAGGTACCTGCGGCATCGAGCGCGAGGCGATCATCACATGCGTAGACCGGCACGAGCGTGACGCGGTCACCCAGGCGCGTCTTGGCCAACTGCCAGAGCGCCGCCTGGCCCGCCTCCTCCTCAATGCAGGCGATCCCGCCGTCAACCGTGATCGCATCACTACTGATCGCCTCCGGCGTCAGCGGGCGGCGCGCCTGCGCCTCCTGCTCCTTGGTCGCCTTCAGGTAGGCGGCGTGGGTCGCCGCGATCTGATCGGCAAAACGAGCGTCTGGCGCAGGGCCAGCGCCATAGACCGCCTCAATCAGCGGGCGATAGTCTTGGGGCAGCAGAATGGGGCAGCGACCATCCGTGGCGCGCGCCGCCAACGCGGCCCAACTGCGCCAGAGGATGTAGGGTTGGTAGATGGGCGCCCAACGCTGCCAGTCGGGTAACCCGTCGCCATCCAGCGGGGCCACCACCTCCAACACCGGCTCGCGGTGGCGCTGGGGGCGCTTCCCGTCGCGCAGATGGCGGTGCAGCCGCCCGGCCCGCTGCAACAGCAGATCGATGGGGGCCATATCGCTCACCATCACATCCACGTCATAATCGAGGCTCTGCTCGAGCACCTGAGTTCCCACAACAATGAGGGGCTGCTCGGCGGTACGTTTCGTCTGCTTGCCCACATTGGCCTCAATCCACGCCTCGCCCCGTTTGCGCGCCGCCAGGGGAAAGCGGGCGTGGAGCAGCATCCGTTGACTCTGCTCGGGCAGCCGCTCCTTGAGCGCCGCATAGAGCGCCTGGGCATCATCCACCCGATTGCAGAGCCGCGCCACCGCGCCACCCTCACGCACCAGATCGAGCAGATAGGCGGCTTCCGCCGCGACCGTATCGCGTGCTGGCATCATGCGGAGCGTCAACCGCAGGCGTCCAAACATCTGATTACTGGTTGCCATCGTCGGCAGCGCAAAGAAGATCTCATCCACCCCGCGCACTGCCGCAACCTGACGCGCCAACGCCAACGCCGCCTCCGTCTTCCCCTCGCCCGTCGGCGCTTCAATCAGGGTCAAACTGGGCGAAGCGAGATCGCCAGCATTCCACTGATCGAACAGCGCCTGCAGCGGGCGCGGCGGCCCCTGACCGGGAAAGAGCGTCGCAAAGCCCTGGTAGTCAACGACTGGGCGCACGGCCCGTAGGTGGTGGCGATCCAGAGCGTGCTGCGCCCGTTCACGCGCCAGCGCCACATAGTCCGCCGCAGCCAAGCCGGGCGTCGCGGGAAAATCATACTCATTGGAACCCATCCAATCGCACCAGACGATAAAGCCGGTCAGCGCCACCGTCGCCACACGAACCTCCGCCGGGCTACCCATAGCAGCCAGCCCACCAGCGGGGGCCAGCAGATCGCGTAGCAGCCGATAGCTCGCTTCACGCCACGTTGCCCAACGCGACTCACCCTGTTCGGAAGCGCGCAAACGTTTCCGTATATCCGCCATCTCTGCTTGGGCAAAGCGCCCATGGTGGCCACCCATCGCATCGCGCAACGCCCACACCAACTGACGCGAGACCCCCGGCTCGTGGGCCGCAAGCTGCTCATGCAACCAGAGCGCACTTACTTCCGCATGGTAGATCTGCGTCTTGCGCCGCTTGAAGCGTACCCCCAACTGCTGCAGACGCTCGCATTGCGGCTCTACCTGCGCCTGAAAACCAGCCGCAACCTTGCCCAAATCGTGGGTCGCAATCAAAAAGGGCAACCACGCCACCAACGCAGCGGGGTCACAACCGCGCCAAGCGTGAAGCAGCGCCCAGCGCAAACGGGGCGCTCCAGCGCGCAACAGCGCCTCAGCAACCAGTGCCACATCGAGCATATGGAAGATCGCCGGATGAAAATCGCTCACCGGAGCGTCCCGTTTGGGCGTCTTGCCCCAGAATTGGATCAACAGAGGATCAAGTGTCATGAAATAGCCTCTAGGTATCGAGTGCAACCTTCCCTAACGGTCACCCCGTTATCCCTCCTATCATACCCATTACCTTTGAACATGCCGTATTATCAAGAAGGCTCAAGCTCATTGGGACGCCATGTTCGGCAATCTGCAATCTGCAATCTACAATCGTAAATGGTATCACCCACTTCAATCTGCAATCTGCAATCTACAATCGTAAATGGTATCACCCACCTCACCATGCTATACTATGCTATAACATTGGGGGGGCAGAGGAGGTTCGTTTATGGTACGTTGGTTCTGTTCGTTCACCCTGCTGTTCGCAATGCTGATGGCCTCGCTACCAAGCCAGGTTGCAGCGGCACCTGCGACTCAGACGGCGACCCCGCAAGCATTTGTCTATTTTCCCGAGACGGGGCATAACGTCGGGTTTGAGGTTAAGCAGTTCTTTGATGCTCATGGCGGCCCGCGCACCTTTGGCTTGCCACTGACCGAATTGATCGTGGCGGGCGATGGTTTGCAGGCGCAATATTTTGAACATGCGCGGCTTGAATATAATCCCAATGCACCAGCGGGTCAGCGGGTTCAGGTGACGCGCGCGGGGGCTTTGATGGCGGCGGGGCGTACAGAGCCTGCCTTTGATTGGTTGGCGGCTTCGCCTGACCCTGAGCGCACTTTTTTCCCCGAATCGGGCCATACGATTGGCGGTGCCTTTGGCTGGTTTTGGCAGACGAATGGTGGCATCCCCGCCTTTGGCTATCCCATCTCCGAGGAGTTCTATGAGTGGGATGCCGCGAGCGACCGTGAACGTCTTGTGCAATACTTTGAGCGTGCCCGTTTCGTCTACCACCCAGAGCAGCAGGGTAGCTCGCGTGAGGTGACCCTTACCCCCTTGGGACGCCAATTGCTTGCGGGCGATCCAGTAGCTCAGGCGGCAACTGCGCCTGTACCAGAGATTGCGCTCTTGGGCGAAGCCAGTACGGGCTTTCCCGCCTCGTCGTATGAACGGGTTACCAATATTAGCCGCGCAACCGAGATGACCCACGGCAGCGTGGTGCCCGCCGGAACCGAGTTTTCGTTCCTGGCAATTGGTGATTTCTCGGCAGAGAATGGCTTTGTTGAGGGCTATGCGATTGTGGGCGGACGGCTCGAGCGCGTGATTGGCGGGGGTCTTTGCCAGGTCTCGACCACCCTCTTCCGTGCGGTCTCCAATGCGGGGTTGCAGATCACGCGGCGGGTAGGCCATAGCCATATCGTCAACTTCTACGAAAATATCTTGGGCTTCGATGCGACCGTCTTTTCGCCCAGTGTTGATTTTCGCTGGCGCAACGATACGCCAGGGCCGGTCTATGTGATCGGTATCACTGATGTAGCGCGTGAGCGAGTGACCTTCCAGATCTATGGGATTAGCGACGGGCGTAGCGTGCGCTACGAAGGGCCGACGACGCGCAACTGGCGCCAGCCAGGCACCGCAGTCTGGCAACTGGATCGCCAATTGCCCGCAGGTACCGTGCAGCAGTTGGTGCATGGTCGCGCTGGGGTGGATGTGACCTACACGCGGATCATTACGCGCGCCAATGGCACAACGCGGGTTGAGCCCTTCTTTACGCGCTATTTGCCTTGGGATGATTTCTTCATCTACGGCCCAGGCGTGACCCCGCCGCCCGGAGTGCGTGTTTTGCCGCCGCGTAGATAAGAACAGAACGAAGGAACAGAAGAACAGAAGAACAGAAGAACAGAAGAACAGAAGAACAGAAGAACAGAAGAACAGAAGAACAGAAGAACAGA
>NZ_NQWI01000139.1 GCF_002532535.1 Candidatus Viridilinea mediisalina
ACGATTCATTAATACGAGGGGTTTTCGGGGAGGGCTTCGCCCTCCCCGAACCCCTCCCTTTTACGATTCATTAATACGAGGGGTTTTCGGGGAGGGCTTCGCCCTCCCCGAACCCCTCCCTTTTACGATTCATTAATACAATGAATACACGACGTCTGCTTATTGCTGCCCTATTCGCTTCATTGCTCATTAGTCTGCTGGGCGGGTTGCTCTTTATCCAGCAGCGGATTGCTGCATGCCAGCCTGTGCCAGGGCGTCCGAATTTGATCAGCTTTAGTGGGGGCAATGGGCTGCCGGATGGCTGGGCGCGCCGCGCTGGAGGCGTAGAGCTGCGCGGCCCGGCGGTGGACGGTCAAGGCTTCGATCTTGATGGCGATGGCCGCGCTTTCCAACTGCTCGGCATCGGCAATTTTCTCCAGACCCCCGCAGTCACGGTGCGCCCTGGGCAACGTCTCTGCTTCAGCGGCTTTGCGCTTACCGACTCGATCCAGCGCTCACCCACTCGCGTGCGGCTGCTCTTCCAATGGCGTGACGCCGCTGGCCAGCCTTTGCACGAAGACACCACCCTCTGGCAACCCGTCGTACTCTGGACACCCGAAGCGCCCCCACGCGACTGGTCGCCCATCAAGGGCAGCTTTGTGGCCCCCGACAGTGCTACCAGCCTCGTGGTACGGATCATGCCCGCCTCAGATGACCGTGTCTACCTCGATCTCATGCAAGTACGCCACGGCGGGAGCGCCCTCCAAGCCTTGGCGGCCCCAGCACAAACAGCGCCCTGTTGTGAGTGATACCATTTACGATTGTAGATTGTAGATTGTAGATTGTAGATTGCAGATTGCCGAACATGGCGTTCCAATGGGCGTTAGCGTTCTTGATAATGCGGCATGTTCAAGGGTAAGAGGAGAGGCACCGAGGATTGCACCACAGAGGCACCGAGGGCACAGAGGTATTGGAGGTTGAGGTAATGCCAAAAATTTCTCTGTGTACTCTGTGTCTCTGTGGTGCAATCCTCTACATCTCTTCCTCCCTCACCCTCTCACCGCCCCAGGCGGCGCTGCAACTCCTCAGTCAGCAGTGGTAACACCTCGTTCACATCGCCAACGATGCCAAAGGTGGCTACGCGGAAAATCGGGGCTTCTGGGTCTTTGTTGATCGCCACGATGTTGCGGCTGGTACGCATACCTGCGAGGTGCTGAATCGCGCCACTGACCCCCGCAGCCACATAGAGCTTGGGGCTGACCGTCTTGCCCGTCTGCCCGACTTGGTGCTCATAGGGTACCCAACCGGCATCCACAATCGCACGCGAGGCACCATAGGCGCCGCCGAGCGTTTCGGCCAACGGCGGAATGAGCTTGTAGTAGTTATCCTTGTCGCTCAAGCCACGCCCGCCGCTCACAATCACTGCCGCATCGGTCAGGTTGACTGCGCCGCTCTTGGCGCTGACGCCCTGCACCTTGGTGCGGATGGTGGTGGCTGGCAGGCTTAGGCTCTGGATCTTGCCACCACTCGCACCATCTGGTGCTTCGGCAAAGCTCTGCTTGCGTACGAGGGCCACCACCGGCTTGTCGGGCACAAAGCTGAAGCTATTGATCACATTGCCGCCGTGGGAGGGGCGCGTGGCACTGATCGCACCGCCCTCAACCTTGAGATCAACCACATCTACTGCCAAACCAGCGTCTAGGTCGGCAGCCAAGGATGCGCCAAAATCGCGCATCTGGAAACTGGCCCCAGCGAGAATCAACGCAGGATTGGCGGCCTCCACAGCGGCCTTAGCCGCCGCCACATAGCCATCGGTGGTGTAGGCTTCGAGGCTGCTATCGGCCACACTGTAGACCGTAGCGGCACCGAAGTTCAACGCCTGCTCGGCCAAGCCCGTCGGATTCGCGCCTACCACCAGGGCATTGAGCGGCCCACCGAGAGCAGCCGCCAACTCTTTGCCCTTACCCAGCAACTCACGCGAAATCGCGGCCACATTGCCGCCTGCCTGCTCAATATAGACGAGTACGCCCGCCATAGGGTGTCTCCTTATTTCATTGATGTGCCGTGGGGCACATCGCTATGCTCTTGCCTTAGCACCATCACACAATCTGATTTTCGAGGAGTTTATCTACAAGTTTCTTGACTTTTGCAGCGGCATCGGGGCCGTCCACCATTTCGCCGGAGGGGCGCGGGGGGGGCGGGACGCGGTTGCTTATCGTGGTCACTGGGGTGATGGTGCCGATACCGAGGTCGGCGGCGCTCCAGACGGGCGGGGTGATTTTGGCCACCTTCTTGATCTTGAGCAGCGAGGGGTAGCGTGGGCTGTTGATGTCTTTGATGACGCTGACGACGGCGGGCAGGCTGGCGCTCACGGTCTCAATTTCGCCCTCAAGATGGCGCTCGGCGCTCAACTGCTGCGCCGCAGGGTCAACCTCAAGCACCTTGCCAACGTAGGTCGCCTGGGCCCAGCCCAGCGTCCGGGCGAGAGCCGGAGCAAAAGCCCCACTCTCGTCATCGGTACTATTCCGCCCGCAGAAGACCAGGTCTACATCACCTAGTTTCTGGATTGCAGCAGCCACCACCTTCGCGGCAGCGAGCGTATCCAGCTTGGCAAAGGCGGCATCCTTCAGCAGCAGCGAATCGGTGGCACCCATAGCCAAAGCACGCCGGATCTGTTCAACCCACTCATCACTGCCCATAGAGAGAACAGTGAGTTTACCGCCGTGCTTCTCATGCCAAACGAGCCCCTCTTCGATAGCATACTCATCAAAGAGGTTAATAATCTTTTCAATTCCGTCGGCATTGATGCTCAGGTCAGGGTTAATCTTGACCGAATTATCGCGGGGGACCTGTTTGAGACACACAACGATGTGCATATCGGCTCCTTATATATGCTGGCGCGTTTCTGTCGGGTCGTGGGGCAAGGACGGGGCAGAGCGCAACGACCCGAAGGATTGTACCATACGTTAGCGTGAGTTTGCCTCATCGCTACTAGGGGTCGGGGTCACGGTGCGGGTCGGTGTTGTTTGGGGGGCGCTTTGGCGCAGCAGGTCACTAAGACGGCGCACATCACCCCAGTTGGTTTCCGCTTCTTGGGCGGCAATGGGGGTATAGAGCGTATCGAGGGCAAAGACCTGAACGGCGAAGCGTTGGCCATTGACGTTAATGATGCGGCTGCCATCAACCGGCACACCCAAGGGGCGTCCGGCCTGCGATTCACTCAACAGGTATTGGTGGAAGGCCCAGGTGGGGCGATATTCAACCGCAGCGGCTAGGAAGGTTTCACTGAGCAGCGCTTGGTCGAGGGGCATGCTATAGGCGCGCAGGGCCGGTTCGCGTGGCGCACCGCCACTTGGGATATTGCCGCCACTCCAGGCAGCAACTTGGCGGCGCACGGCGTTGATGTAGGCCGAGGGCACGTTGCCGTCCGAGGTGGGAGCATAGACAGGAATAGCCTTTTCAACCGTATCCATGCCACGGCGGATGTAGCCAAGCATCAATTCGCACCAATCGCGCACACTATCTTCCCAGTTGGCATAGCGTGCAAAACCGCCACTACTGCCCGCGTTACGTTCGGGGCGAATATGGCGGCGCAGCATGCCCCAATTGAGCAGCGCATTGTTGACACACGCACCCGTAGTGCAATACTGGCTCTCGTGTTGGAAGAAGGCGAGCGCCACGGCAGGATCGAGGCCATAGCTCACAATAATCGCATAGAGCTCATCGCCATAGGGCGCAGCGGGCGAATTGCCCGTGATCAGGATGCGGCTAAAATGCTCCTGCGAGATGCGTGGCGAAGCCGCAAAGGTCAGGCCGCCACCTTGGGCATCAACCGCAGGCGGCACCGCGGCCAAACCCGCCCCTGTGAAACCCGTTGCCAACACGAGGCCCAAGAGTCCGAGGCGTCGTCCTTCGCCGCGCAGCAGCGCAGGCAGGCGTAGCAGCAGCAGGAGCGCCGCTACCCAAGCGAGCACCACGGCAACCTGGCCAGCTTGGGCCATACGAAGAACCCCGATCAAGACAAGGGGCGGCAGGCTAATAGCAGCCATCGCCAACAGCGTAAGCGCACCCGGCTCACCACGCTCGTACCACCAACGACGACGCTCAGACGCTTGGATAGCCATATCACAGATCCTCCAAAAACTGGCGCATGATCGCCTGCAGGCGTTCAGCCCTCACAGGTTTACTCAGAAATGCATCCATACCAGCAGCCAGACAGCGCTCCTGTTCCTCTTTGAGCACCCCAGCAGTCAGAGCCACAATCGGCACATGGCGTGCTGCATGCGCCTCTTGCAGCACCCGGATTGCTCTCGTGGCCTCAAGGCCATCCATTTCGGGCATCTGCACATCCATAAGGATGAGGTCGGGCCATGTCTGGCGACAAAACGCAAGCGCCTCTTGACCATTCTGCGTCTTGGCAATAGTGGCCGAAGGCAGCAGACGCTGGATAATAGCCTCGATCAAGAACATATTGATCGCCACATCCTCAGCAATCAGTACGATGGGCGCATGTTCATGCTCGTGGTCTTTCAACACAAGGGAGGGCTGCAATCCATAGCTTGGTTGTGCATCTATTGTTGATTCATGTTCTACATCGGTAGTTATTTCAAAATAAAAAATACTTCCCTTTTCAAGTTCACTCTCAACACAGATTTTACTACCCATTTTCTGCACAATCAGGTCGGCAATAACCAAACCAAGTCCAGTACCACCAAACTTGCGCGTAGTGGAACTATCGGCCTGGGTAAAGGCACGGAAGAGTTGTTGTTGTTCATGCGGGGCAATCCCAATTCCGGTATCGCGCACTGCAAAGCGAACATGGCCTTGATGCGCATCCAGAGGGGTATAATCAATAGAGAGTTCAACCTCGCCATGCAGGGTAAATTTTACCGCATTACCAAGCAGATTGACTAAAACTTGTTTCAAGCGCACCGCATCGGTAAAGATAAAGCGCGGTACATTTGGCTCAAGGTGAAGCAAAAGCTTCAAATTCTTCTGTTCAGCACTATACGTAATAATATCGATACACTGTTTCACCAATTCGAGCAGATCAATTTTGATGCGCTCGAGCTTCATCATATCGGCTTCAATCTTCGAGAAATCGAGAATATCGTTGATAATCTCCAGCAGCATATAGGCCGAGACATTGGCATTACGCACATACTGTTCTTGGGTGGGGTTCAGTTTTGTTTGTTGGAGCAGATCGGTGAAGCCAATCACCCCATTGAGTGGGGTACGGATCTCGTGGCTCATATTGGCCAAGAATCTACTCTTAGCCCGATTGGCCTGTTCGGCTTCCTCTTTCGCCACTTGAAGGTGGCGTTCAAGGCGCATGCGATTTTGTACATTGACCAGCAGCCCAGCAAAGAGCTTGAGCAACAATTCCTCGTGTTCCGAAAAATCCCGGCGTTGCTCTACCGCATCAAAGCCCACGCAACCAACCGTTTGGCCGCCATTGATCATTGGTACAAGAAGGATCGATTGAATCTGTTGGGCGCTTAAGATTGCTCTGAAGGGATCATCAAGCGGCAATGCGGCAACATGAGGGATGTTCAGCGTCTGACCGCGCCGATGGTGATCAAGCCAGCGTGCGGTCTTACGCAGCGATACCCATTCCAACTCCGTGAATTGTGGTTTCACACCCGTTCTGCACCATGCGTGGCTATGACGATAGCAATCATTTTCTGGAATATAGGTAGAAATATAGGCTCGATCAACGCCAATGAATTCACCCATAGCTTGCAATGAATCGATAAGTGCTGCATCAAGTTCAGATGAGTGAATACTAATGTACTTGGTAGCAATCTGCATAAGCAGATCCTGCATGCGATACTGTTCATGCAGGATTAACTCGGTTGCTTTACGATCAGTAATATCGGCAATATAGCCATGCCACAGCACACTGCCATCATTGAGCGCTTGGGGTTTGGCAATACCTCGCAACCAGCGCTCTCCCTTTGTGGGCAGCCTGACCCGATAGTCACACTCCCAGACCCTCAGCGTCTTAGCGGAGGCGATAATCGAATCGATTACCTGCTGGTGATCATCGGGGTGCAAACGTTCAAAGAGAATGTTTGCATCCTCGCGCACCTGCTCGGCACTCACTTCGTAGACGTCCCAGATTTGGGCTGAGGCAAAGGGAAAATAGTGCCTGCCATCGCCATGGTAGCGGTACTGATAGACCACCCCCGGAACTTGGCTGAACAACTCAACGAGCAATCTATCGTGCTGCTTACTCTCAGTTATGTCAATAAATATTGTTGTAAAAAAGAGCTTTTCTTCGGAATAGACATGAACCCGATACCATCTTTGTAGTGGTTCCGAAAATTGGTCAAAAGAGGCTTCGCCACACGTTAGAGCAATCTGGCCATAAAAACCAACCCAATCAAATTCAGCGTGCAGAATGTCTGGAAGAATGGTTCGGATGCTGCGGTTGATGATGTCTTTCTCGCTTAAACCAGTAAGTTTTTCGAAGGTCTGGTTCACTTCTAAAAATTCATAGTCTACAGGTGTTCCATGGGCATCAAGCATCAGGCGATGGTAGGCATAGCCAACAATTGGGCTGCGGAGCAGGGGATTATAGTTGGTGAATGAATTCATAAGCAGCACAGTTTGGTATGCACCACAAACCTCATGGTTTCAATTATACCAATCTTTGTTGAACATGCCGCATGATCAATCAGGCCAAAGCTCATCGAGACGCCATGCTCGGCAAGCTACCAGCTACCATCTGAAATGGTATTATACCGTAGACTGGCGCGATCGGCTGAGTGGTATCCCTGCATGCTATACTATGGGATGGTTTCAGGCTCCATGACAATCTAGGACATTTAGCCCATCCTGATGCGGTTGTTGCGCTATTGCCTATTTCCTCCTTCCTGTATCCTCCTTCCTGTATCCTTGTTATGCCTACGCTACACCCCTTCACGGTTCACTTTCCGTTGGCGTTGCTGCTGGTCAGTAGCCTCTTTGCCTTGTTGGCCTTGCGTACAGGTCGGAATGCATGGGCCACCAGTGCGTACCATTGTCTGCTTGTGGGTTGCCTCAGTGGCATAGTAGCGCTGCTGACAGGTGTGGCCGATGCCACACGCCAAGTTGCTGGCCCTGATGCTATCTATGGCAACGATATCATGCGCTTGCTCAATGCTCATGCCTTCACCAGCATCGCCGCCCTCGCATGCTACACGGCGGCACTCGTGCGTCAGCACCGCCAGCCCACTATCATCGCCGATCGGCTGGCACGGCGTGGCTACGTGGGGTTGCACGCCCTCGGCGCACTCCTGCTGCTCCTCAGTGCTTGGCTTGGTGGCAGGCTCGTCTATAGCGTTGGGCTTGGAATTGGGGTGTAGCATTTTATATGCCAGAGGTACACCTATGCTAGGTTGGTTCATCTACCTGCTGCTCTACATTTGGCTTCATACGATGCGTTGGCTTGGTTGGCTACGCTGGAGGGTGGAGGGTAGCGAGCATCTGCCCCCGCGCGAGGCGGGCGGCCTGGTGGTGGTGATGAACCATGTGCATTGGGTGGATATTCCGGTCGTCGCTACCCTCTTGCCCTTCCGCTACCGCCTCTCGTGGCTCGCCAAGGCCGAGATTTTTCGCAATCCCTTTGCTCGCTGGTTCTTCCAGACGATGCACGTCATTCCGATTAAGCGCGGGCGGCGCGATGCCAATGCTCTTGGCGCAGCCGTGCAGGCCCTCCGCGATGGTGCCGTGCTGCTCGTCTTTCCTGAAGGCACCCGCAGCCGCAGCGGGGTACTCACCGAAGGGCGCGGCGGTGCCATTCGCCTCGCTATCCAAGCTGGTGTCCCCATTGTTCCGGTAGCTATTGTCGGCACCGAACATGGCGCTCGCGGTTCACTGCTGCGCCGCCCCGTCCACCTGCGCATCGGCGAACCCTTGCTGCTCCAGCCCAACGCCAAAGGTTCCCTACCTGCCACAAGCATGGATCAGCTTACTGATGCTATGATGGGGCGCATCGCTGCTCTGCTTCCCGCTGAACGGCGTGGCTACTATAAGGGTAGAATTGCTCAAAGTGAGGGGGGCGGGGAGAGTTTTGCCCGCCCCGATAGTTCCTCATGGAGTAAATAGGTTTGTCGTATGAGGAGTTGCGATGACAGCACAACCAACCATACATATCACTGAAGAGGCGTATCTTCAGCAAGAACGGACAAGCACCCAAAAGCATGAATACTTTGCTGGACGCATCTATGCGATGGCGGGTGCCAGTGAAGTCTACAATTTGCTGGCGCTCAACATTGCTGCACTGCTGCGAGCGCATGTGCGAGGCCGTCCGTGTCGTGCCTATCCGAGTGACATGCGGGTAAAAATTGTACAAACTGGACTATACACCTATCCAGATTTTACGCTTGTGTGTGGTGCTTCAAACTTTCTGCATCCAGATAAACGTGATACACTCCTCAACCCGACCGTTATTATCGAGATTCTTTCGCCTTCAACCGAACGTTACGACCGAGGCGAAAAATTTCAACATTATCGTACGATTGAAACCCTCCAAGAATATATTCTCGTTGCCCAAAATAAATATCATATTGAACACTTCATGCGCCATGAGCAGCAAGAGTGGCGCTTGGCCGATGTGATTGGTAGCGAAGCAAGCTTGCACCTGCGCACCTTGCAGGTAAGTATCCCGCTACGCGCCATCTATGAAGATGTGAACGTTGCGCCAAGTGTGTCTACTCTGCGTGATGGGTAGTGCCATTGTAGATTGTAGATTGTAGATTGTAGATTGTAGATTGCCGAACATGGGCGTCCCAATGAGTGTCAGCGTTCTTGATGATTTAGTATCACTCCTCCAAGCTACGGCAGTGGCTCAAGAAAGGGTGTACCTTCAAGGCTACCTGCGGCCACCCAGCCGCTGATGCCGGGGGTTTCGATGCGCCACCAAAGGTAACCGTCAGCTTCAACTGGGCCTTCGCGTAGGGTGACTTCGCTGCCTTCGTTGAGGCGACCAAGCTCAGGCGTGATGCCGGGGTCGCGGCGGACACGCAAGGGGGCACCGTTGAGGTTAACCACGAGAGCCTGAACGCCAGGTTGTAGGCTCGGTTCTGCACTGGGTTCAGGGGTAGGGCTTGGGCTTGGGGTTGGTCGCGGCGTGGCCGGAGCGGGCTGCGTCGTGGCTACGATGGGCTCAATCGGACTCTGGGCCGCTTGCGAGGCACCGAGCCAGCCAAAGAGCATCCAGCCGCCTACGCTCAACAGGGCAACCAGCACGACCACCCCGACCCCGGCGAGCATGCGTGGGTCGGGGTGCCCACGTACCTGCCGTCGGGCTTGATCGTAGCCGCGTCGGTAGAAGTAGTAGTGCTGGTAGTAGAAGAGATTCAGTTCATCATGCTCGGCGTCGTAAGCGCCGCGCTCGAACATTTCGCTGTTGCTTGGCATAGGTTCGGTGGTGTGATACCAATTACCCTTGAACATGCCGCATCATCAAGCATGCTAATGCCCATTGGGACACCATGTTCGGCAATCTGCAATCAACAATCTACAATCTAAAATGGTATGACGCAACAACGGTTATTTGGAAAGTACGAGGTCTTCACGTCCGATGTCGCGCAAAAATTTAGGATATATCGTATAGACCGGGGCCACTGCGGGGAGCAGGCGGAGAATCTTGGGAATGGGGCCTTTGGCGATGATCTGGCGGCGTGTCAGCGCAGCCATCAGGTTGATTTTACCATGCCAGAACTGGTGGGCAATATCGGCCTTCATGCTCATCTCAACATCGGGCTTGAGCTCAACCTCGCCCCAGTGGACATCACAGTAGGCAGCGGGTTGGGTGGGCGGATGGGCCGCGTTGATGGTCGCAACCCCTTTGGGATCGTCGTAGCGAAATTGGATGATGATCTTGCCCGCGCAGATCTTGGGTGCGACCTGGGAGTCCTTTTTGACGAGTTCATAGAGGCCGCCAATAATCTGCGCCAGTTCGGCTTCATCTTTGAAGTAGGCCATCGCAATGTCCCCTTGTTAAAGGATACGGAAATGAGGAAAGAGAAAATAGGCATCTCATCAAGCGATCATAGCAGGAATTCTGTGTCAACGCAAGAGCAGAGTGACGCATTGCGTTAGAGGCTGTCTGAAGAGTCTATGAACTGGCGTTGGAGTGCCGGCTTCAGCCGGCTAAAGCCGGCACTCCAACGCGTACCCACCTAGCTTTTCAGACAACTTCTTAGGTTGGTTGCAGCCAAACGCTACCTGCGGTACCATGGTTTTCGCTTTTCGGTTTTCGGCTATCGGGCTTTCGGCCTATGTTTATCTGTTCAGTTGTAGGTGATCAGCAGACGCTACGGGTGCGCTACCTTCCGGTGGCGGCTTGGAGCTTTGTGCTGTTGGTGGCCTTGGGGATTGCCGATATTGTGCGGCGTATCTTCGATCAACAGGTTGTAGATGTGGAAGGGCCCATGGCCGCGATTGCGGGCCTTGCGGCTTTTGCCTTTTTTGTCCTCTACACTGGTGGTCAGTTGGTGAGTATTGCCTTTGATCGTGAACGCGACCAGATTTGTCTGCGCCACTACGGGCTGCGGGGCTTGCGTACTGAACGGCGCATGAGTGATGTGACCGCGCTGGAAGTACGGGTGCTGCGCCGGGCGCAACATCGCATCGAGTTGCGCTTTCGCTCCGGTGAACGGCTCCCACTCACGCCCTACTATATCATTAGTGTGACCAATCGTGGTCTCAAGGGCATGAGCCGCATTTTGGCGCTGGAACCAACGGTGATTGCTCCGCCTAGCCGCGTGATTAGGTGAGAGGCTGTCTGAAAAGTTAGCGGGCACGCGCTGGAGTGCTGGCGTTAGCCGGCTGAAGCCGGCACTCCAACGCCAGTTCATAGACTTTTCAGACAGCCTCTGTTCTTCTGTTCTTCTGTTTTTCTGTTCCTCTGTTCCTCTGTTCCTCTGTTCTTCTCCTCCCACCATGCTCAACACCTTTCACCTTCGCACCTTCTTAGCTGTCGTTGATGCCGGTAGCTACTCGGCGGCGGCTGAGGTGTTGCACATGAGCCAACCGGCGATTAGCCAGCAGATCCGCGCCCTCGAGGAGCAACTCGGCGAGATGCGCCTCTTTCGGCGTGTGGGTAAGAAGATGGTGCTGACCCACGCTGGTGAGGAGTTGCTCGTCAGTGCGCGTGAGTTGGTGCAGTTGGCGACGCGCGCTGAACAGAATATGCTGGCGCTCAAGGGCCAAGTTACGGGCCGGGTGCTCTTGGGCTGTACTAGTAGCAGCGGCGAACGCCTGCTGCCACGCCTGTTGGCCGATTTCCAGCCCCAGTTTCCGGGGATTATGCCGGAGTTGCTGATTGCTTCTGCCGATGAACTGCTCGATGCGTTGGCGGAACGCCAGCTTGGGCTGGTGCTGCTCGAAGAGCAGCAGCGACGGCGTGGCCTCGAATTGACGCCACTTGGCAGTGAGGTGCTGGTGTTATTGGCCCCCACAGGCCACGCGCTGCTCAAACAGGAGCAGGTGCTGCCACCGAGTCTGCGCATGCAGCCCTTGGTGCTGCCGCGCCCCGGTTCGCCGCTGCGCCGCACGATTGAGGAGGGGCTGCGGCGGCGCGGCGTACCTGCAACCGAACTGCGTCCGGTCTTCGAGACGGATAGTGTGGCAGCCCTGCTTCATGCTGCCCGCGCTGGTCTGGGGCTCACCTTTGTGCCGCAGAGTTGTGCGCCCCCACGCAGCGAGGGGCTTGGCAGTGTTGATCTGGCGGGCTTACCCCTCCAGCAGGAATGGTTCCTGGGCCGCCTGCGCGAGCGAAGCCTGCCCCGTGCGGTGCAGACACTCTATGACTACATGCTCAGCCCGGCGGCACGGCTCATACTCGTGCGCGCCGGGCTCCATTGCGGGATAGGCGCTAGCCGCTAGACGAGAAGCCGCTAAGATCGTGGGAGGGGTTCGGGGAGGGCTTCGCCCTCCC
>NZ_NQWI01000140.1 GCF_002532535.1 Candidatus Viridilinea mediisalina
TTGGATGCCGACTAATGGTCTTCCAGAAATTAATCCGGTGTCGCGGCACGGACTAGACCTGATAGATATGCCAGATCTGCGAGGTCTGGTTAGCGGATTATTTACTGGAAGACCATAAGTCGGCACTCCAACTATAAAGCTGGAAGGCCGTTTCTAAAACCTTGTCAAACTAGGGTGATCATGAGTGTAAGCAGACAGCCGCGTTCCAGGCATCCCCAAATCTTCACGGGCGATCCGCTCTGGTATAAGGACGCGATCATCTATGAAATTCACGTCCGTGCTTTCGCTGATAGCGGTGGCGATGGGATTGGCGACTTCAAAGGGCTCACGAGTCGCCTCGATTACCTGCAAGAATTGGGCATTACGGCGATCTGGCTCTTGCCCTTCTATCCCTCTCCGCTCAAGGATGACGGCTACGACATCGCTGATTATACCGATGTGAACCCCTCCTATGGCGATATTGCCGATGTGCGGACGTTTATCCGCGAGGCCCATCGCCGTGGGCTGCGCGTGATTACTGAGTTGGTCTGTAACCATACCTCCGACCAACACCCCTGGTTCCAGCGTGCCCGCCGCTCACGCCCCGGCACGTCATTCCGCGATTTCTATGTCTGGTCCGATAATCCTAATAAGTATAAAGATGCGCGGATTATCTTTAAGGACTTTGAGACCTCCAATTGGACCTGGGATCCGGTGGCGGGAGCCTATTTCTGGCACCGTTTCTATAGCCACCAGCCCGATCTCAACTTTGAGAATCCCGCTGTCCATCGCGCAATTGTCAAGGTGATGGAGTTTTGGCTCGATATGGGGGTGGATGGCTTGCGTTTGGATGCCATTCCTTACCTCTATGAGGAGGAGGGCACCAACTGCGAGAATCTGCCCCAAACCCACACCTACCTCAAGCAACTGCGGGCCCATATTGATGAAAAATATCCGGGGCGTATGCTGCTCGCTGAGGCGAATCAGTGGCCTGAAGACCTGATCTCCTACTTTGGGGATGGCGATGAGTGCCATATGGCTTTCCACTTCTCGGTGATGCCACGGCTCTATATGGCGGTGCATCAGGAGAATCGCTTCCCGATTGTGGATATTATGCACCAGACGCCCTCGATTCCCGATAATTGCCAGTGGGCGATCTTTTTGCGTAACCACGATGAGTTGACCCTGGAGATGGTGACTGATGAGGAGCGGGACTATATGTACCGCACCTATGCGAGTGATCCCCAGGCACGCATCAATCTGGGCATCCGCCGCCGCTTGGCGCCGCTGCTGGGCAACCATCGCCGTAAGATTGAGTTGATGAACGGCCTGCTCTTTTCGCTTCCTGGTACACCTGTGCTATACTATGGCGATGAGATTGGCATGGGTGACAATATCTACCTGGGTGATCGCAACGGTGTGCGGACGCCTATGCAGTGGACAGGCGACCGCAATGCGGGCTTTTCGCGTGCCAATCCGCAGCGCCTCTTTTTGCCGGTGATTACCGATCCTGAGTACCACTACGAGATGGTCAACGTCGAGAACCAGTCAGCCAACCAACATTCGCTGCTCTGGTGGACGCGCCGCCTGATTGCGCTACGTAAGCGCTATAAGGCTTTCGGACGCGGCACACTTGAGTTCTTGCACCCCGAAAATCGTAAGGTGCTGGTCTTTGTGCGCCGCTATGAAGATGACCTGATCCTCGTGATTGCCAATCTCTCGCGCTTTGTCCAAGCCGTAGAGGTTGACCTCTCCGCCTTTCGCGGGATGATGCCGGTGGAGATGTTTGGTCAGGTGGAGTTCCCCGGTATTACGGAACATCCCTACATGTTCACCATTGGCCCCCACAGCTTCTACTGGTTCCACCTCGTGCCCCAGCGGGTCGAGGGTATGCGCCCCGATAGCGTACCCACCGACAGCGCCGAGCCGGAGTTGATTACGATTGAAGCGGGCGGCTGGGATGCGATCTTCTACGATGGGCGGCAGGTGCAGTTGGAACACGTCCTGCCGCAGTACATGCGCCCGCGCCGCTGGTTTGGTTCCAAATCGCGCAAGATCAAGTCGGTCACGATTAGCGATACGATCATTGTGCCCTATAGCTACGGCCTGGCCTACCTTGTACTCGTCAGTGTGCAGTATATTGAGGATAACAGCGAGATCTATTTGCTGCCGATGGCCTACGCCGAAGGCGAACGGGCCCACGAGATTCTGCAGAATAACCGCCACGCGGTGATCGCGGGCATGCGCTTCCAGCAGAGCCAACAGGAGCCGGGGCTTATCTATGATCCGCTGGTGGATCGGGAGTTCTGTAGTGCCCTGCTCGAGTTGATTATGGGCCGCCGACGGCTGCGCGGTGAGCGCGGCGGCGAGTTGGCTGGCCTTGGTACCCGTACCCTGCGTGCCCTCGCGGGGACTGGCACCAACCTCGACCCCTCAGTGATGCGGGGGGAACAGAGCAATACCTCGATCAACTTTGGGGGCCGCCTGATTATGAAGCTCTATCGTAAGCTCGATCACGGTGTTAACCCCGATCTTGAGGTGAGCCGCTACCTCACTGATGAGGCCAATTTCCAGCATACGCCCCCCTTGGCCGGTGCGCTGGAGTATACCCGCCCTGGGCAGGAACCAACCACCCTGGGGATGCTCCAGAGCTTTGTGCCCAATGAGGGCGATGCCTTCGGCTTCTCGCTCGATGTGCTCCGCAGCTACTTCGAGGATGTCCTCGCCGAACCCGATCTGGCCGCACCCACGAGTGAAGCGACGCTCACGGCGCTGCTCGATGCGCCCGATGCGCCGCCCGCACCCTATGCCGATTTCGTCGCCGCCCACCTGGAAGCGGCGCGCCTGTTGGCCCAACGCACCGCCGAACTGCACCTTGCCCTCGCCCGTGGTCGTTCGCCCGCCTTTGCGCCCGAACCCTTCTCGCTGCTCTACCAGCGCGGCCTCTTCCAGGCGATGCGCAGTCAGGCCAGTGCCACCTTCCAGGGCTTGCGCAAACTGCTGCCCAAACTGCCCGACCATGTGCGTGATGATGCGACCCGCCTGCTCAGCCATGAAGCTGAACTGACCGCCCGCTTCCGCCGCATCACTGCCGGTAAGATCGAAGCGGCCCGCACCCGTATCCACGGCGACTACCACCTTGGCCAGGTGCTCTATACTGGCAAGGACTACATGATCATTGACTTTGAGGGCGAGCCAGCGCGCCCCATCAGTGAAAGGCGCATTAAACGCTCACCGCTGCGCGATGTCGCAGGGATGCTGCGCTCCTACCAGTACGCCGCCTACAGCAGCCTCTTTACTCGCCTAGAGTCAACCACCGTTTCGCCCGAAGAGGAGACCAACCTGCGCCAATGGGCCGACTTCTGGGCCTTTTGGGTCAGTGCGGCCTTCCTCAATAGCTACCGCGAAGCCGCCAACGGGGCTCCCTTCATGCCCAACAATCGCGCCGACCTAGAGACCCTGCTGGAGATCTTTATTCTGGAGAAGGCGATCTATGAGATTGCCTACGAGATGAATAACCGACCTACATGGCTCGGCATTCCGTTGTCTGGGGTGTTGCGTCAACTTGAGACTGAGTGATTTGGGGAAACCAAGTTTCCCCAAACCCCGGTTAAAGAATTTTTTTCCATTCGTGTTGGCGGCTTCGCCGCCAACACGAATGGAAAAAGATAATTTGGGGCGTAGCCCCAACAGCCCCCAACTATCATCATAGCTTACGAGAGGTAACCAATACATGTCCGAAGAACAAAAGAAACCACGCCGCAGCCGTGCGAAGTCCGCTGAGGAGCAAGAGACACCCAAGGTCGCTGAACAGGCCGCCGAGAAGCCCAAGCGGGCACCGAAGAAGCGCAAGGCCGAAGGGGATGTTGCCCAAGTGGCTTCGACCGAATCCTCACCAACCATGCCAGTGTCCGAAGCGCCCGCCGCGCCGCCCGAAGCGCCCGCCGCGCCGCCCGCTGAATCCAAGGGGGTCACCGTGCCCGCCGAGGAGGCTGCGGCCCTAGCGGCTGAAGCGGCGCTCGCCGCAGTGCCCTCCGAAGATGATGGCTCTGGGCCGATGGCCGCTACCCCCGAACACTACGTGGAGCCGCCGCAGTCGAGTGCGTCGAGTGATGCGGTGGCTGCGGCGGTGGCCGCCCATCCCACTAGCGCGTCGCCCCACCCCGTGGCTGCGATTCCCACTGCGCCCCCGCCTGGTTCGCCCTTCCTGACCGATGATGACCTCTATATCTTTGGTGAGGGCAACCACTTCCGCCTCCATGAGAAGATGGGTGCCCACGTCACTACGATTGATGGCCAAGAGGGTACCTACTTCGCCGTCTGGGCCCCCAATGCCGAGTATGTGGCGGTGATTGGCGATTGGAACAATTGGCACGCGGGCCTCAACCCGATGCAGTTGCGCGGCAACTCTGGCATTTGGGAAGCCTTTATTCCTGGGGTGGTGAAGGGCGCATGCTACAAGTTCCACGTCTCTTCGCGCTACCACGCCTACAAAGAGGATAAGGCCGATCCCTTTGCGACCACCAATGAGATGCCGCCGCGTACCGCTTCGATTGTCTGGGATCGTGAGTATGAGTGGGGCGATGAGGAGTGGATCCAGCAGCGTACCCAGTCCCAAAACCTGAATGCGCCCATGTCTATCTATGAGGTACACCTTGGCTCGTGGATGCGGGTGCCCGAAGAGGAGGGGCGCTCACTTAGCTACCGCGAGATTGCGCCGCGCCTCGCAGAACACGTCAAGCGCTGTGGCTTTACCCACATTGAACTGCTGCCCATCACCGAACACCCCTTCTTTGGCTCGTGGGGCTACCAGACCACTGGCTTCTTTGCGCCAACGAGTCGCTATGGGACGCCGCAGGATTTCATGTATTTCGTGGATTACCTGCACAAAGAGGGGATCGGGATTATTCTCGATTGGGTGCCATCCCACTTCCCCACCGATGGCTTTGGTTTGAGCTATTTCGATGGAACCCACCTCTACGAGCACGCCGATCCGCGTAAGGGCTACCATCCCGATTGGGGGAGCTACATCTTCAACTATGGGCGCAATGAGGTGCGGAGCTTCCTGATTAGCTCGGCGCTCTGTTGGCTCGATAAGTTCCACATTGACGGCCTGCGCGTAGACGCCGTGGCCAGTATGCTCTACCTCGACTACTCGCGCAATCCGGGTGAGTGGATTCCCAATGAGTATGGCGGCAATGAGAACATTGAGGCGATCATGTTCCTGCGCCAGTTTAACACCGAGGTCTATAAGAACTTCCCCGGTGTGCAGACGATTGCCGAGGAGTCAACCGCATGGCCGATGGTCTCCCGTCCAACCTATGTGGGCGGGCTGGGCTTTGGCTTCAAGTGGGATATGGGCTGGATGCACGATACGC
The DNA here is from genome assembly GCF_002532535.1 of Candidatus Viridilinea mediisalina. Taxonomy (GTDB): domain Bacteria; phylum Chloroflexota; class Chloroflexia; order Chloroflexales; family Chloroflexaceae; genus Viridilinea; species Viridilinea mediisalina. The sequence continues at coordinate 5,358 of NZ_NQWI01000140.1, forward strand.
TCTCCTACTTCCACCGCGATCCGATCTATCGCCGCTACCACCACAATGAACTGACCTTCCGTGGGCTCTATATGTTCAGCGAGAACTATGTCCTCTCTGTCTCCCACGATGAGGTGGTGCATGGCAAGGGTTCGCTGCTGGATAAGATGTCGGGCGATGTGTGGCAGAAGTTCGCCAACCTGCGCCTGCTCTACGGCTACCTCTTTGGCCAGCCGGGCAAGAAATTGCTCTTTATGGGCTGTGAGTTTGGCCAGTGGCGCGAGTGGAAGCACGACGAGAGCCTCGATTGGCACCTGCTGATGTTCCCCTCGCACCAAGGGGTCTTGACCGCCCTCGCCGATCTGAACCGGCTCTATCGCACCGAGCCGGCCCTGCACGAACTGGATTGTGATGCCGAGGGCTATGAGTGGATTGATGCCAATGATGCCGATAATAGCACCTATGCGTTCCTGCGCAAGGCATCCAACGGCGACCAGATTCTTGTGCTGATGAACTGTACGCCGGTGATCCGCGAGAGCTACCGCGTCGGCGTACCGCGTGGTGGCTGGTGGCAGGAGTTGTTCAATAGCGATGCCAAGGAATACTGGGGCAGCGGCGTTGGCAACGCTGGCGGCGTCATGGCCGAAGAGCAGCCGAGCCACAACCGCCCCGCTTCGCTCGTGGTTGACCTCCCGCCCCTCGGTGCGCTCTTCTTCAAGAGCCAGGGCTGATCTGGTGGAGGGATGCGGGGGAACCATGTTCCCCCGCACACCCTCTTCGCCCCAAGGGGGGCGGGGGAACATGGTTCCCCCGCATACCCCCTTGTAAAGGATGGCGCGGGCTGCGCTTGCCGCAGCCCGCGCCATAAAAAAACAATGGCCGAACGCTACATCTGTATCCACGGACATTTCTACCAGCCCCCGCGTGAGAATCCCTGGATTGAGGCGGTTGAGCAGCAGGATTCGGCCTATCCCTACCACGATTGGAACGAGCGCATTACCGCTGAGTGCTACGAAGAGAATGCGGCTTCACGTATTCTTGACGAGCAAGACCAGATTGTGCGGATCGTCAATAACTATAGTCGGATTAGCTTCAATGTGGGGCCCACCCTGCTCAGTTGGTTGGCCGAAAAGATGCCTGCGGTCTATGAGGCGATTCTTGCTGCCGATGATGAGAGCCGCCGCCTCTTTGGACGCGGCTCGGCCATGGCGCAGTGCTACAATCACATGATTATGCCCCTGGCTTCGCAGCGCGATAAGCTGACCCAGGTGCGTTGGGGGATCCAAGATTTCCTTTTTCACTTTGGGCGCCGCCCGGAAGGGATGTGGCTGCCTGAGACGGCGGTTGATCTGGCTACCCTGGAGTTGATGGCCGATGAGGGGCTGAGTTTCACCATCCTTGAGCCGCATCAGGTGAGCCATTGCCGCAAGTTGGGCGATGCGGTCTGGAGTGATGTGCGTGACGGGCGGATCGATCCGACGCGCCCCTACCTGGTGCGCTTGCCGAGTGGGCGCACCATCGCCGTCTTCTTCTACGATGGCCCGGTCTCGCGTGCGGTTGCCTTCGAGCGCCTCTTGGTCAGTGGGACGATCTTTGCTAACCGTATTGCCAGTACCTTCACCGAGTATCGCCCTTGGCCTCAGATTGCCAACATTGCGACCGACGGTGAGACCTATGGGCACCACCATCGCCACGGTGATATGGCGCTGGCCTATGCGTTGCAGTATATCGAAGAGCGCGGGTTGGCCAAATTGACCAACTATGCCTCCTATTTGGCCGAGTATCCGCCTACCCACGAGGTGCAGATTGTTGAGAACACTGCGTGGAGCTGTGTTCATGGCGTGGGCCGCTGGAATAGCGACTGTGGCTGCAATTCGGGCGGTAACCCTGGCTGGCGTCAGCATTGGCGTGCCCCCCTGCGCGCCGCCCTCGACTGGCTACGCGATACCCTCGCGCCCCGCTTCGAGGGGCTGGGCCGGCGTCTGCTGCATGATCCCTGGGCTGCCCGCGATGATTATATTACCCTGGTACTCGACCGCTCGCTTGAGACCCGCAACGCCTTTCTCCAAAACCACGCCCGCGAACCACTTGATCCCAGTCAGTGCATCAGTGTGCTGAAACTGATGGAGATGCAACGTCACCTGATGCTCATGTATACCTCCTGCGGCTGGTTCTTCGACGATCTGGCCGGTATCGAGACGGTGCAGGTGATGATGTATGCCGGGCGGGCGCTGCAACTTGCGCGCGAACTCTTTGGTGAGAACTACGAACCCGCCTTCCTTGATCGGCTTGCGCGGGCCCAGAGTAATAATCCCAAATTGGGCGATGGCCGTGCCATTTATGAGCGGCATGTGCGCCCCGCCATGGTTGATCTGCGTAAGGTCGGCGCCCACTATGCCATGTCCTCGCTCTTCAAGAGCTATGAGGAGCGCGACCAAGTCTATTGCTTTAGCGTCGTGCGCGAAGATTTTCAGCTTATCCCGTCGGGTAAGTCGCGTCTGGCCCTGGGGCGCATCCAGATCACCTCAACCATTACCGGCGATGAAGCACACCTCATCTTTGGCGTCTTGCACCTAGGCGACCATAATATCTCCGGGGGGGTGCGCGAATTCGAGAGCAGCGAGAGCTACAACACCATTGTGGCGGAATTGAGTGAACTCTTCTTACGCGCCGATATTCCGGGGGTGTTGCGCCTTGTGGATCGCTACTTCAGCCAAGAAGCCTATTCGCTCAAAGCGCTCTTTGGCGACGAGCAGCGCAACATTATCAACACCGTGCTCGATTCGAGTCTCGCGGAAGCCGAGGCGGCCTACCGCCAGATTTATGAGTACCACGCGCCCCTCATGCGCTTCTTGGCCAGCTTGGGGACGCCGGTGCCGCGTGAGTTCCAGATTGCCGCCGAGTTTGCGATCAATACCGAGTTGCGCCGCCTGCTTCAGGCCGACGCGCTCGATCTTGATCGCATCCAAGCCCTGCGTAACGAAGCCACCCGTTCCGGTGTCACCCTCGACAGCCCAGGTTTGGGCTACGCCTTAGCCCGCACCATCGAGCGCATCACCGAACAGTTTCGGGCTAATCCCGAAGCGATTGGCCAACTGCACCAACTTGATGAAGCCGTGGGCCTCGCCCATACCATGGCCTTCGAGGTGGATGTCTGGAAGATCCAGAATGTCTACTACGAGCTCTTACAGACGATCTATGTCGAATTCCAGGAAGAGGCGCGCCAAGGCTACGCCGATGCGCGGGAGTGGGTTGCGGCCTTCACCGCCCTTGGTCGGCGTCTGCGTTTCCGTTTACCATAAAATAGCCATATGACAACACCATTAGAACAACTCTTTAGCCGTCTGCCCCGTCGTGCGCCCCAGGCAACCTATCGCTTGCAGCTTAATGCCGATTTTCCGCTTGATGCTGCGGCAGAGGTGAGTGCCTACATTGCCGAATTGGGTGCCAGTGATGCTTATGCCTCGCCCATTCTAACAGCGCGGGTGGGTAGTCCCCACGGCTATGACATCACCGATCATAGCCAGATTAGCCCCGATATTGGGGGCGAAGAAGCCTTTGATCGCTGGAGTGCTGCTTTGCGCCAGCATGGTTTGGGCCTCATTCTTGATGTAGTGCCCAACCACATGGGCATTGGCGATCTGCGTAACAACTGGTGGCTTGATCTGCTGGAAAATGGCCCCAGTTCGATCTATGCCCACTATTTTGATGTGGAATGGGATCCGGTGCCTTCCCAACTGCACAACAAAGTGCTGCTGCCGGTGCTGGGGAACCAGTATGGCGATGTGCTTGAAGCCGGTGAACTGCAACTCAACTATAACGATGGCGCCTTCTTCCTGACCTATTGGGAGAACACCTTCCCCGTCAATCCGCGTAGCTACCGCATGATCCTAGAGTATCGGCTTGAGGCGCTGCTTGAGCAACTCGGGGCCGATGACCTTGATGTGGCGGAGTTGCAGAGTATCATTACTGCTCTCTCCTACCTGCCGCCGCGCACCGAGACGGCACCGGATAAAATTCAGGAGCGTAACCGCGAGAAAGAGGTGATTAAGCGGCGCATCAATAATCTCTACCAGCAGAGCGAACCCTTCCGCCAAGCTATCGCTGAGACACTGGCCTATTTCAATGGCACCCCCGGCGACATGCGGAGCTTCGATGCCCTCGATGCGCTGCTCGGTGAACAGCCCTACCGCCTCGCCTTCTGGCGCGTCGCCGCTGAGGAGATCAACTATCGCCGCTTCTTCGATATTAACGAACTGGCCGCGATTCGGGTTGAATTGCCCGATGTGCTTCAGGCGACCCACCAGCTTGTCTTTCGGCTGATCGCCAGCGGGCAGGCCAATGGGCTACGCATCGATCACCCCGACGGCCTCTGGAATCCGCCCAGCTACTTTCGGCAGTTGCAAGAGAACTTCTTGGCCTACTGGGCCGCTGCCAATCTGCCCGGCAACGAGGAGGCGGTGCCCGACAGCTTGGCCCCCGAGGTGAGTACCTGGATCGAGCAGGAATTGGCCGAACCGGCCCCCGCTGGCCCATTGCTGCGCTGGCCGCTCTATGTCATCGCCGAGAAGATCCTTACCGACGGCGAGACCTTGCCCGAAGATTGGGCCGTTGAGGGTACCACCGGCTACGATTTCCTCAATGAACTCAACAACATCTTCGTTGATCAGCGCAACCGCAAAGCCCTCGATCGGCTCTACAGCGATGTCGCCGGGCCGCGCCCCAATTTTGCCAACCTGGTCAATAGCAAAAAGAAGGAGATCATGCTCGTCTCGCTGGCCAGCGAGATCAACACGCTCAGCCACATGCTCGACCGGCTGACCGAGAGCAATCGCCGCTTCCGCGATTTTACCCTCAACAGCCTCACCTTCGCCATCCGTGAGGTCATCGCCAGCCTGCCGGTCTACCGCACCTACATCAGTGGCCCCGGCACCGTCACCCCCTGGGACGAGCGCTATGTCGAAGCGGCGATCCGCGATGCCCAGCGGCGCAACCCGCGTACCGCCGGGCTGATCTTCAACTTCCTGCGCGATACGCTGTTGCTACGCAACCTTGAGAGCTTTGACGAAGAAGCCCGCGACGAAGTGGTACGCTTCGTCATGAAGTTCCAGCAGATCAGCGGCCCCGTGATGGCCAAGGGGGTTGAAGATACCACCTTCTATGTCTACAACCGGCTCATCTCGCTCAACGAAGTGGGCGGGCACCCCGAACACTTTGGTGGCAGCGTAGCCGAACTGCACCGCCACGCCAGCACCCGCGCCCGCCGCTGGCCCCACTCCATGCTCAGTAGCTCCACCCACGACACCAAGCGCAGCGAAGATGTCCGCGCCCGCATCAACGTCCTCTCCGAAATCCCTGCCGAATGGCGGCAGATGGTCAACCGCTGGAGCCGTCTCAACGCCCGTAAGCGCAGCGAAGTGGACGGCCAACTGATGCCCTCGCGCAACGACGAGTACCTGCTCTACCAGACCTTGGTGGGGGCTTGGCCTGATCAGTGGGAAGAGGATGCGGGGAGGCGAGATGCGGAGAAGCGAGAGGCGGCAGCGACAGAAAGCAAGCCCTATCTTACCGCCCCTAGCTTACCGCAGTTCAAAGAACGAATTGTGCGCTACATGGAGAAGGCCACGCGGGAGGCAAAAGTCTATACCAGTTGGGTCAACCCCAACGCAGCCTATGACGAAGCGGTACGCAAATTTGTTGAGGGCATCCTTGAGCCCCGGCGCAGCACACGCTTCCTTGACAGCCTCAACACCTTTGCGGGGCGCGTGGCCTACTTTGGGCGCTTCAACAGCCTCGCCCAGACCCTCGTGAAGATCACGGCACCAGGGGTTCCCGACATCTACCAGGGCACCGAGTTGTGGGATTTGAGCCTGGTTGATCCCGATAATCGCCGCCCGGTAGACTTTAGCTTACGGCGCGAAGTCTTAGCTGACCTAAAGCAGCGCATGGCAGCCGGCGAACAAGCAGCCCTCGCCAACGAGTTGCTGGCCCAGGCTCATGATGGCCGCATCAAGCTCTATATGCTACACAGCACCCTCATGCTCCGCCGCGAAAACCCGGAGCTCTTTGCTGGGGCCGACTACCTACCACTCAATGCTATAGGCGAACAGGCCGAGCATGTGGTGGCCTATGCCCGGCGTAGCGCGGCAGGCGAAGTACTCATCGTCGTCCCGCGCCTCAGCCTAACCTTAGCACGCGGCGAAGTGACGCCACCCACCGGCGATCTCTGGGAAGACACATGGCTCGCCCTCCCCGACGCGCCCATTGGTGCCGCCTACCGCGAGCGCTTCACCGGCCACGAGCTGCATGTGGGCGAACACGAAGGCACCCCCGGCCTCTGGATGAGCGACGTACTGGCACACTTCCCCGTAGCCCTATTGGAAGCGGTAAAGCGGTAAAGCGGTAAAGCGGTAAAGCGGTAAAGCGGTAAAGCGGGAGAGCGAACATAGCAACACAACAAAACCGCGTTACCTTCGCCCCTCTCCCACGTTGTGGGAGAGGCGATGCCCGGTTGGTGAGCCTGTCGAACCAGAGCTTGTCGAAGGGGGTAGGGGGTGAGGGCCATCCT
>NZ_NQWI01000298.1 GCF_002532535.1 Candidatus Viridilinea mediisalina
CAGGTGCTGAACCTCGTTGAGACGCTCGCGGCAGAAAACGCCGCGCTGCGCGTCGAGAACCAGCAACTGCGCGATGAGAACGCCCGCCTGAAGGGTGGTTCGGGGAAGCCCGATATCAAACCGTCGGTGAAGCCCCCACCGAGCGACCACTCCTCGGAGGCCGAGCGCCGCACGCGCACGCCCCGTGGCAAGCCGAAGAAACATGCAACGCTGACGGTGACCCACGAGGAACGGTGCGTGGTGGACCCCGCGACCCTTCCGCCGGATGCGGTGCGCCACGGCACGACGGATTCCATCGTGTAGCGTTTGCGCATCGACGTCGAGGTCGTCCGCTTCGTCCGGGAGGTCTGGTATGTCCCCAGCACCAAGACGACCATCATCGCGCCGTTGCCACCGGGCTACCGGGGCGGGTTCTGCCCCACCATTCATGCGCTGGTTCCCGCCCTCGGCCATGGCGCGAACGTGAGTCAACCCGCCCTGCTGACCTTCCTGCGGGATGTTGGCCTGACGATTGGCACCGGCACGGTGGCGCGGATGCTGCTGGACCCGGAAGGCCATTGGGCTGATGACGCGGAGGCCATCCATCAGACCGGCCTCGCCACGGGGGCGTGGGTTGCCACTGACCAGACCTCCACCCGCGTGGATGGGCAGAACGAGGTCTGCCACGTCGTGGGCAACGACCTGTTCACCAGTTACCATACCCGTCCTGGCGGGACGCGTCAAGATGTCCTGGCGGTCATCTGGGGCCAAGATCTGCGGTTTCGTCTGAATGTGGAAGAGGTGACCGGGTATGCGGCCTTGGATGACCGCATCAGCAAAACCACCGATAAACGGGAACAATTGTTGGCGGTACTGAAGCATCCCGACATTCCTCTGCATAACAATGACATGGAACTGGCGGCTCGTCGCCGGGTGCGGA
>NZ_NQWI01000141.1 GCF_002532535.1 Candidatus Viridilinea mediisalina
TTGCTGCGTTCGACTTGCATGCATTAGGCACGCCGCCAGCGTTCGTCCTGAGCCAGGATCAAACTCTGCGTTGAATAATAGACTATCGCTACCCGCAGGTATTGATAGTAAGCTGACACAACATCAAACCACATTCATTTGTCAAGGTGCAGTGAAGGCACGCTCCTATGAAACAAAAAACCGACGCCACCAGTGCGGTGACCTCAGGTACGAGAGGGAAGCTTGGCTGTCCACACCCGGCTTGTTTCACATGTTTCAGTCTACCTCTCTGGTGAGTGAGACTTTCAAGAGCGTTTACCTCCAACGCTGCTGATTATAGCGCATTTCGCGGGGCTTGTCAAGAGGTTTCATGCCTCAGTGATGTAAAGTGCGGCATGCTTTGCCCTATTTCTCGTCACGCCCCTCACCCACTGAGCGATCCTCGCGCCAACGAAAGACAAACTGCTTATCGGCTGCCCGGTCGCGTCGGAAGCGCCAGAGGCGCGTTGGGCGGCCACGGCCTTCACGGAGCAATGGCGTCTCTTCGAGCAGATCGGCCTCTTTGATCTTGCGGTAGAAATTGCCCTTGTCTAGCTTTTCATCCAAAATTTGCTCATAAATATGTTTTAACTCAAGAATCGAAAAGACTTCGGGCAAGAGTTGAAATGCCAACGTGGTATACTCCAACTTGGAGCGTAGCCGTCCGATGGCATAGGCCAAGACCTGATCATGGTCAAAGGCCAATGGTTCTGGCAAGGTACGCACCGGAAACCAGCGTACTGCGGTACTCTCAGCGCTGGCGCGGATCTGTTGCAGATCAGCACGTACCAACGCAATATAGGCGACACTAATTACCCGTGTGCGTGGATCACGTGCGACGGCCCCAAAGGTATAGAGCTGCTCGAGGTAGACATCACGCACGCCCGTCTCTTCGGCCAACTCGCGGCGCGCCGCATCCTCCAACGACTCATCCATATTGATAAACCCGCCCGGAATGGCCCAACACCCCTCAAAAGGCCAATGCCGCCGCTGCACCAATAGGACATGCAACTCTTGGTTGATCAACGTGAAGATGACCACATCAACCGTGACTGATGGTCGCTCGTAGCGGGTGGCATCGTAATCGGTGGCGTGCTTGGGCATTGCAGTGGTTCCTTTGATTTAGTGTATTTATAACACTATTGTAGCCGCTAGGGATGTGGCTGTCAAGGTGTATGGTATGATGACACGAATGACTCATCGGCTCCTCAGCCCACGTTGGTTGCTCAAACACAGCTTTGCTCTGATCATCTTTATGATGCTCATCACCCTTGGTTTTTGGCAACTGGGGCGGCTTGAAGAGCGCCGTGCCGCCAATCTGGCCCGTTTGGCCGCTTTGGAGTTGCCAGCATTGACCCTCACCACGGCGAATGCTGACGGCCATGCCCTAGCCGGGCGCAAGGTGCGCGTGCAGGGCACCTTTATCAATGCTGAGAGCGTTGTGCTGCGGGCGCGGCGTTCAGATAGTGGGGTTGACGGTGTGCATCTGCTGACGCCATTGCGACTGAGAGGCACTGAGGCGGCAGTATTGGTGGATCGTGGCTGGCTCCCAAGCCATCAGCAGCAGCCCGCGATGCTGGCCGCCTATGCGGTGGAACGTGAAGTCACCATTGAGGGCATTGCATGGCCCCCGGAGGTACGCCCCAATTCGCCCTTGGCCCCGCGTGATCTGCCGTTGCCCGGCGAGAGTCGTATTCCTGCCTGGGTGCGGGTGGATGTGGCCGGAATCCAGGCGCAAACGAGTGCCCCCCTCTTGCCCCTGTACATTGAGGCGCTGCCGCATCCTGATGGGGCCACCTTGCCCCGTCCTTCCGACCCCCACAGCCTTGGTGATGGCCCCCATCTGGGGTATGCACTCCAGTGGTTTAGTTTTGCTACCATGCTTGTGCTTGTCTATGCGGCCCTCATGCGCCAAGAGTTGACACGTACGTGAAGGTATACCAATGACCCTTGAACATGCCGCATCATCAAGCATGCGAAAGCCCATTGGGATGCCATGTTCGGCAATCTGCAATCTGCAATCTACAATCGTAAATAGTATTAGTATCCTCCACCTATGCCAAACATCGCTCATATCATGACGATCAGTCGCCGCGAAGTACGCGAAACGCTCAGCGATTGGCGCGTGATCGCACCAATGTTGCTGCTTACCTTGTTGCTCCCGCAACTTCTCGCCTTCGCCGCCGGACGCACTGTTGATTTTATCGCCACCGAGGGCTTGGCAGTGCGCCTGATCTCCTTCACGATCCTCTTGGTGGGCTTCATTCCCTCCAGTTTCGCGCTCATTACCGCGCTCGAATCTTTTGTAGGCGAACGTGAACGCAACACGCTCGAATCGTTGCTCGCCATGCCGCTCGCAGATACCGAGATCTACTTGGGCAAACTGATCTCGTCGCTCTTTACGCCACTGCTGGCCAGCCTGATTGCAATGCTCATCTTTGTGGGGCTGCTGCTCGGCTTTATGCCCGAACTCTACTTTGAAGTCATCAATATTTCCCGCTTCAGCCTACTACTGCTGCTCGTTATTGCCATGGCCTTTGTGATGGTCACGGGTGCAGTGGTGATCTCGGCCCACATCACCTCGATTCGTGCCGCCAATCTTATGTCAAGCTTCATCCTTGTCCCAATGGCAGCGGTGATGCAGTTGGCTGCTATTTTGATCATCAATGACCTCTGGACGGAGCTATGGCTTGTTGCGGCAGCACTGGGTGTCTGCACCATCTTCCTCATTCGGGTCGGTATGCGTACTTTCAACCGCGAAGAGTTGCTGGCACGCGAACATACGCAGGGTCAAATCCGCTCGCCCCAACGCCGCTCACGCCCGATTACATGGCCACAACTACGCCATCCGGTGCTGATCATCACCCGCCGCGAGTTGATCGAAGTTCTCAGTGATTGGCGGGTGCTTTTGCCCTTCTTCGTACTCACCTTTGGGCTGCCTGCCGCGCTTGTTGCTGGTACCGACATTGCCATCGCCTTTCTCGAAGACCCCGGCCTGCTGGCGCGGCTCATTCCCTTTGCTGCGCTGCTGGTAGGCTTTGTGCCTTCGAGTTTTGCGCTGATCACGGCCATCGAGTCGTTCGTTGGTGAACGCGAGCGCAACACCCTCGAATCGCTCTTGGCAATGCCCATCAGCGACCGACAACTCTATGTTGGCAAGCTGATTGCGGCGCTGATCGTTCCGCTGCTGGGCAGCCTTGCCGCCATGTTCTTCTTCCTCGCCCTGATTCGGGGTTTCTATCCCATCCTCTATGTTGGCGGCCAGATTCCCATGCTGCTGCCATTGCTCACACTCATGATCATCGCCATCAACATGCTGCTGGTTGCTGGTGCGGTAATTCTATCGAGCCACGCCAGCAGCGTGCGTGCCGCGACCCTCATGGCCTCAGTAGTCTTGATTCCCAGTGCTGTCGCTCTCCAGTTGCAAGCGCTCATTTTTATTGCTCAACGCTACGAACTGCTCTGGTATTTTCTGGGAGTCTTTCTCGTCGCCGCCATTGCCCTCATCCGCAGCGGGCTGATCAGCTTTAACCGTGAGGAGATCCTTTCACGCGAATATGAAGAACTGAGCATGCGGCGCATCCTCAACACCTTCAGTTTGCTGGTGCGCGAACAGCACCCAGCGGGCACGCCACTCAGTGCCTACAGTGGGAGCGCCTTCGCCCTCGGCCACTTCTACCGCCACGAGTTTCCGGCGATTCTCCGGGAATTACGCCTACCACTACTCTGTGCGCTCATTGCAGCCGCAGCGGGCCTTATGCTTGGCGTCAATATCGGGCTAGGGGCACGCCTCCCGGGCTTTGCCAGCCTCTTTGATGAATTGCTCGAAAACTTGGGTAACGTTCCTAACCCCTCGCCCGGCCTTGCCGCCGCGATCTTCGCCAATAACATCCGGGTTTCGATTCTCTCCAATATCTTCTCGGCAATCAGTTTTGGCATCTTCGCCTTCTTGGTGCCCTTCATCGCCTTTGGCCAAGTCAGTCTCGCCTCAACGCGCCTCTTCTACGCAGGGGGCAGTTGGTTCAGCCTAGACCCAAGCAGCCCACTGCAATTCCTTGTCGCCTATGTGCTGCCCCACGGTCTGATCGAACTGCCCACATTCATCTTGAGTACCGCCCTGGGGCTGCGTATCGGCGCAGCGCTGCTGGCACCGCCTCCAGGCACGAGCGCAGGCTACAATCTGCTCTGGGCACTCGCAACCTACGTCAAGGTCTGGACCTTCGTACTCTTGCCGCTAATCGCCCTCGCAGCTCTGGTCGAAGGCTTGGTGACACCGCAGATTATTCTGTGGCTTTATGCTTAGTGAGCGAGTATTCCTATGCCCAATTTTCCCCTTGCCAATCATGAAGAACTAACCTTTACCGACTACTTCAAGCTCAAGCTTGACCTCGAAGCGGTAGTGGCGCACTTTGGCTACAGCCTTGCTATGGCCCAGATCAGCCTACCACAAACGACCCAAGCCATTCCTTGGTATGCGGATCTGCACCAACGCATCCAAAGCAGCATGCCATACATCAGCCTCACCAGCGAGGCGGCACGCCGCGAATTTCTTATTGCACCTATTCTGCTTGATCTTGCCCGTTACCACCAGATTAAAATCAAAGTCGAATTCCCCCTAGAGGTAAGCCGACAACTCCGTGGCTCGCTTGACTACTACTTACAAGCGACCCACACACTGCTCATCATTGAGGCCAAGCATGCCGACCTACAGCGTGGTTTTACACAGCTCGCTGCCGAACTCATCGCTCTCGATCAATGGAACCGCGACCCCTACCCAACGCTCTATGGGGCGGTCTCGATTGGCAATGTCTGGCAATTTGGTCTGCTCGCACGCGAGCCACGCCAGATTACGCAAGACCTTAATCTCTATCGTGTGCCCGCAGATCTACAGGAGCTATTGGCTATTCTGTTGGGGATTTTAACTGAGGATGGGTGAGGCGAAGACGCGAGGGCGCGAAGACGCGAGGGCGCGAGGGCGCGAAGACGCGAAGACGCGAAGACGCGAGGGCGCGAAGACGCGAGGGCGCGAAGACGCGAAGACGCGAAGACGCGAAGACGCGAAGACGCGAAGACGCGAGGGCGCGAAGACGCGAGGGCGCGAAGACGCGAGGGTGCGCCGATGCTTCGCCGATGCTTCGCCGCTTCGCCTCACGCATCCTCCTCCTCACGCATCCTTCTAGGGCAGCAACAAGCCCCGTTCTTGGGCAACTTCGCGCAGTATATGCAGCAATTCAATCGTTGCGCCAATCTCAGCGCGATTGATCGAGACGCTCTCGACCGCAACGCCAAGGGGCAACTGATCGGCGTAGGGCTGATCGAGGATACGCTGGAGCAATTCGCGGCAAATAGCCAGCGAGCGACTCAGTGGTGCGGCATCATCCAAGATGGCCCTCGCGGTAGCATCAGGAATGGCAATGCCCAGCCAACGCATAAAACTCATTGTCTGCGGGCGACCAACCGGCACAAAGTCGAGCACAATGCGGCGCGGCGTTACCCCTTGTTCAGCGCAATCACGCACATAATCGCTGAGCAACTGGATCGTAGGGGCCGCATCATAGACCGCCTGGGAGATGAAGTAACTACAGCCGTGGCGGGCCTTGGCAATCAGACGTTGGCTCTCGCTGCGGGTAGCGCTATGGCGCTCAGCAATGGCCACACCGCCTAGGACAAAACCGGCAGGATGGGCGGCGGCAAGCAGCGTTGCGCGCGAGAGCGCCAGGCTACTACGGGTATCCCGCGAACTTGCCAAACCGACGAGCGAGAGGTAGCGCACGCCATGCTGGCGACTCGCATGATCGAGCCAGCCTGGCCAAGTGGCTTCAGTTTCAGCCGCAATACACTTATAGGTAATGATCGGCTTGCCAACCAGTTGGTGCAGCAGTTTTCCATAGTTGGGTGCTTCCAACGTCGGCAAAAAGGGAAAGGGGCGCGGCTCGGCAGTACGAGAGGTCTCGTCCTGCACATCATAGACCACCAGCCCATCGAGGGGTAACCCGGCCACCCGTTGAGCCAAACGAGCCGCAGCGCCCAACACGCGATCGGCGGGCGCATCGGCACGGGGCGGGGTTGTGCCGTAGAGCAGCGCAAAGCGCCGTGGGTTGGTCATGGTCTCATGCAGTGTCATAGGGGTGTTCAGGTAGCGAGTTTGAAGAGGTACAGAGGATTGCACCACAGAGGCACCGAGGGCACAGAGGGAATGCAATAAAGTTAGTGGGCATGCCGTTGGAGTGCCGGCTTTAGCCGGCTGAAGCCGGCACTCCAACGGCACACCGATGATCATATGCAGTACCGTGTCCGGTGCCGGCACTCCAACGGCACACCGATGATCATATGCAGTACCGTGTCCGGTGCCGGCTGAAGCCGGCACTCCAACGGCACACCGATGATCATATGCAGTACCGTGTTCGGTGCCGGCTGACGCCGGCACTCCAACGCCAGTTCAGAGCCTTTTCTCAGACAGCTTTTTAGCCCGTGCGCCTACTCCTTCGTCGCAGGATGGGTCTCAAGGTACTTCAGCGCATCCTCAACGGTCAAAATCGCTTCCGCTTCCTTATCGCTAATCTCGATGCCAAATTCCTCTTCAATTGACATGATCAACTCTACCAAATCGAGTGAATCAGCATTAAGATCCTTAGTAAAATTCGCACTAGGCACAATTTGGCTCTCATCAACACCCAGTTGTTCAGCCACCAGCTTCTTCAGACGCTCTTCAATATCGGGCGAAACCATGGATACCTAACCCTTTCTACAGATCAGCACTACCCAGGCGGTAGCGCGACACCACCGTACCAAGCACTCCATTCACAAAGCGGCTGGAGTTATCACTCCCGAACTGTTTTGCCAACTCTACAGCCTCATTGATCACCGCCTTCACGGGGGTTTGTTCAAGCTGATCGATGAGCAACTCGAAGAGGGCGATGCGCAGGATGGCCTTATCCACCCCAGGCATTTGGGTAATGGGCCAATTGGGTGCGGCCTCTTCAATAATACGATCGAGGTAGGGGCGATGCTCCCAGACGCCAAAGACCAAGCGTTGCAAAAACTGTTCCCCTTCGGTCACGAGAGGGAGTGTCCGTTCGCCATCAGGGGTCAAGGGCTCATCAAACTGACGTCGTTGATAGACGAGATCGAGGGCATGATCAGTTGCATCAACCTCAAACAGAATCTGAAGGGCGGTCATACGCACCTGGTGACGCAGGCTAACCACAGTGAACCTCCTTGGCCTGCGGACACAGCCAAGCCAAGGCGGTGCCTCTGACGCTGATGGCGCAGGTTCGCGCCCGTGCATACTGGTGCTGATTGTTAAATAGCATAGCAGCAGTCTAGTGGCTCACCCTACGGCTTCTGCCGCAGCGCGTTCCTCCTTCCAGCGGCGCAACAACTCGGCCACATAGCCAGTATGGTGGCGTGCAGCCCGGAAATCAGGGTCATCCACAAGGATCAAATGGAAGGGGATATTGGTCTTGATCCCAGTGATCACACACTCATGGAGTGCCCGGCGCATGCGGTTCAGGGCATCATCGCGATTTTCACCAAAGGTGATAATCTTGGCTAGGAGCGAATCGTAGCTTCCGGGGGGGGTATAGCCCGCATAGAGGTGCGAGTCAACCCGTACGCCAGGGCCACCGGGGGGCAAATAGAACTCAATCTCGCCCCCAGCGGGCAGGAAATCCCGCTCGGGATCTTCAGCGTTAATCCGGCACTCAATCGCGTGCTTGGCTATTCTAATATCATTCTGTTGGAGCGTCAAGGGTTCACCGGCGGCGATGCGCAGTTGCCAGCGCACCAGATCGACCCCGGTCACCTGTTCGGTCACTGGATGTTCCACCTGGATGCGCGTATTCATCTCAATGAAGTAGTAGTTGCCCTCTTGGTCTACGAGGAACTCGAGGGTACCGGCATTCACATAGCCAATATTGGTAACCCCCTTGAGCGCATCGGCCCCCATCTTTGCGCGTACTTCGGGGCTAATAATCGGCGAGGGGGCCTCCTCCAGAATCTTCTGGTGGCGGCGCTGGGCCGAGCAGTCACGTTCGCCCAGGTGGATGGCGTGACCATAGCTATCGGCCAGCACCTGAATTTCGACGTGGCGCACCTTGACGAGGTACTTTTCGAGCAGCAGATCGCCGCGTCCAAAGGCGGCTTCGGCCTCGGCCCGTGCGGTGGGATAGGCGCGCACCAAGTCGCTCTCATCGTTGGCCACGCGCATACCGCGCCCACCGCCGCCTGCGGAGGGCTTGAGTAGCACCGGGTAGCCAATCTGCCGTGCAATCTCAACCGCCTCCTCCACGCCACGCAGTTCACCTTCCGAACCGGGAACGGTCGGCACCCCTGCGGCGCGCATCGTCTGGCGTCCCAGCGACTTATCGCCCATCATGCGCATCGTTTCAGCGCTTGGCCCAATGAATTTGAGGTTACAATCCTCGCACATCTCAGCGAAGTAGGGATTCTCAGAGAGAAAGCCATAGCCCGGATGCACCGAGTCGCAGCCGGTAATCATCGCGGCACTAATCAGCGCGGGCGGCTTCAGGTAGGAATGGGCCGGTTGAGCCGGGCCAATACAGACCGACTCATCGGCCAGACGCACCGCCAACGAGTCGCGGTCGGCCTCACTAAAGGCAACCACGCTCTTTATTCCCAACTCCTGGCAGGCGCGCACGATCCGCACCGCGATCTCACCCCGATTAGCAACCAGCACTTTGTTGAGCATAGTCGTGCCCTTGCTCCCGTAATAGTACTACTCCATCACCATGCCACCATCAACATTGATAGTCTGCCCAGTCAGATAGGCAGCCCCATCGGAGGCCAAGAAGCAGACCATGGCGGCTACCTCTTGCGGTTGGGCAAAGCGTCCCAAGGGAATGCGAGCTAGAATCGCTTGGCGCGTCTCATCACCCAGATTCGCGGTCATCTCGGTCTCAATGAAGCCGGGCGCAACGGCATTGACCGTGACGTTACGGCCTGCCATTTCGCGGGCAGTTGCTTTGGTAAAGCCCAACATCCCCGCTTTGGCAGCGGCATAGTTGGCCTGACCGACATTGCCAATTTGGCCAATCACCGAGGCGATATTGATAATCCGCCCAGCCCGCTGTTTACTCATCTGGCGCAACACGGCACGGGTAGCGACAAAGACGCCACGCAGATTCGTGGCAATCACTTGGTCAAAATCCTCGTCCTTCATACGCAACAGCAGCGTATCGCGGGTAATGCCAGCATTATTGACCAGAATATCGAGCCGCCCATGGGCATGCAGCAATTCACGCACCATCACGTCTACCATCTGGGGATTGGCCACATCGGCTTGGGCCAAGCGCGCCGTACCGCCAGCAGCGCGGATCGCGGTGACAGTCGCTTCAGCAGCGGTGGCACTACTGTGGTAATTGACGGTCACAGCGGCCCCAGCCTCAGCCAAGGCCAGCGCAACTGCCCGCCCAATCCCACGCCCGGCCCCGGTCACGAGAGCCACGCGCCCACTCAGATCAAGCTTCATCACACCTCAGCAATCTCAAACAGAGTCTGACCATCAATCAGCACCAGATTGCGCCGATCCTTACCTGCTTTGGCGGCATCGGGCGTAAACTCGGTGGAGGTGAGCACAACACCCTTGGGCAGCGAGCGTCGCCGCAACTCTTGCACCAAGCTCTCGATGGTACCAGGACGCACCTTATCGGCCACCGAGAGGCGCAACAGGTAGGCTTCACCCTCATAGCTCATCTCAAGATCAAGATGTTTATCTTTATCAATAAAGCGGTAGTCATTGAACTCAAAGCCCTTCTTACGGTAGAGATTGAGCACAAACGAACCAAACTGAGGCAACGAGAGCCCCTGCAGATCCTCAACAGTACGCACCACCCCAGGCCGTTCAAGGCGACCACCGCGTTCCGTGATCTCGCGTTGCAATTCACGATTACGCTGCTCGGCACGCCCGGCCATGACCGTCCCAAAAGCGGGGAAGGGGATCAGCGCAAAGGCCGAGAAGGTCGCATAGAAGAAGAGCAGATCGCCCACCGTAGCCTCGGTGGGGGCTGTATCAGGCCCAAGTTGCAAAATCAGGGGCGGAAAAGCTCCAACCTCAGTCAGCAATCCATAGCCTAGCACAGCCAAGAAGCCAAAGAAATAGCCACTGAAGCCAAGCACCAACCCGTGGGCCAACCAATCGCCCTGAACGCGCTTGCCGAGCATCAAGCCAGCGAGTACCGGCACAATCCCGGCCAGAATCTGCAGAATCGGGCTACCCAAAAAGAGCATTGACCAAGTCACCGCCATCAGCGCGGCAATCGAAAGGGTCGTGCGCCACTCGACACGGCTCAAAGAAGCCTGCATACGTTGGCCCAACGGCGCTTTCGCAGGCTTCGGCGTCTCCTCAGTGGTATGCGGTTCCTCCGTATCCCAACGCTCTTTGTGCTGCGTCGTAGCGTTGTTACCCTGTTCCTGCTGCTCGGACGTCGTATCAACACTCATGCAAACCGGCTCCAACGGCGCAGTACAGAAGCAAACCCGACCACGCCCCTCAACTGCCTACGCCTGCTCCAGCAACTCGTCTACTGCTTCGCGCAACTTCCCCAGATCGGTAAAGGCGCGGTAGACCGAGGCAAAGCGAATGTAGGCCACTTCATCTAATTCACGCAGACGCCGCATCACCTCATCGCCAATCACCGTACTGTACACTTCTTGGTCGTCGGTCGTCATCATGGCCGACTCCACATCATTGACCAAGCGTTCAAGCTGTGCCACTGCAACTGGCCGTCGGTAACAGGCGGTACGCACGCCCCGCATCAACTTCTCACGGTCATACGGCTCACGTTCGCCATCCTTCTTGACCACCGTCATACTGACCGTCTCGACCCGCTCGTAGGTCGTAAAACGTCGTGTACAAGCACGACACTTGCGACGACGGCGCACAATTTCACCATCGCCCAACTTGCGCGAGTCCAGAACCTCAGTGTCAGGGTGCATACAGAGAGGGCAACGCATAAGCCTTCCCACCGTCGCGTCGAGTGCAGGGCAATGTTGCACCATGCGCTTGGCATTATAGCACAGGCGCGGCATATGGGATGGGGGGGGCGAGGAGGCGAGGACGTATGGTACGATGCTGGCATGAAATTTCTGCGTTACATCCTATTGTCTATCCTGCTCTTGGGGGCATTGGGCGCGTGTGATCTGACGGATCACGCTGATCCGCTGGCGACCGCAACGCCGCCGCACCAGATTTTGCTAGAACCAACGCTGCCGCCCACGCCTGCGCCTTCGGCGGGCCCGTTGCTCGATCAGGCGCTGCGGGCATTGGCGCAGGGTGATGATGATGCGGCTGCGCTGAGCTTGAGTGAGTTGCTGCGGCTCTATCCAGAGACGCAGGAGGCGCTTACGGCGCGGTACTATTTGGCGACCCACTATGCGTCGCGTGGGCGTTGGACCTCTGCGGCGGAGTTGTTCAGTTGGTTCTTGGCCCAAGCGCCCCCCGACGATCCCTTGCGTGCGCCAACCCTCTTCTGGCTGGGCCGAGCCCACGAGACGGCTGGCACCCACGCGGCGGCGATTGAGCTCTTTGCTTCCTATCGAGCCTTGGGTACGAGCATTGAACCCTATGCGGCCTTGCGTCAGGCGGCCCAAGAGCAGGCTTTGGGCCAGCAGGATGCGGCGATTGCCAGCTTTCTGCACGCGGCCCGCAGTTCCATCCTGCCCGGCGAACGGGCAGGAGCCTTTGAGAAGGCGATTGCGCTGCATGTTGCTGCCGGTCGGGCTACTGAGGCGCTGGCACTCTACGATGAGTTGCTCGATCTCGCTCAGTTG
>NZ_NQWI01000142.1 GCF_002532535.1 Candidatus Viridilinea mediisalina
CTTTAGTCGGCTTCCCATCGCTGCCAAAGACCTCAGAGGCTGTCTGAAAAGTCTATGGTTTGGCGTTGGAGTGCCGACTTTAGTCGGCTTCCCATCGCTGCCAAAGACCTCAGAGGCTGTCTGAAAAGTCTATGGTTTGGCGTTGGAGTGCCGACTTTAGTCGGCTTCCCATCGCTGCCAAAGACCTCAGCCGACTAACGTCGGCACTACGATGGTCGCCCATGGACTATTCAGCATGACAGGCTGCTGGGATACTTGAAAATTTCTGCTTCCCTTAGTGTGGCAAGTGTAGCCCAAGTATAGCATTGTTAAGGGGAAGGTTCGTTGACAGGTGCAACAGGGCGCATTTGTGACGAGCTCATCGGGTATACTGCCAAGAGATAAGGAGGTGTGGTTATGCAGATAGTGACTCTTCCGGTCTACTCGAAGTTGGCGGACGCGACGCGGTTGCCTGCGAAGTTAGCCGCATGTTTGCCTCAAGGTTACCAGTTGTCACAACACCAGGTGGAGACCTATGAGGCGTTGTGTAGCGATGATCTGGATGTGGTGATCAACACGGCGATGACGGGGGATGGGAAGAGTTTGGCGGCGTACCTGCCCACACTACTTGACCCCAAGCGTGGGGCGTTTGGTATGTACCCAACCAATGAGTTGGCGCTTGATCAACGTCGTCAATTTGATGACTACAATAAGGCATTTGCCAGTCAACTCACTTTTACGAGCCTTTCAGGTGAACGCTTGGGTACATTTATTGCTGAGCGCCCTGAATTTGAGCGTCGTGCCGAAGCACTGGCGGCATTGATGGCTGATCATCAGGTTCTTTTGAGCAATCCAGACATGTTTCATCTGATGATCAACTATCGTTATGGCTCAAAAATCCTCTCGATTCAAGAGTTGCCTGCGCTTGTTAATGCATACTATAAGCATTTCATCTTTGATGAATTTCATACGTTTAGTACGCCACAGATGGTTGCGGCAATCACGGCGATGCTCTTTCTTTGTGCAACAGCGGGGGCCAATTCAGCGCAACGGCCACGTTTCCTCTTCTCATCAGCAACCCCAAATGCGGTCTTTGCGAAGCTATTGCGCCAGAGCGGTTTGCGGGTGAAAGAGATTCAGGGTAGCTATAGCAATACAGATGGTGATGAATATCGACAGGTATTGCATGGTACCAAGCTCACGCTACACCAGTTGAGCGAAGCGCAGAATCTTGAACAATGGATCAAGAATAATCTGGCACTTATTGAGAACCATTGGTCTTGTGCTGATGGCCCACGTCCGCGTGGCGTCATTATTGTGAATAGCGTTGTTGAGGCGCGTCGTATTGCGCGGATGCTTTCTGAGCAATGCAAGCATCTGAAGATTGGTGAAAATACCGGCCTGACCGATAGCGAGCGACGCCATCAGGCAATGAGGGAGGCTGACCTGATTGTCGGCACCTCTACCATTGATATCGGAATAGATTTTAATATCAGCTTGCTTATCTTTGAAGCGCCTGATGCTGGAGCGTTTTTACAGCGGTTTGGGCGCTTAGGGCGGGTGCGACGCAATGAAGTGCCCTTTGCAAACTATGAGGCGCATGCGCTATTCAATAGTAAGACGCCTTGGATTTACGATAATCTAAGCAAGGCATTGAAAGATCGTCAGATTGACGCTGGGGATGTGGTTGATCGTCCAGTGACCCTGCGTGATGCCGTGCTTGAGGCGTTTCCGACAACGACGAGTTTTCAACGCTACATCAAGCGTTGGGGGGCGCTCCAGGCGGCCCATCTCATTGCCGGGCTTGAGGATAAGCGCCTTGCGGGGAGTCATGCTGAAGTAGCGCATCAACTGCGTCAACAGTATCAGCAAACCTTGGATCTCAAGAGTATGGGAGGTGTCCTTTATCGTTACCGGCAGTTACTCAACGGCAAGAATGAACCAGCCAGCCCACAATGTAAGGCGCTTCTGGATGAAGTTCTCTCATTTCGTGGTAGCTCACCGTTTCAGGCGGTACTCTGGGATGACACGACCGAGCCAGCAACGTTCCTGAGCTACGATGCCTTGGTGATTGCACAGAATAGCGATCTTACGCTGGCCGATGCTGAGCCATTTCATACTGCGCTGAAAGAGCGCTATGCTGATGAGCAGACGCGGCACGCAATGTTAGAGCGCTTTCGCTATGCGCTCACGCGAAATGGCGAGCCGTTGGTTCTTTACGTTGAGGCCTTCTGGTCTGAGCGTGAGCGTCTGATCTTGCAGATCGATCATTTTGAGCCCAGTCTGCAACTGAATGAAGCCATCCTTCTTACGGGAATCTCGATCAAACAACCCCGCAATGAAGAGACGAAGCAACTGAATATGGTTCTACGCAAACAGCGCGTAGTTGGCTATATCACACGAAAGGAGCCAGCAGAGTTACGACGGAAACTCAAGTTGCCTTCATTTTTTCCGCTCTACCAAATTCAGGATAGCTATGAACAGACCTATACGCTGGCCCTTGGTCAGGCGGCGCTGCTGCTTGAGGCTGAGGCGTTGTGGATGAAGAATAAGGACGAGGAGACGGCACCAATCATCTGTTAGGAGTTGATGATGATTCATCAGGAGTTACTGCGCCGTGCTGTTGCAGGGCATCATCCAATGATCCAACACTTTGTCGAGACCCTGGCCCCCCATGTGCTGCTGGCCTTCAGCCGCATTCCGGCGCTTGGCGGTTCAGGAGCGGCGTTGCCGGGTGAACGTGATCCATTGTTACCGCCCGAGGCGGTAGCGTATGACCCGGAGGTTCGTGCCCGTTTTAGCCAGACCAATCCTGATCAGAGTCTTTCGGCCCATCTATTCAATGGCATCTTTGCCGGTGCGCGGGTAGCAAAATCATTGCCGCCGTCCAAACAGCTCAATGATCTTGAGTGGCAGGTCTGGATTCTTGGCTTTATCGTTCACGACTATACCAAGATTCACGGAATTGAGATAGCGCCGCGCTATATGGCTCAGATAGAGAGCATTATTGAGCAGCAAGGCGAACGTCTCAACTTTGCAGCCTTTCTCCCAACGTGGCGCGACTACCTTGACGATATCGCCTTTCTAGCCCAAAACACCCAAAAGGTGAAGGATGCGGCAATGAATTGGAGCCTCTACCCCAAGCTCCAACTTGATCAACGTCGTCTGCTTACCTTGCGGTATCTCTCATCGTTTGCCGATATTCTGGTGCATATTACGCGGCCTGCTGATGTGGCTGAACGCGATAGCCGGGGGCGTGATACCGCGCAGAATCTGCGTGCGACCTTGGGTATGCTCTTTGGCACGCAACGCCCACCCCGCCTGGCCTATCACCAACTTACTGAGGTACGGGGACTGCTTTCTAATCTGATTAACAACAGCTTGATGCATGCCCTTGAGCCCCAGGGCTACCAACCCTACCTCTTCTTCCCGGATGGGGTGGTCTATCTTGTGCCTGATCAGCAGCAAGCAAGCCTTGATCAACAAGAACTCCTTGATACGTTGTGGCGTGAAGTTGGTGCAACGTTGGCTGGTCTTGGCCAGGAGCAGTCAACTGAAGCTGAAGTGAGCGAGGATGAAAACCCAGATCTTGAGGGTGGGCTACGCATCGCTCGCACCAAGGACTACATGAAGGTGCCGCCGGTTCTCTATGAGTTGCTGAATCCAACGATGCTCCTGCTCGCAGCACGCCAAGCGGCGTTGCGGGTGCGGGCGGCACTCACCGCTGAACGGCTGGGCGCAGAGGTAGCCGATCAACAGGGGATCGCTACGAGTCGGATGCCCGCCAAGGAGAAGAAGGCTCTTTTTGAGCGCCTTGGGCACGAGGCATTGCAGCAAGAAGGTTTGCCTGGTGATGTTCGGGTTGATCAATTGGCCGAGTATCTTGGCTTTATCTGGCGGCGCATGCTCCGCTTCTGGTTTCCTAAGGCTTCATGGCCAACGTCGTTGCTCCTAGAACTGCTTGAACTGCATGAAACCATCACCCCTGAACGGGCAGAAGCGGGGCGTTCAGGAACGCCAACCGGATGGTTCTATGTCGCAGCACGCTACATCCAACGTGAACAGCTTGATCCAGAGCAACTTGAAGAGCGTATGCACGAGCTTGGCAACCGGGTCTTGCGCTACCTTGCTGAGCATAAGCTCGTACCACCAGAGGTTGGGCGCTTTGAAACGGCCTTCCGTGATTATGTTCAAGCGAATATCACGATTGACGGGACGATGCTTAGCCCGTTAGCAGAACTTGAAGCACGCTTTGTACGTGAGCTTACACAGTATAGCGAGCGCAAAGCGACCAATAAGGTACAGTGTTCACTCTGCTCGTCGCCATACGAAGCACGCCAGCAGGATAAGAGCGAGGTGCTCTTCAAACCCCAACAGTACAGCAATAAGACGCGCCTTGATACCTCGACCGTTGTGCGTGGTATCTGCCCGATCTGCGCCATTGAGTTGATGCTGCGCCAAGTGCAGCAGGGCATGCGTGCGGGCTCGGCACAAGATGAGAAGCCCATTACCCTCTGGCTCTATCCCACCTATTTCTTTACGGCTGAGACGTCACGGGTGGTACATGACTTCATCGCCTATTTGCGCGATCTGAATCTCCCGGGCTTGATCTTCAGCCACCTTGAGCGGCACGGTTTTACGCTGGAGGCGCTGGCTAGCTATGAGACCTTTGTGAATATGAGTGAAGACACAATGCTGGGTACGACATGGACTATTCGTGCCCCTGCGTTTTCAAAACGGGATGCGGCATCGCTCTTCTTTTTTACGCTCCGACCGGCAATGAGCAAGCCAAGCGATACTGATGCCTGGATCGTACCCACGTTTTATGCCTTGGCACTCCCTCTATTGCTCGATATTCAAGTGGTGACCAGCGCTTCATTCGTGCCAATCTATGGCAGTGGTGCCGAATTTCGTGGCACAAGCGTGCTTGATGCGCCCCACAGCTTTACGCGATACATTCTTGATGGTGACGAGCTACGGCTCGATCAGCTTGAAACCCAACTCTGGCGGCTCCTAAGGCTCTACCAACTCCACCTTGACGTCTTTGCCGAACCGAAGGACCTCAACTGGGGCATGTTGAATGGAGTTGCCAAAGATATTGCCACCGATCCACTGGCTGTCTTTAGCTACTACGAGCGCAAACAGCGCACAAAGAGCAGTGAGAGCCAGCAGGATAAGCCAAAGAAAGGAAAGGCCAAAGCAAAGAGTCAACCCAAGCAAGAGAGTGGCGACACGATAGCGCCTTACATGATCGAACGGTATATGGCCATCTATCAGACGCTCAGGAGGAATGACGTGACCGAATTTATCGCTCAGTTGGTTGATGATTATGCGGCCTTCTATCGCGCCGATTATCGTCACCTTGGTTCAGCCTACACTGTATTACGGCCTTTGGGGACGGCGATTGATGTCACCAAGCGCAGCAGCCCCAATACTGCCGAAGAGGATCTGATCCTCTTGATTGCCGGAGCGATCAACGACGAGATGGATCGGGTGCGTAACGATGCGGCAACGAGTGGCGGCTTTGACCCCATTATCACAGATAAGAGCCGTGGCACCTATCCTGAGCGTCTTGATCTCTCAATGCAGGCGATTGCCCATTTCGCACGCCAGTTTGTTCAGCGTTGTTTCAAGGAGTATTGCAAGGGTGATCGTGGCATTCTACGTGAACGGGCTAACCGCATCCGTTCGGCTGCGAATTTTCACTACCTTGCTACCTATGCTCGTTTCAATACTACCGCTCAGGCTGATGCCACTACTACCCAGGAGTAACCACCCATGAGTTTCCTCGAAACATTGGCGACCAACACGACCATCTTCCACCCCGACATTCCGCTGAAACCGGCAGGCCGCTATGTTCACTTCATTTTGCTCCGTGAGACCGAGTCCTTTCCGCTGTTTCAGACTGATGGGAGTCTGAATGTGATCCGTGTGCGGGCTGGGCTGCATGATGCCAACAAGGATCCAATCACACGCCTGATACTCTTCAAGCGTAAGCAATCCTCGCCTGAGCGTTTAACCGGGAGAGAGTTGCTCCGTTCTACCGGCGTGATTCATGATGACAAAGCAGCCAAGGATGATCGCTTCTGCGAATACAACAGCGCAAACTTCTGCAAGCAGTGCCCCGACTGCATTCATTATGGCTATGCCATTGGCAGTGAGGGTGCCGAGAAGTCGAAGGTCTATGTGGATACCGCCTATTCGATTACGCCTTATGAACTCTCACACAAGGCTTTTGCGTTTAATGCGCTCTTCGAGCATGGCACCATGACGGATCAAGCCACCGGAAAGACGCGCAGCAGTTTTGGCGAGCAGGATTACGTTGTGCCGCAGGTCTTCTTTCCCAGCATCGTTACGTTGCGCGATCCGACTTATGCTGGCTTTCTGTATATTTTTGGGAACCTACTGCGTACTGAGCGTTATGGCGCACAGGAGACCCGCACAGGGCGCGTGTATAACCATCTCGTAGGGGTCGTGTTTAGCAATGGCGAGATCTTTAGCAACCTGCGCTTTACCCAAGCAATCTACGATCTTCTGCGTGAGCAAGTGGTTGTCTCCGCGCAGCAGTCGCCCGATGATCTGCTTGAGCGTGGAGCGGTATTGGCAGCGGCGTCCCAGAGCTACGAGACGCTGATTGCCCAAGAGCCGATTACACGTGATCAAAGCTTTATGGGTACACAGGCTCGTGAGTTGCAGCAGGAGGTGGTTTCGCTCTATAGCAATGCTGATCAGACACGGGCGTTAGTGCAAGCCCTTGATGAGCGCACGCGGGCGTATGTAGCCAAAGCCAAAGCCACGAAGTAGGAGTAGGTGATGCACATCTATCGTTGCACGCTCACGCTCCAAGAGAGTCTCTATTTTGCAACGCGCGAAATGGGGACGCTCTATGAAACGGGGCAATATCTGCATAACTATGCACTCTCCTACGCGCTCTTCGCCCAGATACAGGTGAACTACTTTTGTGCATCCTATCGCCCAAGGTATGCCGAGGATTTGGCGCAACTTACCGCAGCGGGCATTTACGTTACCCCGGCGCACCCACTCCATGTTGACTATCTCTTAGCAACCTGGAAGATCGGTCAAGTAGGCTACTACCGTAAATCGGAGCAGTTTGGCGGACGCAACTATCCAGCAAATATTGGCCGCGCCAAAGAACTCGCCCCCGAATCCACCTTCCGCTGTTACGTCCTCAGTGGCACGCCGTTGCGTCTGCCGCGCTGGATTCGGCTGGGGAAGTGGCATAGCAAGACGCTCGTTGAGGCGCATGAGGTGGAGTTTGTTGAACAGCAGGGCGACTACCATGCGCTCTCGCCGCTCAATCCGCTCGATCTGCCGACGGGAACGCTGCGCGCCTTCGACATTATCTCGATGCCCCCCGCTAGCCTTGTGGCGAATGGGCGCTGCGCTGGGCCGCACTACGCCCTCGCCAATGGCCAAGGCTTGCCGTGCGGGATGGCCTACCGCTTTGCGGCGTAGCTTTTGGGGCTGCGCCCCAAGCCCTGTTTTCTGTTCGGTTTTGGCGGCGAAGCCGCCAAAACCGAACAGAAAGAGTCTTTTTGGGGGCGGCGCAGCCTCCCCCAAGCCCCCACCAGAGGAAGGTAATGCCCATGTCCGATTTTCCCGATCTCTACGCCTTTGTGCTGCAGCTCTATCCGTTGGAGCGTGATGTGACGCTACGCGCTCAGGGGCATGGCGCCCAGGCGCTCTTTCTTGATCTGGTGCGTCAAGTAGACCCCGTTACCTCCGAGCGGCTCCATGCGGACGCGGCCAGTAAGCCCTATACGGTCGCGCTGCTACCGGGACGGCGGCGCGATCGGGTGGAGCTGCGCGTGTCGCTGTTGCAGAGTGAGCTCTTTCAAACCTTTGTGCATGCGCTGCTGCGCCAGATGCCGGGTGAGGCGCCGTTGCGCCTAGGCCAAGCGTCGTTGCAACTGGGCGATGTCATTGGTACCCCCGCGCCCAAGGGCCACCTCTGGGCGGGCTACAGCGCCTTTAGCGAACTACACATGCGCGCCGAGGCCACCCATACGCTCCAACTGGAGTTTGCCACGCCCACCGCCATTGGCCAGGGTTCGCGCCCCGATGGGCGGCAGCGGCTGGGCATTCTGCCCGATCCGGCATTGGTCTTCCCTAGCTTAGCGCGGCGTTGGAACGAATTGGCCCCGGCTAGCGTGCAGCTTGACGCCACAGCCGTGCGTGAGGCGGCAGGCGACACGCTGATCACGCGCTACCACAGCGCATCGGCGGAGATCAACTTGGGCAAAGGGCCGCAAAAGGGCTTTGTCGGCATGGTTAGCTACGAACTCCCCCTCGACCCAAGCCAAGCCCGTCTGATCGCCCTCCTGGCCGACGCGGCGCTCTTTCTCGGCGTAGGCATGAAGACGACGCGCGGCATGGGGTTGTGTCGGCGCAGGATCTAGGGTGCGCGAGGGAACCTGGTTCCCGCGCACCCTTCATCAGTCCGAAGGGTTGTAGGGCATCGCCCTACAGATTTTGGTCACAGCCAAAAATAGAGAGATGAACATGACAGACGACTACATCCCTTTGGCGATGCTCAATGCGCTCGCCTATTGCCCACGGCGCTTTGGCTACGAATTTATCCAGAGCGAGATGCTGCTCAATGAGCATGTGGTCGAAGGGCAACTGCGCCACCAGGGGGTGGATCTCGTGGGAACCAACTGGTTGGCCGAGGCGGTGCAGGAGCGGCGCGTCTATGTTTGGAGTGAACGGCTGCGTATTGCGGGCTTTTGCGATCTGGTGGAACTCAAGGCCGGGGCCATGTATCCGGTTGAGTACAAGAAGGGCCGCTTAGGGCGTTGGCGCAACGATCACATCCAGCTTGCGGCGCAGGCCATCTGTTTAGAGGAGCGTACCGGAGAGACGATTGAGCGGGGCTACATCTTCTCCTTCGCGGCGCGACGGCGTGAAGAGGTGCTCTTTAGCGCCGAGCTACGTAGCGAAGTGGAGCGCGTTGCTGCCGAAGCGCACCGGCTCAGTGCGGCGGGCATCTTACCGCCCCCCATCGCGCAGCGCAGCAAATGCCGTGACTGCTCACTCGAGCCGCTCTGTCTGCCGGATGAGCTACAAAAACTGGCAACATTCGATGTTGGAGGTGACCAACATGTGTAGGTAGGGTGAGAGGATGCGAGGGAACCTGGTTCCCTCGCATCCTCTCACCCTCCGGCGGGGTGTAGGGCGCAGCCCTACAGGACCCACATAATTGGAGTGACACCCAATGCATGAGATTCTTGGTACAGGAGTAGAGATCCTCATGGCCACCCTCTATCTAACCGAGCAGTACAGCCTCGTCAAACTGGAAGGCGAAGCCCTACGCGTCGCGCCTTCCGGCGGCAAAGCGGGGCAGGTCGTGCGCGTTCCCTTGAACAAAGTGGAACAGATCATGGTGCTAGGTGAGGTTACGCTAACCACCCCGGTGCTGCATGCGCTGCTCGAACGGCGCATCCCGGTACACTACCTCACCGCCTACGGACGCTCGCGGGGATCGCTGGTGGCCGACTGGGGCAAAAACAGCGGCGTGCGGCTCGCGCAATACGCCATCTGTTGCGACAGCGAGCGCAGCTTTGCGGTCGCGAAGCAGTGTGTTGCGGGCAAATTGGGCAACATGCGCACCCTCATTTTGCGCTACGCACGCGGACGCGAAGCGGCACAAGAGCTTGAAGAGGCCGCACAAACCATCCGGCGCTGCCTGCGCGAACTCGATCGCCTGGCAGCACCGAATGATACCAGCGACCGGATGCATGGGCTAGGGCCACTCTTAGGGCTCGAAGGAAGCGGCAGCGCCGCCTACTACGGCATCTTCAACCACCTGCTCAAAGGCGACAACTGGCACTTCCCAGGGCGCGTGAAGCGCCCGCCAACCGACCCCGTCAACGCCCTGCTCTCCTTTGGCTACACCCTACTCACCAACCAAGTCGTCTCGCTCGTCCATGCCGTCGGCCTCGACCCGGGGCTCGGCGTCATGCACCAAGCGGGCTTTGGCAAACCGGCGCTCGCGCTTGACCTCGTCGAATGCTTCCGGCCCATCATCGTCGACTCAGTCGTGATCACGATGCTGAACACCGGGCAACTCAGCAGCAGCGACTTCAGCAACGAACTGGGCGCCTACCGGCTCAAAGACAATCCACGGCGCACCTTTCTCGAAAAGTTTGAAGGGCGGCTCAACGAAATGGTACAGCACCCCATCTTCAACTACCGCGTAAGCTACCGGCGCTGCATCGAGCTCCAGGTACGCATCTTTGCCAAACACAGCCAAGGCGAAATCGCCAACTACGTCCCCTTCACCGTACGATAAGGAGGGAAAATGGGCCGATCGGAGACAACCCAACTCTACATTGTCGCCTACGACATCCCGGAAGACAAACGGCGCAGCAAAGTCCACCGGCTGCTCTGCGGTTACGGAACCTGGACACAATACTCCCTCTTTGAATGTTGGCTCACCAAACGGCAACTGATCGAGCTACGGGCCAAACTAAGCCCACACCTCCGCGAAGATCGCGACAGCGTACGGCTCTACGTCATGTGCGGAGCGTGCCAACAGAACGTGATCACCATCGGCAGTGCAGCGCCCAACGACCCGGTCACCGTCATTCTCTGAGCGCAGGGGGAGAGCGCAGCCCCCGGTGGGGGTTTGGGGGAGGCGAAGCCTCCCCCAAAAAAACTCTTTTTGTTCCGTCTCTGAGCGCAGGGGGAGAGCGCACGATAATGTGCAGGTAGGGGGTGCGTAAGTTAAGCCCCCGGTGGGGGTTTGGGGGAGGCTTTGCCTTCCCCAAAAAAACTCTTTTTGTTCCGTTTTGGCGGCAAAGCCGCCAAAACGGAACAAAAAACGGGGTTTGGGGCGTAGCCCCAAAGCGGGTTTGAGGGCGGCAGCCCTAAACGTAATGCAAATGGGGAACCTGGTTCCCCCGCATCTCCCCCTGTCCGGCGGGGTTGTAGGGCACCGCCCTACAGACACCAGCCACACACCATGTATTCGACAGAGTACAAAGCCGAAGCAAAAAGATCGAGCGGCGCAGCATGGAGTAAATTCCCCAGAGGCTCTCGCATGAGACGATTCCGCATTGCAAAGCCAACGCAGATGTGGTACAGTAGAGACAGAAGAGCCAATGAGCCCATCAACAATGCCACATGAAGACGCCTCTCGCAAACCAGCCCTTTTACCGCTTCCTGAAGCGGTAGCGAGCGGCGAGGGTTCATTGGCATAAAAATCCGCACGGCGGATTGAAACTCGTGGCAACCGGGCTCGCTGCCCGGATAATCGTCGTTCATTGGCATAAAAATCCGCACGGCGGATTGAAACCAGCAACAGCCGGCGGGCGATGAGTTCGGGGTGTTCGGTTCATTGGCATAAAAATCCGCACGGCGGATTGAAACCGTAGCAAGGCAAAGGGGCCAGACGACGGCGGCAGCAAGTTCATTGGCATAAAAATCCGCACGGCGGATTGAAACTGAAGAGGGCTACCTCGTGGACTGGTCGGACATTCCCGGTTCATTGGCATAAAAATCCGCACGGCGGATTGAAACTGTGGTTGAGGCGACCGACGCCAGTAGCGACCCGTGTTCATTGGCATAAAAATCCGCACGGCGGATTGAAACCAATAGGCGCAATCCAGAAAGGAACCACCATGGACGGTTCATTGGCATAAAAATCCGCACGGCGGATTGAAACACCTCATGCACGGCAGGCCAGCCCAAACGCGGAATACGAAGTTCATTGGCATAAAAATCCGCACGGCGGATTGAAACATCTGCTTGGTTGCGGGCCAGCTCAAGCCCACCTGGGGGTTCATTGGCATAAAAATCCGCACGGGAGACTGTTGCATAATCCCCCCACTGCCCGTCTCGCGGCGGTTCGGCGGCGGCGTGCGCGGGCGGTGGCCGCGGCCA
>NZ_NQWI01000299.1 GCF_002532535.1 Candidatus Viridilinea mediisalina
GCCCCACCGCGCATTTTATGATAGAATAACGCTGCACATGTCTTCCGCCCCAAAGCAAGAGATTAGACCCCCATCATGTCAACAGACCTCAAAGCTGAGGCCGATGCCTTGATCGCCCGTGGGCGGGCGTTGTTGGAGCATGGCGATTTGCCGCAGGCAACCGCTCTGCTCAACCAAGCGGTGCGCCACTATTGGAGCGCCGGAGAATATTATGCGGCTGCGGCCCAGACGGGTAACTATGGCTGGGCGCTACGACGGCGCGGACGCCCCGATCTGGCGCGGCCCTACCTTGAGCAGGCTGCCGCACTCTTTCACCAAATTGGCCTTGAAGAGTTTGCCGAGCGCCACCGTTTTGCTGCCGAAGATGCCCATAGTGGCTTGAGTGCTGAATTGCTAGAGAGTATGCCCACCATAGTGCGTGCTGCCCTTGAGCGCGGTGATGGTGCGGCGTTGCAGCATGCACTTGATGCACTGAGCCTGGCCGAGCGCCAAGTGGTGCTTGAACGGCTCGCCGCTGCTGGCGTCATCCAGACGGACGACGCGGCGGCTGATGATGCGGCAGAAGCCCTGCGCCAGTTTGCTCCGCTGCTGGAAGCAATTGCCACTGTGGCACGCGGTGATCGGCGTGAACAGGGGGCGCTTGAGGCTACCTTGGAAGAATTGGAGCGCAAGGGTTGGTGCCTACGCGCCCCGGTTGGCGCTATCTGGGCTGGAACACGCGATCCAGCGCAACTTACAGCGCAACTCGACCCACTTGACCGTGCGTTGGTGCAACGCATCCTTGAGTTGATTTAGTTGTTAGGGAGGGTTTCAGAAACAGCCTTTCAGCTTTACTGTTGGAGTGCCGACTTATGGTGTTCCAGAAATTAATCCGGTGTCGCGGCACGGGCTAGACCTGATAGATATGCCAGATTT
>NZ_NQWI01000300.1 GCF_002532535.1 Candidatus Viridilinea mediisalina
TCAGCCACCGAGCCAGCGGTGCGGTGGCTTCGACAGGCTGGCTTCGACAGGCTGGCTTCGACAGGCTGGCTTCGACAGGCTGGCTTCGACAAGCTGGCTTCGACAAGCTCAGCCACCGTGACCTCGCCCACCATGATTAAATTGTAGCAAAAAGCATGGGCAACCATGTGATCAATTGGCGATCTTCCATGCTGATCGCTTACTGATCCGATCTTGATCTCCTAGTATCACCTTCTGATGCCGCAAACCTATTTTCTATTTTCTATCTTCTCGTTACTGTATCCTCTCCTTATGAATAAATTGTTAATTTCCATGAAGTAGCCTATGCAACCAAAGAGCGCTAAAGTCATTCAATACGATTTCTTTACAAAAGAAAGATGTTTTCTATTGTTCATCAAATGATCATCTGTAGTACGTATTATGGCCGTATAGCTTGGTTGGGAAATTCGGGGGAGCATGCACGGGAATGAGGTTCCCGTGCGTACCCTGCTACCCTCCTTGCTCACCAGCATACCCAGAGGCTGCTGGCTGCTGCTGTCGATCAGTGTTTGATCGCTGTTTGATCGGCATTGCACCAGGAAATCATCTTACTATTACACCGTGGGTGCCTCTGCCACGGCCAAGACGATCGTGAGGAGCTATGAAACGACGCATGTTCCACCTGTCCGCTGTGCTTCTACTGATCGCCCTGATGGGTAGTGGTGTCTTTGCGACCAATGATCAAGGCGAGTATCGGGTCTACATCCCCCATGTGGTGGTGCCTGGTACTTCACCTGAAGAAGAGGCAGTAGGTACACCTGATCCGATTGATGAAGATGTAGACAATGAGCCCCCGCCGCCGCCTGTCGGCGACAATGAGCCCCCACCGCCGCCTGTCGGCGACAATGAGCCCCCACCGCCGCCTGTCGGC
>NZ_NQWI01000143.1 GCF_002532535.1 Candidatus Viridilinea mediisalina
TGGGAGAGGCGGTGCCCGGTTGGTGAGCCTGTCGAACCAGAGCTTGCCGAAGGGGGTAGGGGGTGAGGGCCATCCTGAGCATCCCAAAGCCCTAGCGGTCGCTACAAAGTGGTTTGTGGAGGGGCACGGCGTCGCCGTGTCCCTCCACAGACCCTACCGTACGACGAGCGGTAAGAAGACCGTCTCTTGGCTCACGTCTGGCTTGGCGTTGATCGGATCGCTGATGCGTTCACCAACGATGGGCGGGCCAACTGATAGATCGTACCAGCCCTCGGTTGCATTAGGGTCGAGGTGCATCACCATGATGTAGATGGTCTTGCCGGCGCTTGGCGGCAAGGTGAGTACGAGCACATCGTTGGACGTCGGTTCCGTGTCGAAGATCTTGCTCAACTCCCAACTATCATCATTAGCGAAGGCGAAGACGAAGGGGTCCATGCCTAGGGCGAGGTTGTCCATTCGTAGCACCAGTTCGCCACTGAAGTTACTCGGCACGTCCACTCTGAAGGTGTCAATATCGCCAGCGAAATCGATCCGTCCAACAACCGGGGTGTTATTGGGCTGAACCACCGTGGCGTTCTCGAAATCATCGGCGTGGTCTTGCTCTTGCCCCCCGCTTACAAAGACCGATGTGGTGGCGA
This sequence comes from Candidatus Viridilinea mediisalina, assembly GCF_002532535.1. GTDB lineage: Bacteria > Chloroflexota > Chloroflexia > Chloroflexales > Chloroflexaceae > Viridilinea > Viridilinea mediisalina. Next base: position 639 of record NZ_NQWI01000143.1, read on the forward strand.
AGCGCTGGAAGTTGCCCTCCACCGGGGTCATTTGGGACGGGCGGGTTGCGCCGTCGGGGGCTTGGGTCGGTGCGACCGACTCTTCGCTGAAGACCGCCGTTCCGGCGTTATTGTCGAAGAAGACGGTAATGAAGTACTCGCCATCGCCCTGATAGTTCACTAGCGCACTGTAGAAGCCATCCTCGTTCATAAAGTCGGGTGCGATGCCATCGTCACGCATGGTGATTTCGCTCACCGTGCCGTCCGGCGCTTCCACAATGGCCCGCACGCCTGCCCGCGCAATCGGGAAGTTCTGGGCGATGAAGGCTTCGATCAAGATTGGCTCAGGGGCGGTGATCTGGTTGCCGGTGACCGACTGCACATCAGCGAAGAAGGTGCTCTCCCCCGCTTTCGCCTCGGCGTCAACCCAGAAGATCAGATCCACGTTGGCTTCCGTAGCGCCCACCCTAAGCTCCCAATTGCCCGGGGCTGGATTGACGATGCGGGTGCTGGCGAGCGTAAACTGACCGTCCAGCCCATAATCTTCACTGAAGGTCGTGAAGGTGGCCCCGCTTGCTGTACCGTTGGGCCGCAGGAGCATGAGCGTTGCTGCGTCGGCATCACCCACGAAGAAGACGTCAACCTGGATTGCCCCGAGGCTCGCATCAACGTGGAAGGTCTTGGTGAAGGGATCCGTACTGGTAGTGCTACCCTCGCCAGTGGTCAGACCAGTGATCACCTGCGGCGAGGCGAGTTGCTCGGCTTCACTCAGGGCCAAGCGGAGGTCAACCACGCTCGTTCCGGCGAAGTAGTCGCCATCCGTGGCATCAGCGAGATCGAGCAATTCCGCAGAGAGACGATCGTCTAAGCCTAGATCGAAGGTGTAGATCGGCACGCTTGCCTGTTGGTATGCGCCCACTTGGGTGAAGGGATGACTCCCCTCATTGTGCATAGTCGCACTAAAGAGGTAGACCACGCGGCGGGCCGAGGCGGGTACACTCGAACTGTTGAGCCCGCTCAGGGCGGTGGCCAGAGCATCACCCATCGCGGCGGCGGCGTTGTTCTCTAGGGTGATACCATCAAGCGCAGTCTTCAACTGGGTGCGGGTAGTGTCGTTCGCGATCACAATCGGCGCTTGCACCACCGTCGGCGTGATGCTATAGGTGGAGATACCGATCATGGTACCGAGCGAGGCGTTATCAATCAGGTTCTTGAGCACCGTCTTGAGCGCATCCAGCTCACTCACCGTCATAGCCGCCGAGGTGTCAATCACCAACTGACGGACAAAATCGGGTTCCGCCTGGGCGAGGTTACCCGCGTTGCTGCCCACCCAGACGAAGTCGAGCGCACTGCGGGCCTCTTGGCGTGCGGCCTCATTGACCAGATCGATCCGTGGTGGCTGACCGGCTGCCGGGGCGACCGCCGCCAGTTCGGGGTGGAAGAGCCGCACCGGGCCGGTCGAGCGCTGACCACTGCGCGGGTCTTCGTTCAGCGGGCGTGCCAGCGTCTCCCATGCACTTGCCCCATAGATGCGATGCTGGGCATTATTGCGGGTATTGTTCAGCGCGGTCGAGAAGTTGAGCCAGTTCATGTCGCCGTCAACCGCTCTCCACTGGCTGTTCATCACCGAATTTTCGACCGGCGTATCACCCGAAAGCGGAAAGGACGGCCCTCCAGTTGCACTGTCGCCCCGATACTCATCGAAGAGCGAATAGAAGTAGTGGCCCATCTCGTGACCGAGCGTGTAGCCCCCCTGACGATGGGCGACATCATTGGCAATGAAACTCGTATTCTGGAAATTGTCGCAGTGCTCGATGCGCCACCCCGGCCTGCCAAAGCCCGAGATATGGGCATTAGGCCAGCAGGAAGCAATCCAAACGATGTCGGCCTGATCCTTGCGGTTCCCGTTGGTGTAGATCTCGATGCGGCGTAGCTTGTTGGCCCCGTTCGACATCTCGTAGACCGCGTCGGCGAAGTAGCGCAGGTTGGCTTCAATCGCTGCACGTTTGGTATTCGCATTCGCAGCCGTATCGTAGTACGACACGCTCAGGTCAATGAAGCGCACTACCCGGTTCCCGCTGGTGATCGTGGCGATGTTACCGAATGCTGAAGCTCCCGCAGCATTGCGTGCGCGTACACGGTAGCGGTATGCGGTTTCGCTCGCTACCGTCACATCAATGAAGCTGGTGGCCCCATTGGTGATCGTGGCAATCGAGGCGAATTCCCCATTCCCAAGGGCCCGTTCGAGATCAAAATTGCGGATTCCGCCTCCCGTCCAGGTCAGCTTGATCGCCCCCCCCAGCATCGAGAGCGGCGCTCAGATTGGTGGGTGTTGCGGGTGGGGCTTGGGATTCAATTCTGACGTCATCAACAATCCAGAGCGAGCTGGAGGTCTCAGAGGAGAGCCGGAAGCGGACGATGACGTTGTTGCGGTTGCCAGCCGTTGCTGTTAGATCAACCGTAATCGTGCGTAAGGGATTGGAGTTCTTTGTCTGGGTTGCACGCCAGACGTTCGTCCAACTAGTCCCGCCGTCGCTACTCACGTCCACATCGGCAACGGCATTCCCGCTACTGATGAAGAAGAAGGTACGGAAGGAGAGCGACACTGCGGGACGGCCAGCCAAGTTGAGCGGCGGTGTGCGTAACTCGGTGTCTATCGCCTGGTTCGATCCGATCAGTCTTTCGACGATGGCAAAATTGTCGGTATCCCGCAAAATGCTCTTGCGATTAGCTGGATCGTCAAAGCGCCAACCATCGCCGGGTACGTTGTTCTGCACACTCCAGCCTGCTGGCGTGGTGGTTGCCGTGAAGGCTTCGTTCAGCCCCTGGATATCGGCACATGCCGGAAACTCAGCCGTTGCAACGTTACTCGGTGCCGAAGGGCCAGCGGCATTGAGCGCCAGGACGCGGTACGAGTAGGTTCTACCACACGTTAACCCTTGGCTATCGGTAAAGCGCGTGATCGAACCGGCTACGGTGGTCAACGCATTCCAAGTAGTGCCATCGGGAGATCGCTCTACCCGGTACTGGTTCGCCCCGGTGACAGCATTCCAACTCAGTGCAACCTGGCTGCCATTCACGGTCGCACTCAGACCAGTGGGTGCCGCAGCCGCACTCACGCCCTCTACCCTCACGTCATCAAGTTGCCAGTACCAGTCCCAGGTGGCGTTATAGTAGCGGAAGCGCAGGCGCACATTACTCTGGTTGGCCGCCTGCGCACTGAGATTCACCGTGATCAGTCCACTCACCTGGGTAGTAGTGCGCCACACATTTGTCCAGGTGGTGCCGCCATCGATACTCACATCCACATCAGCGGTGGAATTACCGTGGGGGCGGAAGAAGGTTTGAAACTGGAGGCGGGCCGTGCTGACGCCAGCCAGACTAAACTGGGGCGTGATCAGCGACGTGTCCATCGCAACACCCTGCCCGGCGTGATCACTATCGGCAATCGCAAAGTTTTGTTGTCCGCCGGTTTTATTCGTGCGGGAACCCGGATCGTCAAAGCGCCAACCGGGGCCATCAGCAGGAGTGACACTCCATCCGGCAGGCAGGGTTGTCGCTTCAAACTACAATCGTAAATGGTAGTAAGCCCCCGGCGGGGGGTTGGGGCGTAGCCCCAGCGACGTTGACGTAACCCACTTGAAAGCTACTACCAACGGTAGGCTAAAAGCAGCGTGGTATAATGTGCCCATGGCAAAGACGCGCACCATTTTTGTCTGCCAACAGTGTGGTGCCCAGCAGACGCGCTGGATGGGCAAGTGCCCCGATTGTGCGACCTGGGACAGCCTTGTGGAGCAGGTTGAGGCGCGCACTGGCGCTCGCGGTACGGCTCGTGAGAGCGGTAGTGCCGGGGCAAGGCCGGTGCGTTTGCGCGATGTGCCTACGGGTGGCTTTCAACGCCTGCCGGTCTACGCCGAGGAGTTGGCCCGCGTTTTGGGTGGTGGCCTGGTGCCCGGCTCGGTGGTGCTGATCGGCGGTGACCCCGGAGTTGGCAAGAGTACCCTCCTTACCCAGGTGGCGGCCCATTTTGCCAGTAAGGTTGGCGCAGCCCTCTATGTGAGCGCCGAGGAGTCGGCGCAACAGATCAAGCTCCGCGCTGAACGCCTAGAGCTAGGCGGCGATGAACTCTTTGTCTATTCCGAGACCTCCCTGGATACGATTTTGGCTCAGATTCGCCAGAGCCGCCCTGGGATGGTGATCGTCGACTCGATCCAGACGGTCTACCTAGAGGAGTTAAGCGGCGCAGCGGGGAGCGTCAGCCAAGTGCGTGAGGGGGCGTTGCGCCTGATGCAGTTGGCGAAAGAGTTGGGCGTACCCATTTTTTTGGTTGGCCATGTGACCAAAGAGGGGGCGATTGCTGGCCCGCGTGTGCTGGAGCATATTGTTGATGTGGTACTCTATTTGGAGGGTGACCGCTTCCATCAGTATCGGCTGTTGCGGGGGGTCAAGAATCGCTTCGGCTCTACCAATGAAGTTGGCGTCTTCGAGATGTCGGGTGATGGTCTGCGCGAAGTGCCCAACCCCTCGCAGGTCTTTCTTGCTGAACGCAACGCGGGTAGCTCCGGCTCAACTGTGGCGGTGATGCTCGAAGGCACCCGCCCGCTGCTGATTGAGGTGCAGGCGCTCACCTCAACCACAGGCAGCGCCCAGCCACGCCGCACCACCAATGGCTTTGATCTCAACCGCCTGCTCATGTTGGCTGCTGTGCTGACCAAACGAGTTGGCATTCCCCTCTTCAATCAAGACATCTATGTTAATATTGTCGGTGGCTTACGCATTGGCGAACCTGCCGCCGATTTAGCTGTTGCCCTTGCTATTGCATCGTCATATCGGAATCGCCGGATCGAACCGGATCTCGTGTTGGTTGGCGAGATCGGGCTTTCGGGTGAACTGCGGAGCGTCAGTCAGTTGGATCGTCGTTTGGTTGAAGCGGCCAAGTTGGGCTTCACACGGGCAATCGTGCCCTCCACCGCCCAAATAAGCCCACCTGCTGGCATCACCATCGAGTCTGCTCGTTCACTCGCTGAAGTGGTCGATCAACTGGCCCAGAAGGGGCCGTAGATGAAGCTTAGTCTCAATCTGGTTGTACGTCTTTTGGGAATGAGTGGCCTAGCCTATTTGGGGTGGTATCTTGGGGTTTCGTTGTCGCGCCCCGTGCCTACCGAGATGGAGCGCATAGCGACCAATCTGCTCATGCTAGCCGGGGGGGGGCTGGGGCTGTTGGTTACGCCGCGCCTAACGATTGAGCCACTCAATGAACTGCTGCGCCGCTCGCGGAGTGTGCCCCTCTCGGATCTGCTGGTGATTGGGGCCGGGGTTATGCTGGGCATCATCTTTAGTGTGCTGCTTACGGTGCCCTTGGCGAGCCTGCCAAGCCCTCTGAGCCAGATTCTGCCAATTGTGGTGACACTGGTACTGGCCTATGCCGGTGGCTCGATCTTTAGCTCGCGGCGGCACGATATGGGTGATCTGCTCAAACAGTTGCGCCCGGCTACTTCCGCTACCACCATAGCGGGCAACCCGGAACTGCCCGCCCCAGATTCAGCACCGCGCCGCTTCTTGGTAGATACCAGTGCGGTGATTGATGGCCGCATTGCAGCAGTGGCGCGTACCGGCTTTCTTGAGGGAACCCTGATTGTTCCGGCTTTCGTCTTGGCTGAATTGCAACAACTGGCCGACTCCGCCGATGATCTGCGCCGCGCAAAAGGGCGACGCGGCCTCGAATTGCTCAGTGAGATGCAGCATGAAGCGCCTCTGCCGATTGAAGTGGTCAATGTGGAAGTCGCTGGCGTGACGCGCGTTGATGATAAACTGGTGGCCCTGGCCCGCCAGTATAACTCTCCGATTATCACCAACGACTTTAACCTCAATAAGGTTGCCGCGCTCCAAGGGGTCAAGGTACTCAGCCTCAATATCCTCAGCGAAGCCATGCGCCCCCTGGTGATTCAAGACCAACGCCTCCAGTTGACTATCCGCAATGAGGGGAATGCCCGCCAACAAGGGGTTGGCTACCTTGACGATGGGACTCCCGTGATTGTCGAAGATGCCCGCCAACTGATTGGTCAATCGGTTGAGGTCATTGTGACCCGCTTGCATCAAACCCAAACCGGGCGGATCGTCTTTGCGACCCTCGCACCAGAGGAGTTGTCGGCACCACGGTGAATTGATGGTTTTATGATTTTCACCACAGAGGCGCAGAGCACACCGAGGGTGGGCATCAGATCGAAAACCTCTGTGCCCTCGGTGCCTCTGTGGTGAAAACCTCTGTCTCTTTATGATTTTCACCACAGAGGCGCAGAGCACACCGAGGGTGGGCATCAGATCGAAAACCTCTGTGCCCTCGGTGCCTCTGTGGTGAAAACCTCTGTCTCTCGCTCCTTGAGGTAATTCCATTGCGTGCTCTCATCCAGCGCGTCTCGAGCGCATCAGTCGAAGTAGCCAACGAGCTTGTGGGCCAAACGGGCCCGGGGCTGCTCATTCTACTCGGTGTAGGCCAAGGTGATACAGAGGCCGACGCCGAGGTGTTGGCCAAAAAGACCGCCCACCTACGGATTTTTGGCGATGAGGCGGGTCGTTTTAACCACTCGCTGTGCGACGTGGGCGGTAGCGCCTTGGTCGTGTCGCAGTTTACCCTCTACGCCGATACGCGCCGTGGTCGTCGTCCCAACTTCAGTGCCGCCGCGCCCCCCGAGTTGGCCGCACCTCTCGTTGAGGTCTATGCCCAAGCCCTGCGGAATTACGGTGTGCATGTGGAATTGGGCGTCTTTGGGGCCATGATGCGCGTCGCCTTGGTCAATGAAGGCCCAGTGACCCTCATGCTCGATAGTGCTACCTTGTAAGCGCCCCTGGCGGGTTTGGGGCCAAACCCCGCATCCCAATGGTATAACGAAAGTGTTATAATGAGAAGCAAAGGTTTGCGTTAACGACAGTGGTACGTAGGAAGAGCGTATGGTCGCACCGATCAGTTGCCCAATTATGCGCGAGGTTGATGTCTATGTAGCCATGAGCCGCGTGCGCGAATTGGCAACTGAGTTGGGCTTTGGTCTGACTGACCGTACCCGCATTGAGATTGTTGTCTTAGAATTGACCCGCAATCTGTTGGTACATGCGGGCGGGGGGAGCTTGAGCTTTGCCCGCCTTGATGATCCTAATCGTGGCGTTGGGCTGATGATCGAGGCAACTGATGAGGGGCCGGGGATTGTGGATATCGAATTGGCGCTCCAAGATGGCTATAGTACCGCCCATACGCTGGGCTCTGGTTTGCCTGGCGTGCGCCGCTTGATGGACGAGTTTCGCATCACGTCAACCGTGGGGGTCGGTACCCATGTGCGGGCGGTTAAGTGGCTGCATGTGCCGCAGCGGAGAGCAATCTATGGGCGTTAGTTGGGGCGCGGTCGTACGCCCAAAGTATGGCCAGAGTGTTAGTGGTGATGTCTATGTGATTGAACCCTTCGATCCCGCTGGGTTGCAGGTTGCGGTGATTGATGGCTTGGGCGGTGGCACCGAAGCGGCCCATGCGGCTAATGCTGCCGCTGCGGTTATTCGTGAACAACCGGCCCTTGAGCCGACCCTGCTGATCAAACAGGCTCACGCAGCCCTCCATGGCACCCGTGGTGCCGTGATGGGTATGCTCACGTTTGATCTGCCCCAACGCAAGGTGACCTACATCGGGGTTGGCAATATTGGTGCCCAGGTCTATAGTAGCCTCGCCATTAAGCCTATTTCCAAAAATGGGATTATTGGCTATCGCTTGCCTACCTTGCTCAAGCTCTCCTATAGCTATAATTTTGGCGATACCTTCGTTCTTTATAGCGATGGTGTCTCGAGCCGCTTCAATCTCGACAATCAGATCAGTACCACTATGGAGCCGCAAAGCCTTGCCGAGCTGATTCTTAAGCAGCACGGGAAGGATAGCGATGATGCCACGATTGTGGTGGTGCGGATTACCGAGTAGTGCCCATGTCTACTGCCCTCGCCATATGGCTTACCAATCAGCGTGCAACCCTTATGCCCATGTGGGCCGAGCTTTTGGCAATGCCCCATGCCCAGCTTGCGGCGATCACTGCGCCCCCCGCTGATGACGCTGATGGCGCGGTGGCAACCCTGAGTTTGCCTACCGTTGATGTTGCTGAACTCTATGCTGCGGTGTTGCAGGCAGCCCAGGCCGATGGCGCTGCCCTTGATACGCTGCTGCAAAACCTTGCGCTTGGCGATGGAGGAAGCGAGGGCGCCTTAGGCCCGGTACTCGATCTTGCACGCCAGCTTCAACGCTGCGCCCATACCCTGCTGCGCCAGAGTATCAGCGATCCGGCGGAGGCGCTTGATCTCGTTGAACAGCTTGATGATCTCTTTGATCACGCAACATCTATGCTGACCAACGCGTGGTCGGAGTATAACATTGAGCTGATTCGCGAGCGTGAGTTTATTGCCGCGAGCCTCGATTCTGCCTCCGCTGCCGCCGACCGGCGCACGCTCCAATTACAATCGCTCAATGTCATTTCGCAGCAACTCTCTGCAATCCTCGAAGAGGAGCAGTTGATTGAGTTGCTCATGACCAACCTCTTTAATCTGACTGGGATTGCCCAGATTACGCTCTGGGAAGCTGCGGCGGATGGCCAGCAACTGGTGGTGCGTGAGACGACCGGCAGCGCTGAGTTGCCCATGGCGGATCTGCAAATTCCCCTCGATCATCCGAGTGACCTTGTGGCTCTGGCGCTGCGTCAGGCTCAATCTCAGTTTGACATGCAGCCCGATCCGGCCCTCCAAGGCGCTTGGTTGCTGCCCAATTGTGGCGTTCTGACCATGCCCATGCTGGTGAGCGAGCGGGTGGTGGCGGTAGTTGGTCTGCAAGATACTGATCCGATCAACCATCTGCGCTTGCAGCAAGACCTTGTGCAAGCTGTGGTCAACCAGAGTGCGATTGCGCTGCAGAATGCGCGTCTCTATGCTGAGGTTCGGGCGCTCAATGTTGACCTCGAACGGCGGGTGGCGGAACGTACCCGTGAGTTGCAGGATGAGAAGGATCGCCTCGCAACGATCCACCAGATCTCGGTGGAGGTCAGTAGTACGCTCGATCTCGATAGTCTGCTCGAAACCTCGTTGCAGATCTTGGCCGACATCACCCGTACTGAACGCGCTTCGATTATGCTGGTTGAACAGGACGGCAGCCTGCTGGTGACACGCAAGGTGCTTGGGGTCGAGAGCGATCCCCAAAACTATGTGCGCTTCCCGATTGGCAGCGGGATTGCCGGTTGGGTGGCTCAACAGCGTAAAGGTGTCCTCATTGATGATGTGAGTAGGGATGAGCGTTGGGTCGCCGCGCCCGGTATGTCGGTGCGCCGCCGCGAAGGCTCTATGGCCGCCGTGCCCCTCGTGGTGCAGGGTGAGGTCTTGGGAGTGCTGAGCCTCTCCCATAACCAGGTTGGCTTCTTCACTGAAGGCCACCTGCGCCTACTCAATGCCTCAGCCGGCTCGATTGCCATTGGGGTCAATAATGCCAACCTCTTCCAGATGATTAGCTCTGAGGCTGAACGGCGCTATGAGTTGCTTGATCGCCAAGAGAAGGCCTCGAGCCAGATTCAGGCCATCCTCCAAAGCCTGAGCGATGGGGTGATTGTGTGTGACCTTGAGGGCGATGTGTTGACCCTCAACCCCGCTGCTGCCGAGATTCTGGCGCGTAATGTGGATGATATGCAGCTCTGGAGCCTCAATCTCCACGAGATTATTGCGCGCTATATGGGTAATCGTGCCCACGAGTTGCCGCTGCCCGATCTGCTGCATCGCCCCATGAGCCGCGATGATCAGCCGCGCTTCTTTGAGTCGATGCTGAAGGTGGGTGTGCGTACCATCGCTCTCTTGCTTGGCCCAGTCCTCAAAGAGAATGGCGAACTGCTCGGTGCCCTGCTTATGCTGCGTGACATTACCCGCGAAGTTGAAGCCGACCGGCTCAAGACCGAGTTTATCGGCACGATGTCTCACGAATTGCGTACCCCCATGACTGCGATTAAGGGCTTTACCCAACTGCTCTCGATGGGCGGCTTGGGCCCGCTCAATGATACGCAGCGTGAGTTTGTTACGACGATCTACAATAATACTGAGCGCATGATCGCGCTGATTAATGATGTACTCGACATAACCAAGATTGAAGCAGGGAGTGCCGACATCGAATGGCGCTCGTTGCACCTCGCTGAGGCGCTGAGTGGCGTCGTTGCCGAACTGAGATCGCTTGCGACTGAACGCGACCATGAATTGACCATCAGTATTCCGCCGGGCCTGCCCTTGGTGCGCGCTGATGCTCATCGCTTGCACCAAATTCTCTACAACCTGTTGATCAATGCGATTAAATATACGCCCAAAGGCGGCCAGATTTGGGTGACGGCCCACGAGACGACCATTGAAGCCTTGCCCGACGAGATCCGCGATCAGGTGCCCCACGGTCAACGTTACACCCAACTGAGCGTGCGCGACACCGGGGTAGGCATTTCAGAAGAGGATCTACCGCGTGTCTTTGATCGCTTCTATCGTACCGAGAATACGCTCAAGATCGAAGCGGGCGGCACTGGGCTGGGTCTCTCGCTCGCACGGCCCCTGATTGAACTGCTCGGTGGTAAAATTTGGGTACAAAGCACCCTCGGCGAAGGGAGTACCTTTAGCTTTGTTTTGCCTGCGGCATGATCCTGCTTACCACCTTCCTCATTTCGTAATTGTTCACACTTCTCCTGGGAGCGCGGGCGTCTCGCCCGCAATGGCATGGATGCGGGCGAGACGCCCGCGCTCCCAGGCGGATGTTTTACCCCAAGTCTGAACAGTTAGGGAAGCGGATAATGTTGATTACCCCGTGGCTTTGTCACCCTGAGCGAAGGTTCGTAGGAATGTTCCTGTTTACGCCATAGGTAGTGCCGACTTTAGTCGGCTCCCATCGCTGCCAAAGACCTCAGCCGACTAAAGTCGGCACTACGATGCC
>NZ_NQWI01000144.1 GCF_002532535.1 Candidatus Viridilinea mediisalina
CTGGCTGAGCCTGTCGAAGCCACGCGGCGGGGCGAGGGCGGGGCTTCGACCCCACTCTGGCTTCGACAAGCTCAGCCAGCGGATAGGCTGGCTTCGACAGGCTGGCTTCGACAAGCTCAGCCAGCGGATAGGCTGGCTTCGACAAGCTCAGCCCTCGCCCCGCCGCTGGCTGAGCCTGTCGAAGCCACGCGGCGGGGCCCAGAACCTCTTCGCGCTAACAGGCTTTTGTGAGTTAGAATAAGGCGCTAGTCCCGCCACTTGGTTTCGCCACTGGCTCGCTTTGCTGGCTGAGCCTGTCGCAGCCAACGACGGGCCGCTTGACAGGGTATATAGGAGTAAGCTCAGAGGTGATTGATGCCGTACATGTATATGCTTGAATGTGCGGACGGAAGTTATTACACCGGTAGCACAAGGGATCTTGAGAATCGCCTCTGGCAGCACGAACAAGGGCTTGGCGCACGGTATACTGCTAAACGCCTGCCCGTGAAGTTGGTCTACTGTGAATATTTTGATCGTGTTGATGACGCTTTCTTCCGTGAGAAGCAGGTGCAAGGCTGGAGTCGCAGAAAGAAACGTGTGCTGATTGAAGGAGCTACTGAAAAGCTACCAATCTACTCGCGTAATTACACACAGCATGGAGTACTATCTGAACTTGTTGAAGGCGACAGTCCCAGGGTGGTGGCAGCCTCGTTGGCTGAGCCTGTCGAAGCCAACGAGGCTGCCCCGCCGCTGGCTTCGACAAGCTCAGCCAGCGACATGCAGCGGCGCGGTGGCTGAGCTTGTCGAAGCCCCGCAGCGGGGCGAGGGCGAGTCTTCGACCACCCTGGCTTCGACAGGCTGGTTTCGATAGGCTCAACCACCGAGCCAGCGACAGGCGGCGGCGCGGTGGCTGAGCTTGTCGAAGCCCCGCGCCGCCGCTAGCACACCAACAAGCCCATCGGGACGCCACGTTCGACAATCTACAATCTACAATCTACAATCTACAATCTGAAATGGTATAAGGAATTTCCCATGCCACGCAAGCTTGCGACGCCCTCACGTCGCATCTATCAACTGAAGATTACGCTCAAAGGCAGCAAGCCCCCGATCTGGCGACGGGTCGAGGTTGCTGACGATATCACGTTGGAAATGCTGCATACGATCATCCAAGAGGTGATGGGCTGGACCGACTCGCATCTGCATGCGTTCACCGCTAACGGTATCTCCTACGGCACCCCCGATCTGGATGACATTATGGAGGTGCAGGATGAACGCACGAGCCACCTACATACGCTGCTCCGTGCGCCTAAGCAACATCTGCTCTATGAGTATGATTTTGGTGATAATTGGGAACATCAAGTCGTACTGGAAAAGATTCTTGAACCGCAAGCCGCTACGCTCTATCCGCGCTGCACGGCAGGCAAGCGGGCCTGCCCGCCAGAGGATTGCGGGGGTATTTGGGGCTACGCCGATTTTTTACAGGCTATCGCTGACCCTGAACATCCCGATCACGAAGAGTTGCTTGATTGGATTGGTGAAGCGTTTGACCCTGAATACTTTGATTTGGTTGAGGTGAATACGGCGTTGCAGGGCAGGCATTAGTCCCAATTGCAGCAATGGGCTTGCCTTAGAACGCTCCATGCTCAACGTTCAACTAAAAGGCAACTCCGGCATGCCGGTAAGATAAAAATGGGCCCAGGCACCCGCTGGCATGGTGTGGGCAAGATCGCTCTGGGCGCGGCAGAGGGCTTGGGCGCAGGGTAGGCCGCTGCGCCAGTGGTGGTAGAAGGAGCGAATCAGTGGGCGGGCGGTGTCGTATTGGACTTGCCACATGGCGGCGATGACGGCACTGGCTCCTGAGACGAGGGCCGCACCAATGAAGCCTTGCATGCCCGGGCCGACTTGCCCGCTGTGGCATGCGTCGAGGAAGAGCAGATCGGCCTGTAGCTCGGTGCGGTAGAGGTCGTCGGCGTAGAGCCGCCGTGGCCCGGTGATTAGTTGGGCGAAACGCCCGCTGCCATGGGCCGGAAATTGGCCATGGGCCATGAGGTGTAGGCTGCGCGCTCGCTGGCTGAGGGTTAAGAGTTCGTCGGGGCTAAAGGGGCCGTGACGCTGTGCGCCACCAATAAGCTGGCTGAGGGTGGCAAGCTCTGCGGTAAGCCCTTTGAGCTGTGCATACTCCGCTTCACCTTGGGCGTCGTAGCCAAGCACCCAGCGTTGGGATGCGCTTTGGCGTGTGGCATGGCGCTGGTGCAAGAGTGTGAGCAGACTCCCGCTGGGTATGTAGCTCACTGGCATACGTTCAAGTAGGTAGTGCGCTCTATCGAATGCCGCATGCAGGGGGTAGAGTGGCATGGCCTCGTCTAGGGCAATCACGAGGCTGCTGGCTGTGGTGAGGCTATCTTCAAGGGGGGCAAAGAAGATGCGGTAGAGCGAGGTCAGTGCAAGATCAGCCGCCTCTTTGCGCGCAAGCCCTTTGGGGGTGAGTAGATTCGTTTCTTGCCAACGGCGCGTAAAGCCCTTCCATGCGCTCTTGTCGGCCAAACAGAGCCGTTGGATGTGCCCCTGAGCATCCAGTACGGTGGCCCATAGTTCAGCCTGAGCCTCACTGCCAATGAGCGTCGGGGCGACTAAGAGCGCTCCTGGTGGCAATGCGGCTTGAATAGCCTTGCGTGTGGCGGGCTGTCCTGTGATCCAGCCGACACGGGCGATCTTTGCGTCGGCGATGCGCTGCGTAGCGGCAAAGTAGGCCGCTTCGGCCTGCTGACGTGCCTGCACGGTGTGGATGTCGGCACTGCTACTCCCTGCAATGATCGGGCGTTGCCCTCGCAACTCGCGCAGACTGAGGCTGGCTTGTGCATAGCTCAATTGCTCGTAGGCTTGCTTGATCTCGTGCAGATCTTCGTGATCGAGTAAGCGCCATAGGCCCGCATTGCTCAACTCATCGAGCAATGCTTGAGCACGTACCTGTTCACTCAGCTCAAAGGCCGCTTCAGCATCAGGCGCTAGGTAGAAACTGCGTTCAGCGGCACGGCGCCGGGTGGCACCCAAGCGCAGGGTATGCAGACTGAGCCGGACCATGCCGCGTGCCTGCGCCATGGCTGCCAAAGCCTGGGCATAAGCCTCACGGGCCGCGTCAAGCTCTGCTGCCTGCTCATAGGCACGTCCCACCACCTCCCAGAGTGCGGCAGCCCCCAGTGGATCGCCCGCCTGGGCCAAAGCCTGTGCCGTAGCAACCCGCTCGCCAAGGGGCATGCTGGCATCGTGTTGGGCCACAATGCGGCCTAGTTCAAGCTGTCGCCGTGGGCTCGGATGGGCCGCCAAAAGCGCTTGGGCCTCAGCCAGGGCGTGAGTTGCAACAGCGTTGCGCCCCGCCTCATAGGCCCGCTCGGCCAATTGAGTATAACAAGCCAGTGCCAAGAGATCCGCACCAAGCTCACGAAACAGCGCAATGGCTTTGCCCATCAATTGCTCAACTTGGTCGAACTGCTCGCTCAGGAACGCCTTGAAGCGCAGCAATTCGGCCCGTTGTTTCGCTGAACCTTCACCCGTTTCCAGCAACGTATCAAGTTGATCCAGAAACGTCATAGCCCAAGGCCGATCATCAAGCAGCAACGCCAAGCTCAACTGCTCTTGATAGAGATCAAAGCGATCAGCATCGGTCAGGAAGCGGTTCACATAGCCTTCGTTCAGGAGCTGTGTAGCCTCCTCAAAGAAGCGCCGAGCCTCCGCATGGCGACCAATGCGCTGGTGCAGGATGCCCTGATTGAGTGCGAGACGGAACGCACTGCCCACAAAGGGGGTTGGTGCGCCAGTATGTGGCAACAATGCCTCTGCCTGCTGGTAGAGGCGCTGTGCCCACGCAAATTCATCACGCAAGTTCTCGACGGCACAGGCCCAGAGGTTCAGGCGCTCGACATAGCGCACCACATCGTCGGGGTCATCATAAGCGACCGTAATGCTCGCTTCTAGCTCTTGAAAGAGCGCATCAGCTTGGTCGAATTGTTGCAGTTCAACCAAGGTGTTGGCTTGCACCAATTTGGCCTTTTCAATCCCAGCCTGATGCTGTGCGGCTTCAAAGAGCTTGAGTGCGGCTTGGGCGGCCTCCATCGCCGCCGCAAAGTCATCACGCACAAAGAGCCCATCGGCCAGATTGACGAGGGCCATTGCTCTACCCAATTCGTCTCCAGCCCAGCGGTAGGCCCAGGCCGCCACGCGCAACAGGTTGAGATCGATCTGGCTCATGTTGGCCCGATTGACCCACATACCATAGAGGTCAAGGGCGCTTGCCGTTCCCGCTGGGGCGAGACGTGCGCCCACCAGCATGCCACGCACAACCAGCCCTTGCTCGGACGCTTCGCGCAGGGCGATGCGTAGCTCGCGCAACAGCTCATGTGTGATTGCCTCAGCGGGCAACTGGGCCTCGATTGCTTCAGCAATTTCGTCGAGTGTACGTTTCGGATCACAGATCAGATCAATGAGTTGGGCGGTCTGCATGTGCCAACCCTTCCTCAGAAGCTGTCTGAACATCTGGGGGGCACACGCTGGAGTGCCGGCTTTAGCCGGCTGAAGCCGGCACTCCAACGCCAACCCGTAGACTTTTCAGACAGCCTCTCATACATCAAGCCATGTCGTGCCGACAATTTCATCATCAAGCACAAGGGCAAGTACATAACGTCCGGGGGCAATGGTGTGGAAGGCAAAATGGCCAAAGCGATCTACCTGGGTTTCAGTATGCAGGGTTACCTTTGGCGTCGGGGTGGCCTCAACCCGATAGAGGCGCACGGGAGCCTGAAGCAGTTCTGCGTGCAACGGGCGCACTTGGCCATCAACAACCGCCCCGTCGTCCTCTTGGTTCAGCACCAGATCCAACCAGGCTGGTTCAGTACATTCAGGGATTTCAACCGCCTCTACGCTATCGTCACCCGCATCCATGAAGAGTCCGCCCCGCTGCGGGAGGTGTTGCTGCCAATAGGGCAGCAGTTGTAGCACATAGGCTTGTTCGCGGTCAGCGCGGGAGGGAGGAGTGCTCAGGGGGCGGGCAAGATCATTGGGTTCCAGCGTAAGCCGCCCATCAACATAGGCGCTCAATCGCTCCAGATCCACCGGCTCATCCAGTGCGACAGCGGGATCATCGTTCAGCGCATGGCGACGTAAGGCTTGGTAGATCGTGCCAAAATCTTCGTTGGTGGCAAGAAAGAAGGCCACTTCGGGAAAACGCTCCTGCACCGCTTCGCCCGCCAACTCACTGGTAATATAGTCGTCAAGTTGTGCATAGGCACGCTCAAGCTCATAGCCTTGGGCTGTCACCTCGGCATGCAGCGCAATTTGACGCAAAAGACGATCATAGTGCTTCGCTTCCATCAGGTGGCCAATCCTTTCCATCCCCAAATCCGGATGATCTCGGTCTCGGAAATACCATTGTTACGCAGACAACGGGGCAGGTAGTTTTTTACCATGCGATGGAAACGCACCTGAACACTGTTGGTACTGCGGGGAGGTATGAGCAACGGTGCAATTTCACTATGCTGCGCACCCTGCATCCAGAGGGCGAGGATGCGCTGATCCACCGGCTTGAGTTGCTGAATACAGCTCTGGAGTGCGCTATAGACGGGCGCTTTTGTGGGCTCGATATGCTCAGGGGCTTGTTCAAAGCTCTGCACAATGACATCAGGGGCAGCAAGCCGCTCAAGCAGCGGCGTGCGCTCGTCCGCATCAGCACTGAGAGACCGATCTTGCACTCGCCGATGCCGTTCAGTGAGCGCCTTCTGCATCTGGCTTTTGCAACGCCACTGGGCACGCTGCTGCACAAAAGCAGAGAAGGATTGTACATGATCCCACTCATCCAAGTGCTCCCAGACCTCCTTGAAGACGTGCTGGGCCACGTCATCGGGCTCAAGTTCGGACGCTGGCCAGCCCCGTAACATGGAATGACACAGGGACTTACATTTGTTGTAGAGCAGCGTCCATGCCTGCGGATCACGGTCACGCAGACGGCGATACCATTCGGCAGGGGGCCAATCGGGTGTTTGGGGGGGCATGCTTGATTCCCTTGGGATGAGGCGTGGCAGCTTTACTGTTTGCGAAGACGCGAAGAGGCGAAGACGCGAAGCCCTCGCCTCTTCGCCTCACGCATCCTCGCAAGATGGTAAAGTGACCCACTTGTCTGAAACCTTCGCCTTGGGGCTGAAAGATGGTATGTGCCACGAGGGGTGTAGTATGGCATATAGTACCACGTTTAGGTCTGCCGCCCTAAACGTAACCCCGCCTATGGCTACACAACAGTACCCCAACCAGCCCCAGAGCTACCACTGCCCCCGCGCCAAGCCCCCAGAGCCCGCGCCAGTCCATAGCGATCTGGCTGCTGCCTTCGGGTAGCGGCGGGGTGCGCGGATCAAAGTAGGGGTAGAGTTGATCTAAGAGCGGTGTGGCTGCCCCGGCCCCCTTGACGAGGGTGAGAAACTCGTTGGCAAGGAACTGCATCTCGTCGCGTGCAGCAGCCGGATGGCCGCGCAAACTCGCCTCTAGCTCTGGTCTGCTCAATACGCTGCGCAGGATCTGTACGAGGATCGGTTCGGGTATGAAGGGGATGAGCCAGATGATGCCTGGGGTTGGGCTGATGCCAGCCATGGGTAATGCCCGGATTGCCTCTTTGAGCCCGCGTACCGCGAGGATCAGTGCGTCGGGGGTGTGCGCCATGCGCTGTGGATCAATTCCGCTTGCGTAGATTACGGCGGATAGCGCCGGGCCGACAATCGCAACATGGCTGGTGAGCCATGCCTCCATGTCGCTGCGCATCTCGACCGCGTAGCCCGCCATGCTGCCCAAGAGCGCCGCGACCTGCTTGAGCCGTTCGCTCTCTGCGCCGTCCACTTCGCCAATGGGTAAGACCCACGGGTGCTTGGGGCGGTTGGGGACGATGCGGATTACATGGCCATCCCGTTCGCCACCAGGCAGCGGGAAGCCCAACATGACCCGTTCGCGTCCAAGGGCTGCCGCTACCTCCGCTGCACCAGTGGCGCTGTTCATCATGAAGAGAATGTTGGGGCTGGCATGGTTGGCCGCTAGGGTGGGCAGAATTTCCAACACCTGGTTTTTTCGCATCACGACGATGATCAGGTCGTAATGATCGTCGGGCGCAAGCTGGGCCGTGGTATCCACGCGCACCACCTCGCGCTCGCCGCTCAGGCTCTGCTCAAGGACAATCCCATGCTCCTGTAGGTCGGCAAGGCGCTGGCCACGGGCCAAGAGGGTTACACGCTGGCCCGCTTGGGCCAGCCTAGCGGCAAAGAGGCTGCCGAGTGGCCCTGCTCCGAAGATGAGAGTATGCATGAGAACCTTTCTTTTTATAGCCGATCTAGTCTTTACAGGTAATGTTTCTGGAACCTCTAGGAGCGTGGGAGGGCTTCGCCCTCCCCGAACCCCTCCCTTTTACGCTGCTTTATGCTCCAGCAACTCCACATGGCCCGTAGCGCCGTTCACCCGCACCCACTGCCCGTCGTGTAGCCGGGTGGTGGCCCCAGCGACACCGGCCACCGCTGGGAGTCCATACTCGCGGGCGACGACAGAGCCGTGCGAGACGGCACCGCCGGTCTCCATGATTAGTGCCCCTGCACTGAGAAAGAGTGGCGTCCATGCCGGGTCGGTGCCTCGACAGACGAGGATCTCTCCGGGAGCCAGTGTGGTGCTGGTGGGGTCGTGGACTATCCGTACCTGGCCTGTGTAGGTGCCCGCTGAGACGGGGATGCCGCTGAGTTGGCCTTCAACGTTGCTGCTGCTGACGCCAAAGATGCACTCGCCGTTGCTGGTCATCCAGCGGGGTACGGCGCGGCGCTGCTGTTCTTGCTGGTAGGCTCGTTGCGCGGCTGCTACCTGCTGTCGCAGATCGTTGGCCGCTGGCTGGCGCTCGGCGGCACGCAGTTCGGCGAAGCTAAGGAAAAAGACATCGTTCACCTCGGCGAGTTGCCCCCGGGCGACCAACTCGGCACCCACTTGCTGGAGTATGCGCCGCGCTAGGGCAATCATGCGCGAGCCGTCAAACTTGGGCTGTTCGCGGACGCCCCCAAGCTGGCGGTAGATCCGCAGCAGTTGGCGCACGAACCATGCGGCCCTACGGCCCTGCTGCTGCGCCACACGAGCCACCAACGCATCCGCCGCCGCCCGCGCTGCCTTCTCGTGGGCATGGAACTGCTGCACCTGATCACGGGCATCGGTCTGATCCATATAGCGCCGCAACACACTCAAAATATAATCGGGCTGCTCATCCCAACGCGCCATGCCAGGGTCAATCTCCCAGAGCGCCCGGTGGCCATAGCGCAGCAGAAAACGCTTGATCGCCGGATGATCGCCATGCGGTTCCAAGCCCTCCGCCTTGAAGCGTTGGGCCAAACGCCACAACTCCAGCCCCATCTCGGTCGTGGGGTTGTAGGGCAAGGCTCGCTGGATGGGCCTGAAGAGCTCCAGATCACCAAACCACTGCTCTACCCGACGCTTCAACTCCTGTTCAGCCATGAGGGCGGGAATAATCACTGCCACCGGCACCAGCCAGACCATTGCCCCTTGACGCGCTAGCACATGCTCGATGAAGTCAATCCGCGCCGTGACGCCTGAAAGCTGTGCAGCAGCGCACTCTAGCTCCTCAAGCGCCTGATCGGTCTCGGCCACAACCCGCTTCCGCTCCTGGTCGGGGCCGAGCGCAGCGAGCAGGGCGCGCCAAGCGAGGCGCATGCCAAGCGACAGCATGGGCAGGCCCATTTGCAAACCTGGCCCCTGGTTGATGATTGCGGGGCCAATGCGCTGCTGCAACTCCATCAGCGCGACGCTCGTGATCGCATCCTTATCGGCCAACGCCGTACCAAGCTGCTGCCAGGCCTCAGCAGTACGCAGCAATGCCGTGGTATCAACAAAGATACGCCCCGCCCCCACCTTGAACCAAGGCATCGCAGGCTGCGCCTTGCCAGTAGTAGCCGTGGTAATACTCGCCACCAAGGCGCGCCACCACTCAATGCCACTCGGCGTCAACGGCTGACACATCTGTTGAGCGTGGAGCGTAAGGCACAGATAGAGGCGCAACCCATCATGCGGCTCGGGCAACGGCTCGGGCAGCGGGAAGAGCGAGGTAATCGGGCGCGACTGCACCAGATAGGCTTGCCCCTCAGCCCAGGCCCACTCCACATCCTGCGGTGAGCCAAAAAAGGCCGCCGCCCGCCGCCCAAGCTCAACCACCTGAGCAACCTCCTGGGCACTCAAGGCAGGCACAGCGCGCAACTCCTCCGGCATAGGATGCGTCGTCGTCCCAGAGGCCGCACGCACCGTCATAACCTCCTTCAACGCAACATGCGTCTCCAGAATCGCACCACTGCGCCCCTCTACCACCCACTGATCAGGCGAAACCTCACCGCTCACCACCGCCTCACCCAAGCCCCACGAAGCACTCAGCAGCATCTGATCGCGGCAATGGTTGATCGGATGCGCCGTAAAGAGCACCCCGGCACGCTCGGCAGGCACCATACGCTGCACCACCACCGCCAGCGCCACGTCATCCAGATGCAGATCCTGCTGGCAGCGATAGGCCACCGCCCGCGGATTCCAGAGCGAAGCCCAACAGCGCAACACCGCATCACAGAGCGCATCAGGGCCATCAATGTACAGGTAGGAATCGTGCTGCCCGGCAAACGAAGCATCCGGCAAATCCTCTGCCGTCGCCGAAGAGCGCACTGCCACCGGGCCAGCCCCTAGAGCTTCATAAGCCTGCACTATCACACTACGCAAGGCAGCGGGCAATTCTGCCGCCAGAAAGCGCTGCTGCAACGCATGGGCAGCCCCAGTAAGCGCATCCATGCGCTCCAGAGACGCAGTGGCCCGCAACGCATGGATCGCAGCATGCAAGCCATGAGTCTCAACAAACAAACGATAGGCATCCGTCAGGACAACAAATCCAGCAGGCACAGGCAAACCAGCCCCCACCATTGCCCCCAGACGAGCCCCTTTACCACCAGCATGAGCAAGATCATGGATGTGCAGGTCAGCAAGGGTTCGAATCATAGCGTAGGTATCCTTAAGAAGCTGTCTGAAAAGCTAGTGGACATGCGTTGGAGTGCCGGCTTTAGCCGGCTGAAGCCGGCACTCCAACGCCAGTTCATGGACTTTTCAGACAGCTTCTTAGACTTCAGATTTTGCAATAGCGACTTTTGCGCTAGTGCCTATTTTCTACGTTCTCGTTGCTATATCCTTCTCTTACCCCATGCTACCGCAGTACCACTGGGCCTCAACCCGTCGCATGACCGATTCGCATCTGGTTCTTGGGAAGGGGAGTGCCTAATTCCAAACTAGTTGCTCTGCCCGCAACGTGGTGCTGCTTAGGTCGCCACGACGGCGTAAGACCTCCATCCACCAGGCGACATCCTCAACACTGACGCGCCCGCCCGGCGCAAAGGCGTAGTCGGGGATGGCTTCAGCCTCTACGCCAGTGGCTGCTGCGATGATCTGCCGCGCTTCGTTGGGGTGGGCATTGGCCCAGTCGCATGCCTCGGCAAGGGCTGCAACAAAGCGACGGGCAGTCTCGGGCTGCGCTGCGGCCCAGGTGCGGTTGACGACAATCTGCGAGATTTGGCGCTGTGGCCCAAAGACGGCATGACCATCAAGCAGGACGCGCACCTGCGCCCCCGCCCGCGCCTCTAGTTGGCCCGTGTAAGGCGCCAAGAGGCCAATCATGTCCACATGGCCACTCAGCAACGCCGTGCCCTGCTGGTCAAAGGGTAACAAGACCACCTCTACGTCGCTGCGCTGCAACCCCGCCTGATCGAGCAAGAGGTCGAGGCTATAGTCGAACGAAGAGCGCACGAGATTGACGGCGATCTTTTTGCCCCGCAGATCGCTGGGCTGCGCGATGCTGCTGTCGGCACGCACATACCACTGCTTCAACGCCTGGTTGGGCAAAATGCTCTGGATGTCGGCTACCCCCAAGATCGGCAGGTTGGCCTGGTTGGCATTGATGATCGCTGGAATACTGGAGAGGCCCGCTTCGGCTTGGCCCGCTGCGATGGCCTGAAGCGCCGTTGGCCCCCCAGCCACGAGATCGAGGATCTGCACGTCAAGCTCATGCTGGGCAAAGAACCCCTGTGCTTGGGCAATGTAGACCGGATCGTAGACCTTGAGGCCAATGTAGCGAACAGTGTGCGGCGTGGCGGGCGCACTGGCGCAACTACTGAGCAGCCCAACCATGAGCAGCAACGTTATCCCAAATGTGATCGCCGAGAGCCAATAGCTGAATCGCAAACATAACCTCGCAATCTGCTGTAATGAGGATTGAGCATGCGGCATGGACAACCAGCATTGGTGCAGTGTAATACCAAATTACCCTTGAACATGCCGCATCATCAAGCACGCAAAAGCCCATTGAGACGCCATGTTCTCCAATCTCCAATCTCCAATCTCCAATCTCCAATCTCCAATCTCCAATCTCCAATCTCCAATCTCCAATCTCCAATCT
>NZ_NQWI01000145.1 GCF_002532535.1 Candidatus Viridilinea mediisalina
TTCCCCTGGGTTGCTTGGGCATCGCGGTGGATCAGGATCACCATTGCAATCATGTTGCGACTCGCTTCAAGCAGTGCAGTCTCAAGCTCCAAGAGTTTGATGGTGGGAAAGCGCAAAAAGGTGGTGGACGACCAGCTCGCTCCCAGGATAGAATGATGGTTGGCGGAAAAGGCGTAGCCCCCTTCACTCCCCTTTTTTTGGCCCAAAAACAACGATGTGGCATGGTATCATTAGGGGTGTCTTCATGCCACGTTACCGTTTGGAGGCATGCAACGCATCCTGATGCCACAAACCTATTTTCGCAATAGCGCAAAAGTAACGCTGTGAATACGCCATCCTGGGTGCGCGGGCCTCTGGCCCGCCTGCGGGCCAGAGGCCCGCGCACCCAGACAGCGTTACTTTTGCGCTATTGCCTATTTTCTATTTCCTCGTTTCTCTATCCTTCCCAGAGGCCACCTATGTCCCATGCTGCCACCTCGCTCGCGGTGCGGGCGCAACTTATTGAGGCGCTTCAGCTTGATCTCGTTGGCCCAACGGCGGATCACCCCCTCGCTGCTGAGACGCTGCCGCAGGAGCTGCGTCCCTCGCTTTGGTATCTGACGGGCTTTCTGATTCCTTTGGGGACGCCGCCGGAGGTGGCGAGTGATCTCGATGAGGATGAAGAGGTGGAAGCGGTCTCCACCCATGTGGGCATGGAGCATGAGCAGCAGGATGATCGCCGGGCGGCGAAGCGTGGCTTTTTTCCCTCTTCGCTCGGCTTGACCTTTCTGGTGGCTCAGGATGTCACTGAACTCCAGGTGCTCTTCCGTTGGGGTGATTATCGCTTGGTGCCCCTTGCCGCCACGCCGGAGCTGTTGGTCTGGGAGCGTACTCAGCATGAATTGCCGGTGACGGTGACCTTGACCGGCGCACCGCAGCCCGCGCAGCCGCTGCCCGCTACGGGTGGTCTGCACTATCAGGTGGTTGAACGTGTGCTGACGAGTGCGGGGCGGCCCCTGCCGCTGCCAGCAGGCACGCGCTCGGTCTCGCTCTTTCTGGTCAACCATCGGCCCCACGATGCGGAGTGGCCCGATAGAGCCTATGCCTTTCAGGCTGAACTTGAGGTGCGCTGCACGACGCCTTTTGTGGCGCGGCCCAATCTGCGTGATCTTGCGGCGGAGGATTGGGATGATCTGGTGGCCGATCTGCACTATGCGTGGTTGCCTGAGTATGCGGTGGGCCATAATGTCGCGGCGGATTGGACGCTCGCTGCCGATGGCTGTTATACCCTGCGTACCACTTGGCTGCCGAGTGCTGAGGTGGAGCAGACGGTGACGACGGCGGTGGCTGGTGTCGAGTTGCGCATGGATGTCTTGGCGGCGCTGCCCGATGGCGCAGCGGCAGAGGCTGCGCTCCAGCCGTTGGTGACGGGCTACCGCGATTGGATTGCGGCATGTGGCGCGGCGGCGGCCCCAATAACGGAGCAGCGCTGCACGACGGCGCAGACGTTGCGGCAGCGGGCAAAGATTGCGGCGGATCGGATCGCGCAGGGGATTGCGCTGTTGCAGCGTTCGCCTGCGGCGCTTGAAGCCTTTCGTACTGCCAATCGGGCTGTGGCGCGTGCGCTGCGGGTGCGCAACAAGCTGGCCGCGCCGACCTGGCGCGCCTTTCAGTTGGCCTTTATTCTTTTGAATCTGCCTGCCTTGAGCGATCCGCACCATGCCGAGCGGGAGCATGTTGATCTGCTCTTCTTTCCCACTGGCGGCGGTAAAACCGAAGCCTACCTGGGCCTCGCCGCCTTTGTGCTGCTGCTACGCCGTCTCAATGCGCCCGCTGATGGTGGCAAGGCCGGGGCGGGCGTCAGTGTGGTCATGCGCTATACCCTGCGCCTGCTGACCCTCGACCAACTCGCCCGCGCTGCGGGCATGGTCTGTGCCCTTGAACTGGAGCGCAGCGCTGCGCCTGAACGCTACGGCACATGGCCCTTCGAGATTGGCCTCTGGGTGGGTAAGGGGGCCACGCCCAACGAATTGGGCCGTAAAGGGGACAAGCGCCACGATACGGCGCGGACTATCGTGACGCGCTTTAAGAACGACGCACAGGCCAACCCGTCACCCATTCCGCTCGAAAGCTGCCCCTGGTGCAACACCCCCTTCACCCCGGCCTCCTTCAGCCTTCAGCCCAACAGCGACAAGCCAACCGAACTGCGCATCATCTGTAGCAACTTCGCCTGCGACTTCTCAGGCCAACGCCCCCTGCCGATTGTCGCAGTGGACGAGAGTATCTACCGGCGGCTCCCGGCCTTTCTGATTGCCACCGTAGACAAGTTTGCCGCACTGCCCTGGATTGGGCCCAGTGGCGCCCTGCTGGGCGGGGCTGATCGTCACGATGCCAGCGGCTTCTACGGCGCGGCGGAGCCGCAACGCGGGCGGCCCCTCAGCCAGCCCTTGGCACCGCCCGACCTAATCATCCAAGACGAACTGCACCTCATCTCCGGCCCCCTCGGTACCCTGGCTGGCCTCTATGAGACGGCGATTGACACCCTGGCGACGCGCATCATTGACGGGAAGACGGTGCGCCCCAAGATCATCGCCTCAACCGCCACGGTGCGCCGCGCCCAACAGCACATCCAGGCGCTCTTCGGGCGCACCCAGACCCACATCTTCCCGCCGCCCGGCCCCGAACGGGGCGACAGCTTCTTTGCCCAGACCGCGCCAAGCAGTGCGCTTGCCGCCCGCCACTACCTCGGCATCGCCGCGCAGGGCCGCAGCCCCAAGGTCGTCATGCGGCGTGCGTGGCTCGCCCTGATGGGTGCCGCACAGCGCGCCTACGAGGCGGCGGGGGGCGACGGCAACCAGGCGAATCCTGCCGACCCCTACATGACCGTCTTGGGCTACTTCAACAACCTGCGCGAACTCGGTGGGGCGCGGCGCATCCTCGAAGAGGAGGTGCAGAACACGATCAAGAGCTACGGCGCACGGCGGCGCAGCGGCGAGGCGAGCGGCCTCTTTGCCGACCGGCTGCGCTTCAGCGAAGTCCTCGAACTCACCTCCCGCGTCTCAACCGACCAAGTGGCCGACGCGCGGCGGCGTCTCGCCTCCCCCTTCCACCAGATTGATCACCGCGTAGACTGTGCGCTCGCCACCAACATGATCTCCGTGGGCCTCGACATCCAGCGCCTCGGCCTGATGCTCGTCATCGGCCAGCCCATGCTCACCGCCGAATACATCCAAGCCACCAGCCGTGTCGGGCGCGACGCCAACCGTCCCGGCTTGGTCGTCACCCTGTTGAACGCGCACAAACCACGCGACCGCTCCCATTATGAGCGCTTCCGCCACTACCACGAAACCTTCTACCGCAGCGTCGAAGCGAGCAGCGTCACCCCCTTTGCGGCGCGGGCGCTCGATCGCGGGCTTGCGGGCGCCATGGTCGCCCTCGCCCGCCACAGCCAAGCCCAACTCAGCCCCTCAGCGGGCGCGGGGCAACTGGCTCAGGTGCGTGCGACCCTCGAACAAAGCCTAATCAGCAGCTTCCAAGCGCGTGCCGAGCAGCAAGACTACGCCAGCGACGAGCGGGACGAACGGCTGCGTGCGCTACGCGATTACCTCATCAACCTCCTGGATGCCTGGCAGAGCATCATCGCTGGCTACCACCAAGCGGGCGTAGCGCTCCACTACCAGCCCTACGAAACCCTCAACCTGGGTGGTGCAAAGCCGCTGCTGCGCGACCCACTCGAACGCCAATTCGAGACAGACGCGCACCGCAAATTCCGCGCCAGCCGCTCGCTGCGCGATGTAGAACCCGAAGTGAACCTCTATCTGCGTGATCTGAATAACCAGTTGGTGGAGGAGGGATAGGACTGTTGCCCTAAGACCCGCTGTTGGGGCTACGCCCCAAACCCCGTTTTTTGTTCCGCTTTGGCGGCTTCGCCGCCAAAGCGGAACAAAAAGGGTCTTCTTGGGGGAGGCGAAGCCTCCCCCAAACCCCCACCGGATGTAATCTCCCTCATTATTATGACCACAAAAAAACCACATGGCCAACTGCGACGTGGCCAACTCCTGACCACCTACGGGCCGGGGGCGCTCTTTGATCTGCCGCGCCACGCGGCGATCATTGGCGGCCTCGATGCATGGCCTAAGCCGAGTGAATTGGAAGAGATTCATGAACTGCGGCTGACACGCAAAGTGCAGAAGTGTACCAGTGTTGCCAATCCACGGCTCTACGCCCCGCCTGCTGCCGATGATATGCCGGGGGCGAAAGGCTTTGGCATCACGGTCTATCGCTTCCCCGAATGGTTTGTCGTGCAGGAGCAGGCACAACCGAGGGCGCGGCTGCTCTCGCGGCGTCTGGTACACCGCAGGGCGCTCGATGCGCGCGGGCGCTTCGAGGGCTTGCCGGTCGTCGCTACGCGCTTTATCGCGGCATGTTCACACGGCCATGTCAGCGACATCAACTGGTACCTCTTTGTGCATGGGGGCAGTAGCGCATGCCGCCGCCAACTCTGGCTCGATGAACTCGGCACCAGCGGCGATCTGGGCGATCTGATTGTGCGCTGTGAGTGCGGCAAAGAGCGGCGCATGCTTGAAGCCTTGAACCGCGAAATGAAGCCGTTGGGCCAATGTAGCGGGCAGCGCCCCTGGCTGGGGGCCGAGAGTAACGAAGCATGTGGCGAAGCGGCGCGGCTGCTCATTCGCACCGCCTCCAACGCCTACTTCCCCCAGATCCTCAGTGTCCTCGCCATCCCCGACCGTACCATGCTCCTCGACACTCGCGTACAAGAGTTGTGGGACGACCTGAGCGCGGTGGACGATGCTGGTGATCTGAAGGTCTTTAAGAAGAAGCCACTGGTTGCCGAGAAGCTTACCGGCTTCAGCGACGAAGAGGTATTGGCGGCGATCAAGCGCAAACAGAGCGGCATGTATCTGCAGGAGAAGGCGATCAAACTGGCCGAGCTTGACGCGATCCTTGCCGTAGCGGAGGGCTATGGCAACGACCAGCCAGTGAACGAAGACTTCCATGCGCGCCGTCTCCCTGCGGCAGCCTGGCGTCACAGTACCCTCAGTGATCCCATTGCCGCCGTCTACCAACTCCACCGCTTGCGCGAAGTGCTGGCCCTGATCGGCTTCACCCGCTTCGAGGCGATCATGCCCAACATTGACGGTGAATACGAGGACGATCTGAAGCCCGCCCCGTTGGCCCGCGAGCCAAGCTGGTTTCCGGCAGTAGAGAATCGCGGCGAAGGCATCTTCATCCAACTCGACAGCGCAGCCATCGCCACATGGCTGCAACGCCCAGCCGTGCAAGCGCGTCTCAGAGCATTGCAGCGCGGCCATGATCAATGGCAAGCGAAGCGCCTCAGCAAGCGCACCTTCCCTGGCGGCCCCTACATCCTGCTGCACACCCTGGCCCACATGCTCATCCAGGCATTGGCGCTGCGCTGCGGCTACCCAATGAGCGCCATCCGCGAACGCATCTACGCCGACGGCGCTGAGCAGCGCTACGCCATCCTGCTCTACACCGGCAGCCCCGATTCAAGCGGCACCCTTGGCGGCCTTGTCCAGCAGGCACGGGCCATCGAAGAACACCTAGAGCAGGCGTTACGCCGCGCTATGCTCTGCTCCAACGATCCCATCTGCGCCCACCACGCCCCCGACGATCCCCTCGAAGGACGCTGGCTGCTCGGCGCAGCATGCCACGGCTGCGCCCTCATCGGCGAATCCTCGTGCGAAATGCGCAACGACTACCTCGACCGTGCGCTCGTCGTTCCGGTGCTGGGCCTCGAGGATGTGGCCTTGTTTCACGGGGTGTAATACCAAAGCCGATAGCCGATAGCTGATAGCCGAGCATGGCATCTCAATGCGCTATTATCAAGAACGCTAAAACCCATTGGGACGCCATGTTCGGCAATCTACCATCTACCATCTACCATATGCTCGGCAATCTACCATCTACCATCTACCATATGCTCGGCAATCTACCATCTACCATCTGCAATCTACAATCTGCCACACACTACCTAGACATGGGCGGGCCGCCTACTGGGCCAGTGCTGCACCTTGCCCCAGCCAATGGCTTTCCGCCAGAGAGCTACCAGCCTCTTGTAGCCGCCCTGCGTCCGAATCTGCGTGCCATTGGTTACCGTCCGCGCCCACTGTGGCCGGGCAGTCATCCTGATGAGGTGCATACATGGCACGATCTCGCCTGCGATCTATTGCGCGATCTTGCCACCGTGAGTAGTGCGCCCGTCATAGGCGTTGGCCACTCCCTCGGTGGCATCCTGAGTCTCTATGCGGCGGTACGCCACCCTGAGCGCTTTCGCGCCCTCGTGCTGCTCGACCCGGTGATCATGCCGCGCCCCATGTTGCCGCTGCTCTGGGTCATGCGGCGGCTTGGCCAGCACCACCGTTTTCCCTTGGCCCAAGGAGCCGCCCGCCGCCGCGACCACTTCAGCAATGTTGAGGAGGCCCGTAGGCGTCTGCAAGGCCGTGGAGCTTTTGCCCATTTCACCCCAGCAGCCCTTGAAGGCTACCTAGCAGGCGGGCTACGCCCTGATCCGCAGGGCGGCTATCGCCTAGCGTGGCCACGTACCTGGGAGGCGCACATCTTCGCGTTGGTGCCAATTGATACCTGGAAGGCCCTCAGCCGTCTACAGGTACCCCTCATGATCATCCGTGGCACCAAATCCGACTTAATGATCAACTCAACCTGGCGGCAACTCGCCCAACGGCTGCCTCAAGCCCAATTTGTAGACATTCCAGCAGGCCATATGCTACCCATGGAAGCCCCAGAAGCCGTAGCGACGGCCCTCAACCAGTGGTTAGGAAAGAGCACATAGGGGAAAAGCCCCCGGCATGAGGCTGCGCCAACGTCACCTCCGGTGCGGCTTTGCCTCACCCGAAGCGTTCTTTTTCTTTCGTGTTGGCGGCTTTGCCGCCAACACGAGGGGCGTCGCGTTGGCTGAACCTGTCGAAGCCACCGCGCCGTTGGCTCGGTGGCTGAGCCTGCCGAAGCCAGCCTATCGAAGCCAAGTGGCGCGGCCCAGAACTTCTTCGCGCTAACAAAAAATTTGACACCCACCTCAACCATTGCTATACTCAGAACGGGTGTTTAGCATTTACGTGCCGCACGATGGTTCATGCAACCAATTGCCATTATTGGCTCTCCGAATAGTACCACTACCTTCACGGTTGATATTCTCGAACGCGCCCGCGATCGGGCGCTTGATCACGCTTGGGTAACGTTTGAGGTCGCTGAACGCTTTAATGGCAAAGTTTACCGCAAACGCGCCCTCTGCCAGCTTGGTGGGATTGTGACCCGCAATCGTTGGCACGAAGACCCGATTATCCGTTCGGTGATCAAGCACCAAGGTGCGCTCCCGGCGCTCTCTGGTGAAAGTGATCTGACGAGTGCTCAATTAAGCGCTCTGGGCATCTTTCTGCTTGATGATGCTGGCCAGGTGCGCCGTCGTACCACGCTCTCCATCCCGCCCCCCAGTGGCACGCCGGTCTATCCCGCGACCGCCGCCGCACTCCAAGAGTTGGTGCATACCGAGCCGGGGATTTTCTATGCGGGCCAATCGCCCGGCGATGGCCTGCCGGTGCCCCTGACCCTGCGCCACTTTGGCTCAACCGATGATGGCGGTAATGGCGAAGCGCTCAATTTGGGCGTCTTTGGCCAAACCCGCAGCGGTAAATCGGTACTCGCCTCGCAACTCCTGACTGGCTTTGCGGCCAATCCACAACTGGGGATTCTGGTGATTGACCCCCAGGGCGAGTTTGGGCGCGATCGCTTTGCGGCGGGCGATGGGCGCGTTGATTTTAGCCTCCGCCGTAGCCTGCACGCCCTGCGCCCCGCCCGCGAAGCCATGCTCGTCTCGACCGACGAGGTGGCCCTCGAAGGGGCCGAAGCCTTTACTGAAATCCTGCGGCGCACCGGCTTCTTCGAGAGCCTTGGCTTCAAAGGGGCCCACAAAGAGCGCGAGGCCGCTGAACGGCTCACCGCGCTGCTTGGTGAACTGCACGACGATAATGGCAAGCGACGCCCCATCAGGGCGCTGCGGGTTGAAGACCTGAACCTGCTGGTGCGCGACCTCGCTCGCTTTGCTGATGTGATCTATGCCTCGCGGCCTGGCACAACCCCCGGCGAAGGGCAGCGCGCCGCCGATGTGCTCGCCCGCTTCCAACTCGACCAAGGACGGCTGCAACAACTCTGGATCCGCGCCCTCGAACGCTTCCGCATCGGCGCAGGGCGCACCCCCCTCTCGCAGATTATCACCCAAGTCCTGCGTGATCGCCAGATCGTCATTCTCTCCTTCGCTCAAGAGAGTGTTGACGCAACGCCCTACTTCCTGCTTAACGAAATCCTCACGCGCCTACGCCAAGTGATCCACCGCACCTTCCAAGATGGCCGCATGTCCAACGCCCTCGTCGTCCTCGACGAGGCCCATCTCTTCGCGGGCGACCACGCGGGCGACACGGCTGACGGCGCGCGCACCAAGCTCCTACTGGGCCAGAGTGTCCGCATGAGCGGCAAACAGGGCGTCGGTTGGTGCTTCATCACCCAGGCGCTGGCCGATTTTGATAAGACCATTCTGCGCCAATTGCAGGTCAAGATCTTCGGTCAAGGCTTCAAAATCGGGGCCGACCGCGAACACGTCGAGATCGAACTGGGCAAAGAGGGCTTTCAGCGCTATTGTTCACTCCCCGATCCCAAACGCACTGGCCGCTACACCTTCATGGTCACCGGCCCCGTCGTTGCCCTCGGCAGCCTCGGTACCCCCCTGGTCCTCCAGGGCTTCCGTGGCTCCGAAGAGTTGCTCCTAGCGAATCCGCATTGCTTCGGGGGGTGAGAGAACAGAGAACAGAGAACAGGAGAACAGGAGAACAGTTTGTTCGTCTGTTCGTCTGTTCCTGTGCTCCTCTGTTCGTCTGTTCCTGTGCTCCTCTGTTCGTCTGTTCCTGTGCTCCTCTGTTCGTCTGTTCCTGTGCTCCTCTGTTCGTCTGTTCCTCTGTTCGTCTGTTCCTCTGCTTCTCTGTTCCTCTTGTTGCTTACCCTAAGCGCACGCCGCGCCCCTTGACAATCTGGATCGGGTTGGGTTCGTGGGGGACGGCTTGATTCATGAGTTTGCGTACGCGCTTGACGAGGGTGATGATGCGGTGGTGATTGTTGGAATCTTCCATGTTGGCATCATGATAGACCGCCCGCGCCAATTCTAGCGGTTCGCAGATGGCCCCAGGGTGGTTGGCGAGATGGGCAATCAGGCGGAACTTGAGCCCAGTGAGTTTGCTACTAATATCGTGACCGTAGTAGGAGACGAGGCGGCGCTCGTGGTCTACACAGAGTGGAACTGGCTGTGCTGCTTCAGCGGCATCCTGGGGGTCAGTATGTTCCAGCCCAAAGAATTGGTTGCAGGCCGTCGCTAGGAGGGGGCTGAAGAAGACCAAGGTTGCCTGAGTTTGAGGTTGCACCAACTGCTTGAGGATGAGTTGCTCGCGTTGGGTTGGCGTCAGCGGCTGGTGGCTCAAGAGGGTACGAATGGCATCCTGCTCATCGGCACTGAGGCCATTCCAAAGCTTGGCACACTCGCCGCGCAGCGCTGGGATAGTGTGCAGCAATTGGTCGGTTGGCAACCCTTGGCTCTCTGGCCGCTCGTGGAAGCTGTGGGTTAGCGCCCGCAGCAGGGCAGGATAGCCGCCACTGAGCATGACAATACGCTGCTGCACAGGCTTGCTCAAGCTAGCTTGGAAGCGGTGGGCAAAACGTTCAACTTCAGAGGCGGCATCCTCAGGCGTGAGCGGCCCCAGGCCAAACTGCGCCAGGCTAAAGAGTTCGACAAAGGGCTCAAGCTCGTCCCAATCATCGGCATCGCGCAGCTCGGTCAACGGCTCACGCGAGAAGGTCAGGTAGCTCAGGCGATACTTATAGCGATCACGCAGCCCGCGCAGATGGCGCAGCACTGGCGTAGGCAGTTGGGCAAACAGGTAATCAAACTCATCAAAGACGATCACGAGGCGCGTTTGGGCCAAAAGGTCGGCCAAAGCCAGCGCACAGTGGCGCAGCGCCTTGGGGCCACTACCCTCAGCCGCCAAGATCGCCTGATGAGCCGCATACACCGCCGCAGCCTCAGCGCCCGCAACACTACCTAGCGCCTCAGTAAGACCCTCAAAGAAGCCCCAGGCATCATAGCGCACCAACAGATTCGCATCGAGATTCACAAACTGCAGCGGCTCACGCAGCGTAGGCAGCAGCGCAGCACGCACAGCGGGGCGCTGCAACTGCTGGAGCATGTTGGTCTTGCCCATGCCGTTGATACCGATGATGCTACAGCAATCGCCGGTATCGAGGTGGCGTAGGAGCGGGATGATGATTTCGGATCGGTAGGTGGAGGGGCGTTGGTTCATGGTGGTTTTGGGGGGGGAGAGCGTTTTTGCAGAGGTATAGAGGTTTGAACCACAGAGGCACAGAGAACACAGAGAGGTCTTTGGAAGGGCGAGATGGCCCTCACCCCCGTCCCCTCTCCCACGTTGTGGGAGAGGGGCGAAGATGTCAAGATTTTGTTGTGTTCCTACTGGCCCGCATGCGAGCCAGAGGCCCATGCGCTGGCGTGAAAGCGAACCCAAAGCTTCTTCGCGCTAACGCAATGCGGACGGGCGCAAGCTCTACCCCTACGCATGCTCCTGAAGCCATGCCTGCAGATCTGCGCTGGTCGTAAAGTCAAGCAGGGCTTCACTCAGGCTGAGGAGGAGCGATGGCGAGAGTGCTACAACCTGCGCTTCAAGCGCATCACTCAATGGGTCAAACTTGCGCTTGAGCAGGCGTAGCACCACTTGCTGCAGCGCTTCGGCGTGACCCTCGGCGTGACCCTCGGCGTGACCCTCGGCGTGACCCTCGGCGTGACCATCAGCGTGGCCGTCAGCGTGGCCCCGGAGGTAGCCTTCCTTCTCAAGACCAATCATCGGTAAGCTCATGGTGTTCTCCTCCTGTTCAATCTGTCGCATTGTAGCATGGG
>NZ_NQWI01000146.1 GCF_002532535.1 Candidatus Viridilinea mediisalina
GATTGTAGATTGTAGATTGTAGATTGTAGATTGTAGATTGTAGATTGTAGATTGCCGAACATGGCGTCCCAATGGGCTTTTGCGTTCTTGATTGTGCGGCATGTTCAAGGGTAATTGGTATAAAGCCACGCATTATGGCCACTGTTTCTCACGCGCTGCATCGCTGGCGTATGCAGGCGCTCAATGTGATCCTAGGGATTTTGATCATTATCCCCATGCCGATGATCATCATTGATGCCTTGGGCCAATTTTGGTATGGCTCCTACCTGTTGCCGAGCCTCAAGCTGGTGAGCTACACCGCCGTTGCGCTGCTGGTCTTCAACCAAAAGCTAGACTACCAACTCCGGGTGGTGCTGTTGCTGGCCAACAGCTTGTTCGTGATTACCTACATGTTGATTAGTGACGGTGAGACCTCGGTTGGGCGCGGCTATCTGATTGCAACCGTTGCAATTGCGGCACTGATGCTGAATCGCTGGGCCACTCTACTGGTCTGGCTCTCTGGTGCGGCAGCCTTGTTTATCGGCATGTTTGTTTCACTGCAGCGCTCCGAGGTCGAACTTGCTACCCTCATGCTGCGGATGCACGACCCCATGATCATGCTGAATGGGGTTGCCAGCACGCTGATCATGAGCGCGATTACCGCCGTTGGGGCCTTGTCGTTAGTCCAGCGGATCAACGCCAGCTTGCAGGCGGTGGAATTGGCCCAGGCCGAGCGCGATCAGGCAAATCTGATGCTGGAGCAGCGGGTCGCCGAGCGCACCCAGGCGCTCGAGCAGACCTTAGCAGCCTTGCAGGCCAGTGAGGCGCAGCATGAGCAGGTGGTACAATCGCTCGCCGGGCGTGAGGCCCACCTGCGGGCCTTGCGCGATGCCCTCCCCGACCTACTCTTTATCGTTGATGTACAGGGCGTCTTTCGTGGCTACCATGCCCCTGAGCATACCGAGCTCTGGATGCCTCCCGAAGAGTTTCTGGGCCGTCCCGTTGATCAGGTGCTGCCCCCTGAGTTGGCCGAGATGACCCTGATTACCCTGCACCAGGTGCGTGATTCTGGTCAGATCCGCCAGTTTGAGTTTGCCATGGAGCATGCCAGAGATGGGCGCATCTTTCAAGAGGTGCGCGTTGCTCAAATCACCGCAGACGAGTTCCTGATTCTCGTGCGCGACATCACCGAGCGGCGTCTGGCCGTACAGCAGTTGCTGCGGGCCAAAGAGTCCGCCGAAGCAGCCGATCGGGCGAAGTCGCTCTTTCTGGCCCAGATGAGCCACGAAATTCGCACCCCATTGACTGCGATTGTAGCTGCTTCGCAACTTATCCAGAGTACAGCCCTAACGCCACGCCAGGGGGAATATGTGCAGACCATGCACACCAGTGCTGAATTATTGCGCCACGTTATTGGCAATATTCTCGATTTCTCCAAGATCGAAGCGGGGCAGATCGATCTCCACATCCAACCCTTTGATCTCCATGCATGCCTCAACGATGCGCTTGGTTTGGTCGCACATGCGGCCCAGCAGCGCGCCATTGGCTTCACGCAGGTCGTTGAGCAGGAGGTGCCGCGTATGCTTATGGGCGATAGTATGCGTCTGCGTCAAATCTTGGTCAACCTCTTGGGCAATGCGGTAAAGTTCACCCGTCATGGCAGCGTGACGCTGCGCGTGGGCGGGCAGCCCTGCCCGCCCAACCACTTTGAACTGATGCTACGGGTCGAGGATACAGGGATTGGCATTGCCCCCGAACAGCTTGCGCTCATCTTTGAACCCTTTGCGCGGGGTGAGGCTGCGATCACACGCCACGTTGATGGTTCAGGCTTAGGCTTGACCATCAGCAAGCAGTTGGTTGCACTCATGGGCGGCAGCCTTACGGTCACCAGTGAAGTCGGGGTTGGTTCGACCTTTACGCTCCGCTTGTCGTTGGAGCAGGGGGGGGTGGATGCAGAACAGAGAACAGGAGAACAGGAGAACAGGGAACAGGAGAACAGGGAACAGGGGGGGGTAGAACCCGGAAGCGAGCAGCGGGAAGCGTTGCGTATTCTCTTAGCCGAAGACAATCCCATCAACCAGAGGATTCTCCGCTACATGATCGAGCATCTTGGCTACCAGGTTGATCTGGCCAACCATGGGGCCGAGGCGGTGGCCATAGTGGCACGCCAACCCTACGATCTCGTCTTCATGGATATTCAGATGCCCTTCTTGGATGGCGAGGCGGCCACG
The DNA here is from genome assembly GCF_002532535.1 of Candidatus Viridilinea mediisalina. Lineage (GTDB taxonomy): Bacteria > Chloroflexota > Chloroflexia > Chloroflexales > Chloroflexaceae > Viridilinea > Viridilinea mediisalina. The sequence goes on from NZ_NQWI01000146.1 coordinate 2,211, forward strand.
CGCCAGATTCGGGCGCTCGAGGGCATTACCCAGCCCTACATCGTAGCGCTCACCGCCTCGGCCTTGGGGGGCGACCGCGAGCGGTATCTGGAGGCGGGTATGGATGCCTATCTGAGCAAGCCGGTTCAGCCCGAAGCGTTGCAGGCGATCTTTGCCCATTGTGTTGGGCGTCAAGCGCAACAAACTGCCCCGCAACTTCCTTCCAGCGCTCTGGCTGCCGAGGAGAGCCTGGTTGATTGGCGCACCCTTGACAGCCTGATTGAAACAATGGGCCCAGCGCCGGCCTATGGGGCACGCCTGATTACCGATCTCTTCTGTGGGCCATTTGCCAGCCAACTGGCGGAACTGGAGGATGCCCTCGCCGCTGATGATCGTGAACGCATGCGCATGTTAGCCCATAAGCTGCGGGGGGCAAGCCTACAACTCGGTGCCAACCCCTTGGCCAACCATTGGGCGCGCCTAGAGTTGGCCTTGCGCCGTGGGGAGGATAACCTAGAGACCTTGCTCGAAGCGGCGCGCCAAACCTACACCACAACCCTAGCCCAACTGGAGGCCCATCTGCAGCAGTTTAGCGAGGAGGGGTGAGGATGCGAGGGCGCGAGGATGCGAAGACGCGAGGGCGCGAGGGCGCGAGGATGCGAGGGCGCGAGGGTGCGAGGGTGCGAGGGCGCGTGAGGGTGCGAGGGTGCGAGGGTGCGAGGGTGCGAGGGTGCGAGGACTTCGCGTCCTCGCCTCACGCATCCTCGCAATACCCCTAGCGCCGCACCAGCGGCAGATAGACCATCTGCGGCGCATCTTGGTCGCCCTGACCACCCACCAGCGCAAACTCGGTCAGGTGGTCGAGGGTGGCGGTGAGGCGCTTGTTGGTCGGATCGAGTGTCGGGTTGGTCGAGACCCAATGGCTACCATTCCAGAAGACGAGATCAAGCTCATCTTCACTAATTCCCGCCATTATAAGCTCGGCGTCTGTATAGCTGACTCTCAGCGTAAAGGGCTGCGCGAATGCGCGGGTGGTCGTGCCGTCCGCCTTGGTTGCCACAATCGTAAAGCTACGCCCGACGAAGCGGAAATTCCTCAAGCTCTGCGTCGGCATGACCAACTCGCTGTAGGTGAGGGTATGCTCGGCCTGCACTGCCCCCGCTGGGAAGTTGAGATTGACATCACCATTGGCTAGGTTCAGATTGAGCGGCAGGTTGGCCCCTAGCCGCGCTTCGCGCCGTTCCAAGGCGTTCCAGGTCAGTTGCCACTGGCTCAATACGGGCGAGGCATTGGCGTTAGTTGCCGTCATGCGCCCGCGTAGGCGCACGGGCGCTGCGGGCAGATCGGCGAGGCTCGTGCCACTCGCCACATTCTCGCGCAGCACGTTGCCCGCGAGGTCAAGCACATCCACGGCGAAACTCGCACCCGCCGGCACCGTCACACTAAAGGTGAGCGTGCCCCACTCGACGCCGCCGCTGCCGCTAAAGATGGGCGGCGAGACCACTTCGCCCTGTAGCGGGGTGAGGGGGTAGGCAACAAGGCCATCAAAGCTGGGGTTGGTCGGATTACTGGGGTCAGCCATCATGGAGGCAGCTTGTTCCACCTTCATCCAGAGCCGGTTATCGCCTGCGACAACAAGTCCGCCGCTTCCACTACCGTGCGGATTGAGTTCCGCAAGTTGGAGTACTTCAGCTTGCATCCCATCACGACAGCGGAAACTGGTGAGGGTAGCACCCAGAGGTATTTCTGGGTTGATCAGATAGACCACCCCATCAGGGCCATTGGTGAAGGCATTGTTGGGATACCAGAGCATAGTAATGTCACTACTGCTGCGTACCACATTGCCACTGGTAGGCTGGAAGCCGGTAAGCGGCTGATTATTGTCACTACCGATCACGCAGTCGTTGGCATCAATATGCAGCGACCGGGTACTAAAATCGCTGGCCCGCTGAGTGAAGTTGTTGCCGTTGGGGCTGCTGAGTAGGTTCTGTTCATGGCCGACATAGATCGTTCCATCACTCGCAATCGCTACCGCCTGCGCTGCTTGGTTGAGGTTGTTCCACGTAGCATTGGCCACGTTGTAGCGGTAGAGTTGATTATGCAACACCACATAGATCGCAGCACCATCAGGTGTTGTGGCCATGGTGTTGTTGATACCAAGGGAGAAATTTTGGGGAAGTCCGGCGGGCTGCCCAAGATCGCTGAAACCATTGGTGCCACTGTTCCAGAGCAGGAGGTGTGGCGTAACGATGTCTGTTGATTCTATGAACGCTCTTGTGGTAGCAAGAACGTAGGTATTCTCGCTTTGTACTAGACCATCAACAAAACGCATGCGTTCGGTCTGGGTGTACGAGGACCACTGACTTGAGTAGACATACTCATACATTGGCAGACATGCACTTGCCCCGAATTGCATCGCTTGCCCGGTTGTGCTATTAAAGCTCGTGAGGCACATATTGTCCAAGAGCATAAGCGTTGTTGCGCCCTCTTGGCCACGCAGGATGCGCCCATAGTTCTGGCTCGCGCCAAAGAGGGGCCAATCAAGGGGATTACTGCTATTCAACTTGGCGCTGCCATCACCCACATCCACCCCTTTGGCAAAGAGCCGCCCGTGGCGATCAAAGGTCTCACGGTAGCCTGCTTGATCAGGTTGGTTCACCGCAACATAGACATCGGGGGTGCTGCCGAGTGAGCGCCAGGCACCATAGAAGCGGTTCCCCTCCGAGGCGGCGGCTAGCGCCGGGAAGCCACCCTCAACCCCCTGCAACGTAGGGGTTGTCCAGGTGCGCCCATCGAAGCTCTGGCTCGCCATGATGCGGAAGCTGGCATCCGCACCAAGATTGTTGACCCCTTGCGGGCGGTAGCTCGTTGTAATCGCCTCAAGGCTGGGCGCTGCCCAGACGAGGCCAAGGTGGTCGGCAGGGTTGATCGCTAAGGCGAGCGCCGTCACCATACCAAGCTGGTTACGCGCTAGGCTACTGCCGGTTGCACTAGACAATTGAGGCCAACTGTCTACAAGGGTGGCTTGGCTGAAGCTGTGGCCATCGTAGCTGCCAACCATGACCGCGTAGTTGCTATGCCACGCGAGGTGCAAGGTGCCTAAGCTATCGAGCTTCATATCAACAGGAAGGCTATAGCCAGCAGGTAGGTTAACGGGCGTCCCCCATGTTGCTCCGCCATCACTGGAGTGCAGCAGCGTCCCCCGTTCGGTCGCAAGGTAAGCCAGGTTACCACGCATGGCTACGAGGCGTGCCGCCAGCGGTTGCGCCTCAGACCATGCGCTGCCATTCCAGCGCCGGTAGAAGCCTCGTTCATCGGGGATGCTGTTGGCCGTGTAGCCCTCTACCGAGCCGAAACCCTCCGTCCATGCCACTAGTGCCTCACCGCTCTCATTGACCGCCACTGAGATCTGGCGAATAGGGATCGTGGAGCTAGAGAGCGCAAAGGGCGTCGTCCAACCACCCATCTCCCAACGACTCACCATAGTGTTGCTTCCATCGGCCCACGCCACCAAGCGATGCCCGCCAGCCGCCGCAATCTTAGGCTGTAGCGAGCGTTCGGCGCTGTTCGAGATGTTCCTTGGCGCTGCTGGCGCCCATGTCGCACCACCGTCGGCTGAGGTGCGGTAGAGAATTTCGCTACTCCCCGCATAGCCGGTTGTGCTATCAGCCCAGACGAGATGCAAAAAGCCGAATTCATCCACCGCGATTGATGGGCGATCCGAGATGCGCGCATCGTTGCTCACATTCACCGGCGTGTTCCAAAAGGCTGTGATCACCAGCACATCCACCACCGCCAGCACAATCAGTAGCACCACCGCAACACCGTAGTCCGTTTTGCCCGACAGCCACTTACGCATGACACGTCCTCCTAAAGGGGGGAGATAGGAAGTAGCAAATAGGAAGTAGGAAATAGTCTGATGCCTCAACCCTATTTCCTATCTCCTGTTTCCTACCTCCTGTACCCTTACCCTAACTTTGGGGAACCACTCCCCGATCGTGCCCCGCAACAGCGCGGAGCAACGCCGCGAGGCAGACCGTCGCGCTGAGGGCCAGCGCCACGGCCACCACGAGCCACCCTGAGTCGGGTGGGAGGCGGGCGAACCAGCAGGCGATCTGGTCAATTGGTTGACCCGGACGATCGACTGAGAAGGGCAGCGGACTCGGCAGCAGGGAAGGGCCACCGGCGGCCCGTGCGAGTGCGGAGGCGAGGATGCGTACCTGCCATACCAGGGGCATGTAGTCGGGATCGAAGAACCAGAAACCCCAAGCATAGACACCGCCCGTAATGACTTGGAGGAGTACCAGGGTATCGTTATAGCTAATTGCTACCAAAGGGATTTGCACGGCCACGCCGCTGGCGACGCTGGCCCCAAAGCCCCACTGTTGCCATGCGGCCAAGCTCGGCCAACGTCCCAAGAGGGTGCCCAGTGCCAAGAGCGCCAGTGGCAGCACCGGCAACTGGTAGCGTGGCCCCGGCGACCACGCGCCCGACCAGGGGCGCACCACGGCGTAGAAGATCACCGACGAGGCGATGAGTAGCAGGATCAAGCGCCCAAACGCACCATGCTGCCGCGCAAATTGGGGCAAAAAAAAGACCGCTGCGAGCAGCGGTGGGGCATAGACGAAGATGCTTTTGCCTAAACTGAAGAAGAGGGTGTAGAAACCATACCAGGCCGGACGCGGGAAGCGTGTCAACTCTTTGATGTGGTAGCCGGTGTTTAAGATGTCTTCGTAGCGCCAATAGTTGTAGCCCGCCAACACGACAACGCCCAGTGCTAAGGGGGCCATGAAAGCGAAGAGGGCCACCCGCGCCCCCCTGCTGATCGCCCATGCAAACCAGAGTAGCGCCGGTACATAGATCACCGCCGGATACTTCGTCAGAATGGCGAGGCCCGTCAGCAGCCCAGCGGCGGCCAAGAGCTTTGGCGCAGCGGCGGGGCGCTGCTCCGCCGCCAAGAGCAGTCGGCATACCAAGATCAGGATCAGCGTCAGCAGCGGCTCACTGTAGGTGAGGGTGGCATAGAGCCATGCCATCGTCGCGCCGCCATAGATCAGCGCCAGTGCGACAGCAATCCGTTGCGAGCGAAAGAGCGCCACGGCGAGGCTGTAGAGGACCAGCAGTGCCGTAGCCGTGGCAAAGCTGTTGACGAGCGCTACAGCAGCCTGGGTCGCCACCAGTTCATTGGCGGGCCAAAGCCATGCCGCCACGAGAAAGAGCGGAATCTGCGCGATCGGCTGCACCAAACCATACTTACTATAGACCGCACCGTCGCGCCCCTCCTTCTCAAACAGTTCATCGAGCCGATCCTCGGCTGGCACGGTCAGTTCACCGCGCAGCAGCAGGCCACGGGTCATGGTATAGGCACTGCGGGCATCGGGGTTGTCGAGTAGGGCAGCACTTGTCAAAAGGTAGAGACAAAGCATTCCAATCCAGAGCAGCAGGGGCTTGATCGGGATGGTCAAGTGCCTAGAGCCTTGCATGCCTATCATCTTAGCAATGGTAGATTACCGGATGATACTAAGCATACTTCACAATGAGAGTTTTTTAGTTAAGAGATAATTCTACATGAGAGTTTTTTAGTTAAGGCATGGTTTCAGAAGCGGCCTTTCAGCTTTACAGCATACAATGAAGCTGTTGTCGTAACTGTTCAGAGTTGGGGTAAGCAAATGCTGGGTGCGCGGGCCGGAGGCCCGCGCACCCAGCAGAAGTGTGAACCCTTACTTGTTGTCCCTAGCCCACCTCTGACAACGTAAAGCTGAAGGTCGTACCCTCACCGGGCGTACTGGTGAACCAGATCTTGCCGCCCTGCAATTCTACCAATTGGCGCGTAATATTGAGCCCAAGCCCGGTTCCTGGTTGGGTTCCAGTGGTTGCCGTTGTAGAGCGGAAGAAGGGTTCAAAGAGGCGCGCTTGTTCTTCAAAGGGGATGCCCTTACCACTATCCTGCACAGACACCTCGATAGTACCGCTGCCGTTACGCTGCACCCGTACCGCAATTTCGCCCTGGGGCGGGGTATACTTAGCGGCGTTACTGAGCAAATTGGTAAGAATCTGGGTCAAGCGCACCTCATCGGCAAAGACTTGAGGCATATCGTCGAGTGGGTCAAGCGTGAGGCGATGGCCCTGCTCTTCCAGCAGGGTACGAATAGTACCAAGGGCAGATTGGAGGCAGATAGCGAGCGAGGTGGGGGCCAACTCTAGGCGCAGGATGCCCGCTTCGATCTTGGAGAGATCGGTAATATCGGCGAGGACACTCTTCATCATACGAGAGAGCCGCCGGATCGAGCCGATAAACTCGGCCTGTTCGTCGTTGAGTGGGCCAATCATTTTGCTATGGAGCATATCGGCATAGCCCAAGATGCCGGTGAGCTGGTTGTTCAGTTCGTGGGAAACCATCGAGACAAAGGCGTCTTTTGAGCGATGGGCCGCCTCGGCGGCGGCGTGGGCGGCTTGCACGTGATCATTGAGCCGCTTGCGTTCCAGGCTGGCCTCAACGCGAGCCTTGAGCAGGCGGCGCTCAACCGGCTTACCCAGGAAATCTACCGCCCCCAAGCTCACACAGCGCGCAATGCTCTCGACATCATCCAGGGCCGAAACCACCACCACCGGCAGGTGGCGCAACTGCGGATCGTCCTTGAGCGCAGCGAGGGTGGCAAAGCCATCCATCACCGGCATCATCAGGTCGAGCAGGATCATATCTACGGCATGGGTCGCTAAGAGTTCCAAAGCTTGACGCCCATGCTCGGCCATCAGCACCTGACAACCCAAGCGCAACAGGTGGCGCTCAAGCAGCATGCGATTGGCCTCAATATCATCAACCACGAGAACTGTCGCGTTCTCGGAGCTAGGTAGTGTCATCACTTCGCGCCTTTGGCTTCCAACCAACCGGCTTTCCAGACGCTGCAACTGCTGTGATGCTGCAACAACCATAATCAACCCTCCCCGGCCTCGTCTGGTAGCTTGCAGTGCTGGACGAGCAGCCTGGACGATGTGCTGTAATTATACGCTAGTCTGCCCTTTGTATGAGTATACGCAACGAAGCGCCTGAAATCTATATGAGTTTTGTGATAGTTGTGGTGTAATCGAGTGGTACGTATACCATTTCCGATTGTAGATTGTAGATTGTAGATTGTAGATTGCCGGACAAGGCGTCCCAATGGGCTTTCGTGTTCTTGATGAGGCGGCATGCTCAAGGGTCATTGGGATTATTGGGCATTGTGCTGCAATTGTTGCTGGTAATGCCAAATGATGACACGGGCGGTCAATAGGTTGGTACTGGTCGTGAGTTGGGGGGCGGCCAAGAGGATCAATGCTTCCAATTCAGGGCCAGCCAACTGCCAGCCATAACGCTCATTCTCGGCCTGCACCAAAGGCAGCCAGCTCTCCAAAAGCCGTAAACGGGTGGTCGGGTCAGTGTATGGAGTTTCCATCCTTGTTGCTCCTTGCTTTCGCTTCAGTATAGATCGCCACTCCCAGCGCAAATGTGCATTTGGGGGCGGCTGCCCATACGCATTTTTGGGGCTCCGCCCCAAACCCCGCCGTAAGGTGCATCTGGGGCGGCTGCCCATACGCATTTTTGGGGCTCCGCCCCAACCCCCACTTTTTGTTGCGTGTTGGCGGCTTCGCCGCCAACACGCAACAAAAAGAGTTGTTAGCGCGAAAAAGCTCTGGGCCGCGCCGCTTGGCTTCGACAGGCTGGTTTCGGCAGGCTCAACCACCGAGCCAGCGGCGCGGTGGCTGAGCCTGTCGAAGCCACCGCGAGGTCGCCTGCCAACCCAAGGTTTTTTCGCGCTAACAAAGTGTTTTTTTGAGGGAGGCTTCGCCTCCCCCAAACCCCCGCCGGGGTGGTGCCTCCGTATGGGGCGCAGCCCCATACGGAGGCACCACCCCAAAGCAAGCTACACCTATAGTAAGATTGGCCCATGGTACAAGGCATGCAACGTTTCACAGGGCTGGTGGTGGTGGCGCTCTGGTGGGAGTTGGGGGCGCGTCTGGTGGGGAGTCCGGTGTTGCCGACGCTGGCGGCGACGTTGGCGGCGCTTGGGGTTGAGTTGGCTTCGGGGCGTTTGTTGGTGGCGCTGATGGCTTCGCTCTGGCATTTGGCGCTTGGGTTGGTGCTGGCGCTGGGTGGGGGCACCCTGCTGGCACTGCTGCTCCATCTGCTACCATGGCTGCGTCTGGCGGTCATGCCTGTAGTTGAGGCGATGCGCCCCATTCCGGCCCTCGCGCTCTTCCCCCTGATAGTAGTACTGTTTGGTCTCAGTAGTGCTGCGCAGGTGGCGGTGATTGCGTGGACCGCCTGGCCTGTGGTGGTACTCACGACGCTGCATGCGCTCGATACGACCGACCGTGAACTGTTGGATGCGGCGGCGCTGGATGGGGCCGGGCGTCTGGTTACGTTATTGACCATCAGGTTACCGCTGGCCTATCCGCTCCTCGTCACCGCTTGGCGCATTGCGGTCTCGGCGGGATGGATTTCGCTCGTGGCCGCCGAACTGCTTGGGGCCCCCACTGGCCTGGGGGTGAGTGCGGTCGAAGCGGGCCAACGCTTTCAGTTTGCCACCGTGGGGGCCTATATCATCGCCATTGGACTGAGTGGTTGGTTAGTCGCGTGGGGCGTGGGGCGGGCGTCGGTAGATTGGAGATTGGAGATTGGAGATTGGAGATTGGAGATTGGAGATTGGAGATTG
>NZ_NQWI01000301.1 GCF_002532535.1 Candidatus Viridilinea mediisalina
GCTGCGAAACAAGCCTGACCATAGTGAGCAATGCCATCCCCACAGACACCCACTTCTACTAGCAGCGAGGTGAAAGCGTGCGTCAAAGCGCCGTCCGCTCATCCGTTGGCGCCTCGGGCGGGAATTCAACCAACTCATACACATCCGTAAGCGCCAAGACCGCCTGAATAGCTTCAAGCGTCATCGTCGCATCACGGCCCACCACCTCCGTCAGCACCCAGGCCTGTGGCCCTTGACGGACAAAGCGTTCGATATGATACGTTTGTTGGGCGATAAGAATATATTCTTGCAACGTATCAAGCGCACGCTACTGTTGAAATTTAACCCCGCGATCATAACGCTCCGTTGATGGCGAGAGAATTTCAATAATAACCGTAGGATTAAGCAGCGTATCCCGTTTAACCTGATCAGCAAATTTAGGTTGTCCACAGACAAGTGTAAGATCAGGGTAGGTATACAATCCGGTCTTTGCCACCTTCACACGCATATCGCTCGGATAGATACGACAACCACGTCCCCGAATCTGATTATACAGACTAGCATGAACATTGCTGGCAATAAGATTATGCGCCTCACTTGCGCCCGACATGGCAAAAAGCTCACCAGCATAATACTCATGCTTGATCGTACTTACCCGTTCGCGCTCAAGATAGGCGGCTTCACTGAGGTACGGTCTAGGTTGAGCGTTCATAGAGCTAAACTTGTCATGATCAAATCTTCATGTGCAAACTGTAGCCAGCGTTCAGCCTCGTTCATACAAAACCCTGCCCTTCGCCACAATCTCATTACGCACAAAGGTGCGTTCTTGTGCCAATTGGCGAAACTCGGCTGGCGTATAGACGAAGATGTCTAACCCTACTTGGGGCCGCAAGAGGCGGATGAGCCT
>NZ_NQWI01000147.1 GCF_002532535.1 Candidatus Viridilinea mediisalina
GCAACACGGATGAGTTTGTCTACGCGCAACTTGCCCGTATTGGCTTCGGGGTTGATCTGTTCAAGCTCCTTGTCGCAAAAGATCAGTGGCTGATCCCAGTCAACCCCCGCAGCGACCTGGGGAAAGAAGAGCTGCAAACAGGCGGGCATGTAGTGTTCGAGGGCGTACTTCCAAGCCCCATCAACATCAGCAGCGGTCTGTGCATCCATAGCCACTCCTCACGGTAGAACGAAAGCCTATAGTTGTACCGCAAAAAGGGGCCAAAAGATACGGTTTTTGGGGTACTTTGGCTGAAAATTGCCGCATCCCCTCGGAAAAAGCGCCGGGCGCGGCTTTAGGCTCATGACAACCATCAGCCAACCCCGAGGAGCACCAAGCCATGATCAACCTCACCCCCCAAGAGCAGCGCGTGATCCAACTCGCAGCCCAAGGCCAGACCAATGATCAGATCGCCCAAACCATGGGCCTCTCGCCATCCACCGTGAAGCACTACCTGCGTAGCGCCTGCCAGAAGCTGCGCGCCTCCAACCGCACCGCAGCGGTGGCGCGGTACTATGAGGATACAGGACTATCTTCTTAGCCCGAAAGGGCGTATAGGCATACGGGCAAATTCTTGCTAGGATGTAGGTGTAAAGAAATCCCTGTGAAACTCTCTTTGGAACGGCACAGCCGTCGAACGGGGTTCCCCCTCTCCCGCTTGCGGGTTTAAGGGCGGACAGAAAATGTGTGCGCCCCCTTCTGGAATCGCATTGCAACGCCAGGAATCTCGATCTCTTCCCCCCTCTCCCACAACGTGGGAGAGGCTTGCACTGAGCGTAGTCGAAGTGGAGCAGGGGGTAAGGGCCATCCGTGGCATCCCAATCACCTATCCGTAACTTGCCGAGCGAATGTTCTATCCCCCCTCTCCCGCTTGCGGGAGAGGGGGCTAGGGGGTGAGGGTCAACCGGCGCATCCCCTTCACCCATCCGTAGCCAACTCGACGAACATGCGCCCCGTCCTCATCCCTCATCCCTCACCCCTCATCCCTCCCCCCTTACCCAAGGAGCCACCCCATGACTACCAGCCTCGCCCGCCGCCCCCTCGCCGCTCTGCTCGCTCTCATGCTCCTCGCGCTTGCCCCGCTGCTCGCTTTGCCTACCACCTCGGTACGGGCTAATACTGAGGTGGTGCCGGTGCAGGTGCCTAGCTTTAGTAGAATAAGTTAATTATCAATAATTTTTTTGCAACGTTTTCTTATCTATTAAGAAAACGTTTGTGATTATTTTTAAATAATTACAGAGCAAAAAAAATTACTATCATACCCATAATACAATACCCAATTAAGGAGACCTAAGATGACTCGCATGAACTGTGTTAATACGTCTCTCACCCGTGGCATGCGCCTGCTGGCTTTGCCGTTGCTGTTCACTGCCATGTTGCTGGCTTCGCTGACAAGCTATCGTATGCCCGTCGTGCAAGCAGCAGATCAGACGCCCGTGTTGTTGCACAACGGTTTCATTGGCTGGTCGGTTGAGTTTCAGGGGATGCTCTTTTTTATGACTACGAATGGACTATGGAAGAGTGATGGAACAACTCAAGGAACCGTATCAGTAAAAGATGGTATTTCTGATGATTTCCCCATTTCTTTAATTGAAAGAGGTGATTATTTTGCTGTGAAGGACGATATTTTATTTTTTCGTGCTCGTACTAGTGCTAATGGAACAGAATTATGGAGGAGTAATGGCACACCGGATGGTACAAGTATTGTGAAAGATATTTATCCGGGTGTAAATGGATCTATAGTGTCGGGACTAACTGTTGCTGGTGATTATGTTTTCTTCTTTGCTGATGATGGCGTGCATGGTATAGAATTGTGGAAGAGTGATGGTTCTGAAGCGGGAACAGCACTGGTAAAGGATATTAACCCGGGGATTCAGAATTCTTGGATGTATACTGCAAATTACAATAATTATACTATACCATTTGCTTTTAATAATAAGGTTTTCTTCTTGGCTGATGATGGCGTACATGGTGTAGAGTTGTGGCGGAGTGATGGCACGTTGGATGGAACATTTTTACTTAAGGATATATCTTCAGGAAATCGAAGTCCTTACAATAGTGCCACGTACCATTTTATTAATTATGGAGTTTTGAATAATGAGCTTTACTTTGGTACCATGCACATATTTGATGAAAATAACTCACATGTAACGTTTGGTTCGTTATGGAAAACTGATGGTACTCAGAACGGAACAATTATGGTCAAAGTAGATACGGGGAATCCTAGCTCGATGCTAGTTTTCAATAATCAACTCTTCTTCAGATCAGACCGACTTTGGCGAAGTGATGGTTCTGAGGAAGGGACTATCCCGATCGCAAATCTTAATGGTATTCCAATAGTTGCAGGAGATACGCTTTTCATTTCCCATCAAGAACAAGGCTCATCTGCGCAGTTATGGAAAAGCGATGGTACTCCTGCTGGGACAATGCTGGTTAAGGATGGATTTGGTTGGATTAATAGTGAAAAAGTATTCATGGGTGAAAACGTCTTTTTTACAGCGAATAATGCCGTTCATGGGACAGAATTATGGAAGAGTAATGGCACTCCCGCAGGAACCGTTATGGTCAAAGACATTAATCCGCTCAGCGCTAGCTCAGGGCCGCGAAATTTGTTTACTCACAATAACGCTATCTTCTTCAATGCCAATGATGGTGCAACAGCACGTTTCTGGCAGAGCGATGGTACGGCGGAAGGTACGATAAAGTTGGCGGATGGTGCTTTCAAAAAGATAAATGAGGTCGCTGGACATGCCTTCCTTACCCGACCTAGAGAGGAGTATGTGCCGTCAAATAGCGGAAATGGTCTCTATATCTTGGGAACTCCTACCACGCCCCACACCATCGCTGGCCGCGTCACCACCAGCAATGGCAGCGGCCTCGCCGGCGTCACTGTCTCCGACGGGACGCGCACGGCGACGACGAATGCCAGTGGCGACTATACGCTCACTGGCGTATCGGCGGGGAGCTACACGCTCGTGCCGGCGCTGGCGGACTATAGCTTTAGCCCCAATAGCCGCAGTGTCAGTATCAGTGCCAACCTCGCGGCGCAGGACTTTACGGCGACCCCACTGGAGCCGCAGGGTGAGGAGTTGGTGCAGTCGCTGACGCCCAGTGAGGGGTTGAATAATCAGGCGACGGCGGTGACGGTGCGTGGCAATGGTTTTGCCACCAATACGCCGCCCATTGCCCGTCTGCTCAGTACGGCTGGTGTCTTCGCGCTCACCGATGTGGCCGCCGAGACGACGACGCGCTTTAGCGCGAATGTTCCTGCCGGCCTCGAGCCGGGCCTCTACGATCTGATTGTGACCAGCAATGGGCGCACGGGAATTCTGCCCAATGCCTTTATGGTACTCTCCCCCTCTGCCGACCCGTTCATCAGTACCGTCGTGCCCGATGCGGGCTTCAATGATCGTCCGGTGGAGGTGGTGATCCAGGGGGCCAACTTCGATGTAGGTGCCGCCGTCTACCTGGGCGAGACAATGCTCAACAGTAGCCGCCTCAGCAGCCGCTCGCTGATGGCGGTGGTGCCCGCCGGGGTTGCGCCGGGCAGCTACAGTCTGCGCGTCACCAATGGCGATGGCAAGCAGGTGGTGTTAGCCAATGGCTATACGGTGCTGGATGCCGCCAGCGAACTCAACGACGATCTGCTCAGCAACAGCGACTACCTCTGGCTCGATCCGGTGCTGCCCCGCGTGAACCATCCGGTGCAGTTGGGCCTGCTGGTTGAGCGTATGGGCGGCAAAAACACGCTTGAAGCGGTTGAAGTTCTCTTCCGCCGCGATGCCGCCGATGGGCCGGAGTTGGGGCGTGGTGTCGTCAACTTCCTCGACCCGCGCTCGATGGAGAGTACCACCCCCATCACCGTTACCTTTGACGCAACGGGTGAGGTAACCATCTACGCGATCATCGATCCGGATGGCGTGATTGCCGAGCATAACGAGCAGAACAACATCGTCCAGCGCACGATCATCGTCGCCCCCGCCGGCAACGACCAGGTTCCGCCGGTGGTGGAACAGATCCGGATCAATGGCGGGGCGGAGGCGGCGGTTACAGCGGCGCAGATCAATGTGGATGTGCGGGCGAGCGACCCGGCCCCGGGCAGCGGCGTGGGCCATGTCAACATCATCGAGTATATCTACAGCGACAGCATCAAACGCTGGGTGGCCATCGAACGTTCCGCCTGGCTGCCCTACCTCACCACCCCCGCCAACTACCGCTGGACACTGCAACCGCTGGCGGGCATGCGCTACATCCAGGTACGCGCCCGCGACGGCGCAGGCAACATCTCGGTCGGCCAAGCGCGCCGCCTCGTCAACTACATCGTCAGCAACGACCGCATCGCCCGCGACCAGACCCGCGTCTACCGCTACATGCTCGATCCGGGCCAGGCCTTCGAGGTCAACCTCGAAGTGCTCGAAGGCGACGCCGACCTCTACGTCTGGTCATCGCAGGCCGACCAGTCGGCCTGGGTGAGCAACCAGAGCGGCAGCGTCAACGAACAGGTACGCATCACCGCCGACCAAGTGGTGCCAGGGTTGTACCAAGTGGAGGTCTACGGCTACAGCGCCGCAAGCTACCGCCTCACCACCAACATCGGGGCCAGCGTCGCCAACGCAGCGAGCCTCGCCAACGGCGGCATTGACCCAAGCAAGACGCAACCGACCATGCCAGTCGTGCCGCTCAGCAGCATACCGAGCGAACACATGGGCAACCTGCCCGTCGCCGTCCCCGAGCTAGAGCAGCCCGCGACGGGCAACATGGTCTATCTGCCGCTGGTGCGGCGCTAAGCCACCAGTGCATTGCCACAAAGGGACGCAGAGAGTTGCGTTACCTTCACCAGAACCGCAGTGCAACGCCAAAAATCTCAACGTCTTCCCCCCCTCTCCCGCAAGCGGGAGAGGGGGCAGGGGGGTGAGGGTCAAAGGGCGCGTCACCATCAGGAATCTGTAGGTACATGCACAAGAGTTCTGTCCATCCATGAACCCACAACGTGGGAGAGCGGGCCGGGGGTGAGGGCCATTACGTGGCATCCCAAAGCCCTATCGGTCGCTACAGAAGCCACTCCTCACGGTAGAACGAAAGCCTATAGGTATACCGCAAAAAGGGGCAAAAAGATACGGTTTTGGGGGTATTTTGGCTGGAAAGCTCTTTTTCCCCTCGGAAAAAGCCCTGAGCAAGGCTTTACTCTCCTGACGACCATTCGTTACCCTAGAAATTGAAAGGATCTTCCCATGCAACGCACGTCTCTTCTCCGTACGCTCACGAGCCTCTTCGCCCTGCTGCTGGTTACACTCTTGGTTGCGCCGTTGGCCCATTGGACGCCTGCCGCCGCGCAGATCCCGTCGCCTACTGAAGTTGTTGTTGCACAGGGGAGCTCCCTTGATTCTGAGGATGTCGTACTTATACGAGCAGTAGAGCAAGCGATACCCAATTTTATTGGGGCTACGCCAACATCCCGAATTATTGTAGACAATATCGAGCAAGAAGGTGAATGGGCGTTTGGTACCGTAGCTATTACTGCATCTGAAGAAAGCCCAAGTCCGAGAGCTTGGCTTTTTTTAGCTAAACTGGAGGCCGGTATCTGGCAGGTATCATTTGAATCACAAGCTCTGTTTCAAGAATGGCTTGTATCTGTACCTGAATCGTTGGTGAGCGAAGCAGAGCGTGATGTTTTAACAATTAAACCATCCCTTGCTAATGATGATTCTGGTCAGTTGAGTTTACCATGGGCCACTGGCGAGACTTGGTACTATACAAGCGGTCCACATTCTGCTGTGGGCGCTCCAACCTTGAGTGCAGTAGATTTTAATGGAGCTAGTGCTAATATTCGCGCAGCTCGTGACGGCATTGCCTATCGACCATGCCCTGATTTCATACGTATAGTTCATGATGGTAATTGGACTACTACATACTATCATGTTGCTAATATAGCAGTCGCTCATGGACAAACAGTCACAAGAGGTACTTATCTCGGCAAGACATCCACATTGGTTGGCTGTGGAGGAACAGCAACGGGAGCACATGTTCATTTTGCAGTTGAATCAGATCCTAATGTGCCACGACCTATTCATGATGTTGCTATCGGTGGATGGCTAATCAAAAATGGGTCGGGATCATATCAAGGTACTATGGTGCGTATCAAAGATGGTTTGATTCGCACTGCCAGTATATATTCTTCTGAGAGTAATAGTATTTATAATGATGGAACTATTGGAAATGGCACCTCCGGCCCCACCGAAATCATCTGCGACAATACGCGCCCGAACTTCCCCGACTCATGCTTTAGCCAAAGCACCCCCAGCGATCCCCAGATCGATTGGCAGATGAGCAGCGCAGGCAATCCCCACGGTGCCAATGCCCAGTGGCTCAATAATCGCGCTCCCACTTCGAGGACGGAGATAGATGCTGCCCGTTGGACACCCACGATTCCCCAAGCGGGCCTCTACGAGGTCTATATCTGGTATCCGACTACGAATAGCCATCCGCCAGCGACCGATACGGCGCGCTATGAGATTAATGATCGCGATGGGCAGCACTATCTGACCTGGCCCCAAACGCGGAATGGCGGTCAGTGGAATTTGCTGACGGTCATGAATTGTGATGCCGGCAGGAGCCGTGAGAATTGTAGCGTGCGCCTCGATAATACCACCCACGAGCCGGAAGATACGCGGCGCGTCTGGGCCGATGCGGTCAAGTTTGTGCGCCTAACCTCCGATGAGGTCATTTGTGATAGCACCAATCCCAATCAATCCGGCTCATGCTTTACCAACTTTGTGAAAACAACCTGGCATACCGTCACCGACGGCGACCCCTACGCTGGCTCGGCTTCGGCGGTCTGGAATAGCCAACATGCTCCGGTGACGGATGCCGATGCGGGGCGCTGGACCCCCAACTTACCCCACGCAGGCCTCTATGATGTCTATATCTGGTATCCACGCATTACGTCGCCTGCCACCAGTGCGGCACGCTATGAGATCAATGATAACAATGGTCAACGCCATGTAACCTGGGATCAGCGCACCGCCCCCGGCAATTGGCACAAGCTGACCGAGATGACCTGCAATGCGGGCCGCGATGTCGCTTGTAGTGTGCGCTTGCACGCTGGCACGCCCGAGGCGTCGGGCACGACGCGGGTGCTCTTCGATGCCATCAAGTTTGTGCGCGTTACCCCTGAGGTGATCTGCGACAATCGTAACCCCAACGGGCAGGGTTCCTGCTTCACCAACTTTGTCTTGCCGGGTACCTCGTGGCACACCGTCACCGATGGCAGCCCCTTTAATGGAACCGCCTTTGCCGTGCCGAATCGCATGGAGTTCCCGGTGAGCAATGACGATGCCGATGCGGGGCGCTGGACGCCCACGTTGCGTACGGCTGGCCACTATGAAGCCTATCTCTGGTATCCGACGATACTACGCTCGCCCGCCACTAGCGCGGCGCACTATGAGGTTAATGACAACAGTGGCCAACGCCAGGTAATCTGGAATCAGCGTACCAACCCTGGTATTTGGCATGAACTGACCGAGATGACCTGCAATGCGGGCCGCGATGTCGCCTGTAGCGTGCGGCTACATAGTGGCACATCAGAAGTTGCGGGCTCAACACGGGTACTCTTCGATGCTATGCGCTTCCTATTGCGCCCCCAGTTGACTATCACCCCAAGCGAGTTGCATCCCACTGAGACAATCCGTGTGCGTGCGACCGGCTTTACGCCCAATGGTGCTGTGCGTCGCATCGTGCTTGTACCCAACAAACAGGTCTACGAATTGACTCTGCAAGCCAATGATGATGGCAGCTTTGGCTACGACTATACGATGCCCGCCGATGCTCAATTTGGTCACTATGAGATCCGTCTGCAGGATGTGACTACGGGTGCCTGGAGTACCACTGCTACCTACAATGTGAGCAACCCGGATGCAACTGATCGTCCCGCTATCACCATGGCGCTTGGCTCCGCCAGTGCGCTGAACGATCAGCCGAGCGAATTGCTCATTCAGGGGCACAATTTTGCCTTTGGCTCGTTCGTGCGCCTTGGCGAACAACGATTGCCCACTCACCGGGTCAGTAGTGAACTGCTCCAAACCACAGTGCCCGCCGGTTTGACGCCTGGTGGCTACGATCTAGCTGTATTCAGCCCCAACGGCCATCGCGCCGTGCTTCCCAATGGCTTTACTGTACTTGATCCCGAGGCCGAACTCAACGACGACATGTTTAGCAGTAGCGACCAACTCTGGCTCGAACCGACCAGTCCACAGGTGAATACACCTGTGCAATTGGGCCTGATTGTACAGCGTCAAGGGGGCAAGCGCACCCTCGAGAACGTACCTGTCGCCTTCCGGCTCAACGCACCGAACGGCCCACTCCTTGGTACCACCAACATCCCCTTCCTCGATCCGCCCAACAGCAGCGAAAGCACGGCGGCGCTCCAAGTCAGCTTCCCCCAGGCAGGGCCGGTTACCATTTATGCCATCATTGACCCCGAGAACAACGTTGCGGAACGCGACACCAGTAACAATGTCATCAGCCGCACCATCCAAGTCGTACCCGCCGATCCCGATCAGACCCCGCCCGTCGTGCAGCAGATCCGCATCAATGCTGGGAGCAGCAGCGTCAGTAACCCTGAGCTAGATCTCAACATTAGCGCCACCGATCCCGCCCCGGGCAGCGGTGTTAGCCATGTCCATGTCATCGAATACATCTACAGCGCGGGGGCGCAACGCTGGGTGCCAGTCAATCAATCGGACTGGATGCGCTTCAATGCCAGCCCACAGCGCTACAACTGGACGTTGCAGTCACTACCGGGCATGCACTATCTCCAAGTGCGTGCGCGTGACGGCGCAGGCAACATCTCGATTGGCAATACCTACCAGTTGGTCAACTATGAAGTAGCCAGCGACCAGATCGCCCGCGGCCAGACCCGCATCTATCGCTACAATGTAGCCGCAGGCCAGCCCTTCCAAGTGAATCTTGAAGTGCTTGACGGTGACGCCGACCTCTACGTCTGGTCTTCGCGCACCGACCAATCGGCTTGGGTAAGCAACCTAAGCGGTAGCGCCAACGAGCAGGTAACCATCCCCGCCAACGCGATTGTGCCGGGCGTCTACCAAGTCGAGGTCTATGGCTTCAGTTCCGCCACCTACCGCCTCACCACCTCCAGCAACGCGACCGCCGCAACCAGCCTTGCTGATACTGAAGGTGGACATGACCCCGAGAAACTCCTCCCAAGCGCACCGATGCTCCCCGTCACCAACATTCCCGATCAGCGGGCTGGAACCTTCCCGCTCATCGAGTGGCCGACAGACAACGGTGACCCTGGCGACAACGGCGACCCTGGCGACAACGGCGACCCTGGCGACAACGGCGACCCTGGCGACAACGGCGATCCTGGCGACAACGGCGACCCTGGCGACAACGGTGACCCTGGCGACAACGGTGACCCTGGCGACAACGGTGACCCTAGCGACAACGGTGACCCTAGCGACAACGGTGACCCTGGCAATTCAGGGGTAAACGAGCATCGCATCTACTTACCACTTGTACGGCGCTAATTGAAGCGATCGCATGGAAAACAAGAGGGAGTACGAGGGAACGTGGTTCCCTCGTACTCCCTCTTGCTTCCTTGCTCATGCGCTCCTTACACTATCTCCCCCACCCTGCCCCCGCAGCCACGCCGCAAGCTCAGCCTGCGTCGTGAAATCAAGCAGCGCCTTGCTCAGCGCATCCAACTGCGCGGAGTTCAACTCCGCAATCTTCGTCTCCAGCGTCTCGTTAAGCGATCCGATTTTGTACTTGAGTAAGCGCAGCACCATGTTGCGCTCAACCTGGAGATAGGCAGACGCCTCAAATGGAGCCACATCCCACCCCTCGCGCTGCCCCTGCAGCCACGCCGCAAGATGCGCCTGGGCCGTGAAGCTGAGCAGCGCCTCGCTTAACGCATCTAACTGGGTGGTGTCCAACGCCGCAACCTCGGCCTCCAACGCCGCGCTAAGCGAACCCAATTTGCGCTCCAAGAGGCGCAGCACGACCTTGCGTTCGCCCCTGGCTTCACCCTCAGCACCGGCCAGCCGTTCGATACTGGTCACAAAGGGAGTCATACCACGCTCCTCCTGTTCAATTTGACGCATTGTAGCACGTACTGGCTCATCAATGCTGGGTGGCAAACGCATGAGTTGATCCAACAAGCGGTAGAGGTGGCGCAGATCCTCAGCCGAATAGCCCTGGCGCAGACAGGCGCGAAAACGGGCGATCTTGCGCCGCATGCGCTCTTCGGGATCGTGGCGCGTCGCTTGCGCCTCGCGGTGGATCAGCGTGATCGTGGCGATGGGGTTGGCGCTCGCTTCCAGCATCTGCGCATCGAGTGCCCACAGTTTCACTGTTGGAAAGCGCAGCATGAGGACACAATCAGCAATATCGTAGCCAAAACGATCGGGACGCCAATGGGGATCATCGTCGGCCAATACCGCGAGACTCAGCACCGGCCCATTCTGGCGGTCGAAGAGGCGCACATGGTAGCGGCACATACGCTTGGCAAAATCCAGATCGCGTTGCGCTTGGATCTCCAGATGGATAA
>NZ_NQWI01000148.1 GCF_002532535.1 Candidatus Viridilinea mediisalina
CCAATCTCCAATCTCCAATCTCCAATCTCCAATCTCCAATCTCCAATCTCCAATCTCCAATCTCCAATCTCCAATCTGAAATGACCCTAAGGAGGCAACCTATGAGTTTCTTTGATCAGATCAGCCGCCAAATCAGCCAAGGGGTTGATCGCGCCAAGTTTGAGGCTGATAAGTTTCAGCGCACTACCCGGATTCAGGGTGAGACCAACGAACTGCGACGCCAGATTGATACGAAATTGGCCGAGTTGGGGCAGCGCGCCTATGAGTTGCAGCGCGCCGGTCAGATTAGTTCTGCCAGTATTAATGAACTGGCCACGGCCATTGATCAACTCCGTTCATCGCTGGTGACGAAAGAGGAGGAGTTGAAAAAGGCGCAGGCAGAGGTCTTTGTTGAACCGCCCCCCGCTGAACCCACAAACTCTGCGCCAGCCCAGCAGGTGCCGATTAGCTACGATCCGCCCCCGCCCTCGCCAGCGACGAGTAAGGCTTGCGGTGTCTGTGGCTTCCAGATGCCCAGCTCGGCAATGTTTTGCCCCAACTGTGGGACACGGGTAGGGTAGGGTAGGTGCATACTCTGTGCTTTGCCGCAAATTTCTCTGTGTTCTCGGTGTCTCTGTGGTGAAATTCTCTGCATCTCTTCAAAAACCCTATAACTGAAAGGGGCCATCGGGGGCTCCTAAAGCCCTATCTGTGGCTCCTTAGCGCAAGCTCGCCGCAATCGCCTGTTGCAGGTTCCCTAAGGTTTGGATGCCGCTCAGATCAACCCCTAGCCCGACGACCGTCTGGGCCACTTCTGGGCGGATGCCTGTGAGCATGACGTGGGCTCCGAGCAGTTTGAGCGCTTGGGTTGCTTGCAGCAACGTATGGGCCACTTGTGTGTCCACCACGGGGACGCCGGTAATGTCAATGATCACCGTCTTGGCCTGATGCACACTCACCCCTTCAAGCAGTGTGGCAATAATCTGTTGGGTGCGGTGTGAATCGAGGCTGCCAATTAGCGGCATGACCAACACCCGCTCTGCCAAGGGGATCAAGGGCGAGGCGAGTTCGTGTAATGCCTTGCGCTGTGCGCTGATGATCTCCGCCTGAAGCTGCGCCTGCTGTGCCTGCTGCGTCTGCAACTCACGCTCGTGCTGCTCCTGCTCGGTGAGATCGCGGATGAAGCCGCCTCGCGCCAAGGGTTTGCCCGCCTGATCGTAGATCAAAAACGTACTCAAGAGCCCCGGAAAGGTACTGCCATCGGCTCGCACATAGGTCAAACGCCCCACCCAGAAACCATTGTTCATCACATGCTCAATCGCTTCTTTCAGCCGATTGCTCTGTTCTGCTTCCACAATGTATGACCATGTGGGGCGCTTGATTGAAGCATCACCATAGCCGAGCATGCGCTTGAAGGCACCGTTTACATAGCGCAGTGTGCTGTCAAAATTGGCAATAAATAGTATGTCAACAGCATGCTCAAAGAGCGCCTCAAGCAGATGTTGTTTTTCATGCGATACATCGCTCTGCTGCTGCAGCGCAGCAAGTTGAGCCTCTAGCTCGGCAATGCGTGCTTCTAAAGCGGCGGGTGATCGATTCAAGCGATGTGTACCTCCAGGACTCATTTCCTCTTAAGGGATGGTTTCAGCAAGCGGAAGACCGCTTTACCATGTTGCGGGGATGCGTGAGGCGAAGAGGCGAGGGCTTCGCGTCC
Organism: Candidatus Viridilinea mediisalina; assembly: GCF_002532535.1. Taxonomy (GTDB): domain Bacteria; phylum Chloroflexota; class Chloroflexia; order Chloroflexales; family Chloroflexaceae; genus Viridilinea; species Viridilinea mediisalina. The sequence goes on from NZ_NQWI01000148.1 coordinate 1,694, forward strand.
TCGCGTCCTCGCGTCCTCGCATCCTCATTCCTATTTTCTATTTGCTCGTTTCTATATTCTTCCCTAAGAAAAGAGCACCTCCACATCATCGCGCGTGAGGGACTTAAAGACCCCACCTTCCGAGCTGATCAACTGCTCAACCAAGGCTCGTTTCTGATCCTGTAGCTTGAGGATCTTTTCTTCCACGGTGTCGCGGGTGATCAGTTTGTAGACAAAGACCGGCTTGGTTTGACCGATGCGATGGGTGCGGTCGGTGGCCTGCATCTCAACCGCAGGGTTCCACCAGGGATCAACGTGGATGACATATTCAGCGGCGGTGAGGTTGAGACCCACGCCCCCCGCTTTGAGGCTAATCAGGAAGAAGGGCAGCTCGGGGTCGTTCTGGAAGCGATCCACTACCCCCTGGCGGTCGCGGGTTGAACCATCAAGGTAGGCGTAGGGAATCTTCTGCTCGTCAAGGCTCTCGCGGATGAGGCTGAGCATCTGGACGAATTGGGAGAAGATGAGCGCTTTGTGCCCTTCGGCGCGGAGCGTTTCCAGTGTTTCGATGAGCAACTCAAACTTGGCCGAGTTGCCCCGGAATTTGCTGTCAATCAGGCGCGGGTGGTTGCAGATCTGGCGTAAGCGCAGCAACCCTTCGAGAATCTTCATACGCGCATCGCTCAAGCCTTCATCATCAATCATGCCGAGCAACAAGGCCCGGTAGTAGTCACGGGTCTTGTTGTAGAGCTTGCGCTGCGCCGGTTCCATCTCGGTCACCAGCAACTCCTCGGTGCGCGGCGGCAGATCAAGCGCCACCTGATCCTTGGTGCGCCGCAAAATGAAGGGGTAGACCATCTTGCGTAGGAAGCTGGCGCTCTCCATGTCCTGCTTGCGTTCAATCGGTGCCGCAAACTCCTCGCGGAAATAGTCGAGGTTGCCGAGCAGCCCTGGGTTCAAAAAGGCAAACTGCGACCAGAGTTCAAGGGTGCTATTCTCTACCGGCGTCCCGGTCAGCACGAGGCGATGCTCGGCGCACAGCGCCCGCGCAGCGCGCGATGTGGCCGCCACCGGATTCTTGATCGCCTGCGATTCATCGAGGATGGTGTAGTGGAAATTGTAGCCGCGCAACAGTTCGATGTCGCGCAGCATCACCCCGTAGGTCGTCAGGATCAGATCATACTCGCCAAACTCTTGCGCCGCACTAATGCGCCCCTGGTCGGCGTGAACATAGAGCCGTAGCTTGGGCGTAAACTGCTGTGCTTCACGCTGCCAGTTGAAGAGTAGCGAACGCGGCATCACCAGCAGGCTCGCGGCTGGTCGCGGCTGCTCTTCATAGATAGACTGGAGGAAGGCGAGGGTCTGAATGGTTTTGCCCGTCCCCATATCATCGGCGAGGCAGCCCCCAAACTGGTAGTGCCGCAAAAAGTGCAGCCAGTCGTAGCCAGCCTTCTGGTAGGGGCGCAGTTCGCCAGTGAAGTGTTGGGGCAGCACCTTGCTTTCAAGCCGGTCGAAGCTCTTCAGTCGTTCCCGTCGCTGATTGAAGGCTTCATCGGCCTCGCTGCGGTCGGCCTCGGCCAGCAACTGATCCAGTAGCACAATGTGGTGGCTCGCCAGACGCATGCCATCCTCGCGCTCTTCGCTAAAGGCAAAGAGGTGCTTGTAGCGCGCCGCCCAATCTTCCGGGATGACCCCAAGTGAACCGTCGGTTAATTTGACATAACGGTCGCGGCGCTTGAGCGCCCGCCGCAACTCCTTGATCGGCAGCATCTGATCGCCAAAACTGACAACCGCCTGCACATCAAACCAATCAACGCCTGAATTGACGTTAAAGCTAATACTGGGCCGGTTGCGATTGACCCGCGCCATCGTGAGCGCTTCTTCACCAAAAATGGTAATGCCACTCGCGGCCAGTTTGGGCACTTCGCGCAGCAGGAAGTCAGCCGGGGTGACATTCTTGCGCAACGCGAACTCGTGGGGGTTAGCGCCGCGCTTGAGCCCGTGACCAGTAGCGATCTGCTGCTGGATGGTTTGCTCAAACGTCTCATCACGTTTCACCCGCACAAACTGATAGGCTCCAGGCCGACGGCGCACATGCTCGGCGGGGGGCTGTTTCTCAAAGGGAAACTCAAACTGCTCATAGCCGAAACGCAGCTCGGCCACCAACTCACCCTCGCGCTCACTCAGATAGATCCGTGGCTGGGGTTGGATCTGCAAATCCTCCCACTGTACCACATCGCCATCAATCCTTACCTGTTCACTGATCGGCAGCAGGTAGTGATCGAGGAACTCCGCCTCTTCGCTGTTGGGAATGCGGAGCCGCGAATAGTTGATCAGCGTCTGCAGATTGGGGCTTGCATCAACGATCCGCATCAGTTCGTTCTGCACCAAGAGCCAGACTGGTTCACTTGCGATCAGCGCACAATCTTGCGGTCTAAGCGCAATTGATCCATGATTGCTCAACGTATGGAAGGTTGCATCGATGCCGTCGCCATTGCGCTGTACCTGCAACTGTAGTTTCGCCGACTGCTCATGCACAACGAGCCGCCCCTCACCCATCGGTTCATCCTCTGCACCATGGTAGACTAACGCATCGTGGTGGAGCATGCCCAAGGCTGTGCTAAGATTATGACTGCTCGTGCCATATTGCCAATGGCCGTAACTGCCACCGAGCAGGGTATTGGCTGCGATGACGGCATGGGCGGGTACTAAAGGGAAGTTGCCAGGATCAACTGATGAACGTAGAACCCGTGGCGCCAATCCTGGTTGCGTATCAATCCAAGCACCGATCTTCAGGAAATCACCCTCATACTCTTTCGGCATACTGCGCACATTGACGGTGTACGGCACCAGTGACCAATTGTCCCGCCGCTGCTGGAGGCTAAAGATGATGATATTGTTGATCGTTGAGGGCGTATAACGACGGATGGGGGTTTGTACCGCATGGTTCAGTACCGCACGCCAAATTGAGGGCGGATTGGCCTGGAGGTGGTCGCGCAGGGCCACGATTGCGGCGACACGGTGTGAGCACATGCCCCAACCATAGCCTGAACGGCAGTTGCATTGCACATAGAGTTGACTTGCATTCAAACTAATGACCACACGCTGGGCGGATTGCCCTGGGATTTCAATATCTACGGAGGCTCGCTTGTCGCTAACTTCATGGACGCGCGTGTGCCCCTGTTTGAAAAGCTCACGCCCTTCCTTCACAACTTTGGGTTGGGTGTATTGAAAAATCTTTTCCAGCACGAGCGCTTCGGCGGTAAGCATAAAGAGCATAGGACAACCTATTTGAACTACGGTAATGTAGAGGTCGGCACGTAGGGTGCGCACGGCAACTTGGTGCCCTCGCTCCCTCTATGGTATAACATTGCCACACACTAGTGTATAGCAAGGCTATCTTTTTTGTAAAGGTTTGATCATGACGCGTATCCTGCAACTCACTCTACTCATAATGAGCGTTCTCTTCTTACATGCGTGCGAACTTCAGGGCGGCGTTGAGCGCCCTACGGCAGTGGGCCTCGTGCCAACGAGTGTTGAACCAGCGCCCACGCCCGAACTTATAGAAACCGCAGACCCCTTTGCGGCAACTCCCGCCACAGAGGCGAGCCTGCGGATCGGCATGCTGACTGATCCGGGGAATCTTTTGCCCTACCAGAGTGATAGTGCCAGCGAGCGGCTGAGCGCCCCCATTACCCAATTGCTCTTCCCCGCTCCGTTGCTGCCAGTTGGCTATACCTATACCACCACGGGCATCCTTGAGCGGGTGCCTAGCTTTGAGAATGGCGATGTGACGCTTGAAATGGTTGAAGTCTTCCGCGATGAACATGGCGCAATCAGTAGCGAGCCCACCGATACGATCACGGAGGTACAGCAGATCCATGTGGTCTTTCGTTGGAACCCTGAGCTACACTGGTCTGATGGAACCCCACTCACCGCTGGTGATTCGCTCTTTGCCTATGAGTTGGCCCGTCAGATCGATCTCGGCCAAACGACCCAGAGTAAACTTGGGCTGATCGAACGCTACGAGCAACTCGATGCCCACACGACGCGGGCGGTGTTGCGCCCCGATTTCATCGATCCGGCCTATGTTACCACCTATTTTACTCCCCTACCGCGCCACATCTTGGCCGAGATTAATCCGCAAGAACTCTTCGCCAGCGAGTTTAGCCTCTTGCCAGTGGGCTATGGCCCCTACCAGCTTGTTGAACGCGATCAGACCAAGCTGCGTCTGATCCGCAATCCCTCCTATCCCGGCCCGCAGAGTGCGTTTGAGAGTGTGAGTTTTATGTTCCGCGACAACCCGGAGTTGTTGTGGAGTGCAGTGGCGGGCGGCAGCCTCGATCTGGTGGCCTTCGATCAGCCCCAGAGCGAACTCTTAGCGACCATTAGATCTGAAGCCGAGCGTGGAACCCTACGGGTAAGTGCTACCGCAAACCCGATCTGGGAACACCTGGATTTTAATCTGGACTTCGAACTCTTTCAAGATATTCGGGTGCGGCGGGCCATTGCCCATGCCATCAACCGTGAAGCTATCGCCCACGATCTCTTAGGCGGCTATGGGCGCATCCTCGAAAGCTGGATCATTCCCGACCAGTGGGCAGCCGCGCCGCTCGATGCCTTGACCCGCTACCCCTACGATCCCGATGAGGCCCGTCGGCTGCTTGATGAGAAGGGGCTAGTGGATAGCAGCGGTGATGGGCTGCGCGAGCTCAATGGCGAGCCGCTGACCATCAATCTGCTGACGACCCAAGGTTCACCCTTACGCCTCGCTACCGCCGAGCGTATCCGTGATGATCTTGCAGCCATTGGAATTGGCCTCGCCATCCAAGAGTTGCCCACAACTGCGCTCTATAGTCCTGATGGCCCCCTCTTCCGCCGTAGCTTTGAATTGGCGCTCTTTGCGTGGATCGCGGGCCCCGATCCGCGCGGTTGGGAGCGTTGGAGTTGTGCGGGGGTGCCAAGTGCAAGTAACAATTGGACGGGGAATAATTTCTCCGGCTGGTGCTTCTTCGAGGCTGATCGCGCCATTCGTACCGCAACGACTTCGCTCGACCGCGAGGAACGGGTTGAAGCCTACCTACGTCAGCAGCAACTCTTCACCCAAGAGTTGCCCGTACTGCCTCTCTTCCAACGGGTTGATCTCGTGCTGAGTAATCCCCAGCTCGATGGCGTCACCGCTGATCCCACTGCGCCCTTTACGTGGAATATCCATCAATGGGTAGGAGATAGCAGATAGAAAAGAGGAAATAGGGTAAAAATCACCCTTTCCTCTTTCCTCTTTCCTGCTTGCTCTTTCCTAATTTCTACTCCTCCATCCCATCATCATCACCCATATCCTGCTCAATCTCATCGAGGCCGAGTTCTTCCTCCTCGTCGCCCGTGATGTAATCGGTCAGGTCGGCATCCGGCTCATCAATCTCGTCTGGCTCATCAAGCAGGTCTTCATACTCCTCGTAGCGCAGGCCCGACACATAGGCCGCCCCTTCGCCCAGCTTGCCGGGGAAGGAGATGCGGTTGCGCTGGCTGGGGTCTTGGTAGGTTTCGCGGATGAGCAGGCGTACCAAGCGTGGATCACTCTGGGCAATGGCCGCAAGGTAGCGATTGCCGCCATTGATCAATTCGGCGAGGCGCTGGCCCAATTTCGGTTCGAGCCGTCCAACCGTCGTACCATCCGCATCAATCACATAGACCGTCTTGCCCTCGACGCGAAAATCCATCTTCTCGCCCGTAACCAAGGCGTCTACCGCAGCAGTACGCGGCACATCAATCAGCGCGGTGATCGCAGTACGGCCCGTCTCGGTGATGAACATGCGTAAATCAACCTGCTGACGCGGTTTACGATTAGCTTGGCCACTCCCAAAGCCACGCGCAATCAGCGCATCAAGCCGCGCCAAATTCTTACGCGCAATCGTATTGGTCGGATTAAGGCGCAGGGTATGCTGATAGGCATCATGCGATTCGGTGTAGAGCCCCTGCTCCATCAGCGCCTTACCCAAACGATTGTAGATGTCGGGATCTTCACCCAACTGGAGAATCTGACGATTGATTTCAGCCGCTTCATCCCAGCGGTTCATCGCTGCCAACTCAATGGCTTTCTCTTGAAGCCGACGGCGGATCCGCTGCTTTTCGTCCTGTTTTGCCACAGGTAGCACTCCTTGATTGCTTGTGTTGGTTATCCTAAGGGAAGAATACAGAAACGAGAAAATAGAAAATAGGTTTGCGGTATCAGGATGAACTGAATGCCTCCAGGCTGTAATGCGTACGTCTTCGCGCCCTCGCGCCCTCGCGTCTTCGCGCCCTCGCGTCTTCGCGTCTTCGCGTCTTCGCGTCTTCGTGCCCTCTGAACAGACCGCATGCCTCATGATATTCAAGCGCATTGAGACGCCATGTCCGGCTATCGGCTATCGGCTATCGGCTATGGTATTACCTCCCCCTGCAAGGCCCACGGCCCGGTCTGGGTAATCCGCACGGGCACACAGTGCCCCGTGAAGTCGGCAGGGTGACTAAAAAAGACCAATTTGTTATTGGGGCTACGTCCGCGCCAGCGCCCGCGACTCTCGCCCTCGACGAGGACTTCAACCGTCTGATGGAGGAAGCGGGCGTTGCGTTCACGCGCCACCTGTTCGTGCAACTGTTCGAGGGCGCGACGGCGTTCCTCCTTGACCGCTTCGGCTACCGCGAGGGCCGGGTCTTGCTCTTGGGCGGCGGCAAGGGTGCCCGGGCGCGGCGAGAAGGCGGCAATATGAATCTTGTCGAAGCGCAGTTCCGCACAGAGTTCGATCGTCTGGGCAAAATCTTCAGCCGTCTCACCGGGGTGCCCCACAATCACATCGGTGGTGAGCGAGACATGGGGGATTGCCGCACGGATCTGGGCCACCAGCTTACGGTAACGGGCGCTATCGTAACCCCGGCGCATCAACTTCAGCAGCTTATCGGAACCACTCTGCACTGGTAGGTTGATGTCGGGCATACAGCGTGGCAGGCTGGCCACCGTCTCGATCAGCCGTTCAGTCATCCAGGCAGGGTGGGAGGTGAGAAAGCGTAGCCGTTGCAACCCGGAGATGGCATGCACTGCGCTGAGCAGATCGGCCAACTCAGGCCGACCCGGCAGATCATGGCCCCACGAATCAACAATCTGGCCGAGCAGGGTAAGCTCTTGGGCCCCACGGGCCACAATGCGGCTACACTCCGCAATCAACTCCTCCAGCGGGCGCGAGCGTTCACGCCCCCGGCGCTGCGGAATAACACAGTAGGAGCAGGTCATGTTGCAGCCATACTGAATTGGCACATGCACCGAAATGGGCGGATGTTCCCAATCGGCCACCGGCAGCGCCGGTTCATCGAGGCTATAGATCGGGTTAGGGGCCAAGGCCACCACCTCGTCCACTGCCGACGGCGAGACAAAGTGGTCAACCATGGGCAATTGGGCCTCAAAGATCGAACGATTCTCAGGGCCAACCATACAACCCCAGAGTACAACGCGGGTCTGCGGATATTCCCGTTTCACGCGCACCAATTCGCCCAGTTTACCCAAGATACGCTCTTCGGCACTAGCGCGCACACTACACGAATTGAGCACAATAAAACTAGCCTGATCAGGGCGTAGCGCCGGGCTATAGCCCACCCCCTGAAGCGCCGCCTCCAAACGCTCCGAATCGGAGACATTCATCTGGCAACCCACTGTCCACACGTAATAACGCCGCTCACGCGGCGTGCTATCGCGGTCAGTAGTAAGCTGAGGGAGCAAGGTAATGTCGTGCATACCTACCAAACGATCACGGGCAGCCCATTATTCACACTCTGCGTCGCTGCCTCACGCAGCAGTTCGAGGCAACGGTAAGCCTCGGAGTTGTGCTTCACCCCAGCATCGAGCAAGAGCGGGCCAAGTTCAGCGATTTCGCGCTGGAGCGCGTAGGCTGAACCAAAGAAGGCGCTATCCTCTTCACCTTCTTCATTCTCAAAGGGCATCCAGAGGGGTTTGGCAAAATCGGCGGGCAGATAGTAGCTGTCAATCCCTTGCAGATTAACCAGGTGGGCAAAGCGCGTCTGGGTCAACTCGTCCCACACATCGGTCAAGACCGGGTCAAGTTCATCGTAGATCACCGGGCCATCTTCGATCACTTGGGCAAGATCATCTTCTCGTTCGAGATGCACCGCCAAGCGCGAGAGTTGGTAGAGTGCGCCCATATTCTCCAGCCCACCCTCCCAGATTTGGGTACCGGGCAGCGCTAAGAGATCAACATCAATCCCCTCTTCGCGCAATTGGTCTTGCACAATCGAAATCGACTCGCGCTGCTCATTGTAGGCTTCTTGGTCTTCATCGGGGCGTACGGTAATCATGGCACCAACCGCGAGATCAAGTTCGGTTGGCTGATCACTATGGGTCATGGGTCACTTCCCTGTAGTAAGGCTCGGAGAAAGGAATGCTCACAACAAAGGGATGTACACACATCCCGTGCAATAGTATACCACAAGCGCTTTTAAGCTTTTATACCATTTCAGATGGTAGATTGTAGATTGCAGATTGCCGAACATGGCGTCCCAAGGGGCTTTAGGGAAGCAGAAATTGTTACGTATCCCAGCAGCCTGTCATGCCGAATAGTCCATGGGCGGGCATCGTAGTGCCGACTTATGGTCTTCCAGAAATTAATCCGGTGTCGCGGCACGGACTAGACCTGATAGATATGCCAGATCTGCGAGGTCTGGTTAGCGGATTATTTACTGGAAGACCATAAGTCGGCACTACCTACGGCGCAAACAGGAACGTTCCTACGAACCTTC
>NZ_NQWI01000149.1 GCF_002532535.1 Candidatus Viridilinea mediisalina
CGGTGTTGCCATTGCCCGCCGCATCCTGGGCAACATCCGCGCCAATGTTGACCGTGACATCCCCTTGCTCGTCGGGGGTGACGGTGAAGTGATAGCTCGCCCCGCTGCCCGTGAAGTTGTCTACGCTGCCATTGGTGACGGTGACATCACCGGCGACAAAGCCGCTCACATTCTCGCTAAAGGTGACCGTCACCGGAATGGTGCTGTTGGTCGGGTTGGGGGCCGTGCTGTCCAGGGTGACCGTGGGCGCGACGCGATCCACCACATAGACCTCACCCGTGAAATCGCCATTGCCCACACCAGGGCCACCCAACGGCACCGGCGAGTCGTCGGTGGTGACAATCGAATCATCATCAACCAGGTTGAGGCCAATGGTACCCTCTGCATTTTCCACTGTCGTTACGCTGACGACCCAGGTGGTAGCGCTGCCCGTCACATTGCTAATCTCCGCCCCACCTTGGCCCCCCGTCCTGACGAGGCTAAAGTTGCTACTATCTTCTACCCCGCTCACCGGCATGTTGAAGGTGACGGTAAAAGCGACCGTCGCCGCATTGGTGGGCGAAGCGCTCGTGGGGCTGATGCTCAGGACGGATGGGAAGGGTACCTCATACGGGCCGAGGTCTACCGTGCCACCGATGCTGCGCGGGTTACCATCCAGGTCAGTGGTAATCCCTGCCGGAACGGCAGCATCATTGCCCGCGTTGATCAGCGCTGAATCGGCCTGCAAGCGGTAGTTGCCGTCCGTCGTGGGGGCGCTGCCGGCGGCAACCGGGTTGACGAAGCGCGGGTCGGTGCTGCTGGGCAGGTTGGTGTCGCCGGGGTTCAGTCCCTGGACGAGGGAGTAGCTGTAGCTGGGAGTGCTATCTTCATTATCGACCTGGCTACTATTCCCCCAGATGGTGCTGTTGGCAAAGCTCGCATTGCTGTTACGGTTGGCGAGCCCGCCGCCGTTGTCGGCCTGATTGCCGCTAATGGTGACGTTGGCGAAGCTCGGCGTGCCGCCACTGTTGTAGACCCCGCCGCCGTGGTTAGTCGCCTGATTGCCGCTGATGGTGACGTTGGCGAAGCTCGGCGTGCCGCCGTCGTTGAAGACCCCGCCGCCATTCCAGTTCGCCCGATTACCAATGATGGTCAGGTTGCGCAAGGTCGGGCTGACGTTGATGTTGCGAACCCCGCCGCCGCTGTCGTTTGGATTACTCCCATCAGCATTGCCTGCCGTAATCGTAAAGCCGTCGAGCGTCGCGTTGTTCGCGCCGGTGACGACGTGGTAGGCGTTGTCGCTGTTGTCGCCAGGTGTCCCAATGTCACCACTCAGGATGGTCGCATTGGCATTGTCCTCCCAATCACGCTGCTCAAGGGCCGTCTCGTCGCCCGCAAAGCCGCCATAGATCGCCACGCCTTCGGATAGCAAGAAGGTGGCGCTACGTGCATTGTTGCTCTGCCCCGCGCCCTCATCGGGGTAGTAGATCCCCGCCGCGACCCAGATCTGCTGGCCGGATGTTGCCACCGCAAGGGCGTCTTGCAGGGTTGGGAAGGCGTTAGCCCAACTCGTGCCATCATTGGCACCACTCGCGCCGGCCTGTACACGCAAAATCGTCCCCGTAGCTTCTGCTACGGGGACGAAGAAGGTTGCCGTAAGGAGGAGTGCGGTAACAACGAAGAGGGTAAGATAGCCGCGTAGCGCAACGGCCTGGTGTACAATCCTTTGGTGGGCATGGGCGCGCATGGAGTCTCCTTCACGGTGTAGTAATGTGTATTTTGGTATATAAAACAGTTTTATTATATCAAATAGGTGAGGGCGATCAAGGGGGAGGGGTAAAGATTTGGTTAGGATATGCTGAGAGGCTGTCTGAAAAGTCTATGGTTTGGCGTTGGAGTGCCGGCTTTAGCCGGCTAAAGCCGGCACTCCAGCACGTACCCACGAGCTTTTCAGACAGCTTCTTAGCACCAATACCTTTCAAATAAGCCCTTTGCCCCCCTCCCCAACCCTCCCCCCTACGGGTTCATGGGCGGACAGAACGTTTGCTTCTATAGCGACCAATAGGGCTTTGGGATGCCCCGGATGGCCCTCACCCCCTACCCCCCCTTCGGCAAGCTCTGGTTCGACAGGCTCACCAACCGGGCACCGCCTCTCCCACGTTGTGGGAGAGGGGCGAAGGCAGCGAGATTCTTGGCGTTACAATGCGGTTTTTGCGTGCCAACGTACATGTTTTCTGTCCGCCCATGAAACCACTTGTGGGAGCGGGGCGCAGGCACCGCAGTTTTTTTTGCGTTCCTTTGCGCTCTTTTGCGGCAGGATAACGTCTGTTCTCCCGCCCCCTGTTCCCCTGTTCTTCTGCCTTCTGTTCCTCAGTTCTCCTGTTCTTCTGTTCTTCTGCCCCCTGTTCCCCTGTTCTTCTGCCTTCTGTTCCTCAGTTCTCCTGTTCTTCTGTTCTTCTGCCCCCTGTTCTTCTGTTCTTCTGTTCTTCTGTTCTTCTGCCCCCTGTTCTCCCGCCCCCTGTTCTCCTGTTCCCCTGTTCTTCTGCCTTCTGTTCCTCAGTTCCCCTGTTCTTCTGCCCCCTGTTCCCCTGTTCTTCTGCCCCCTGTTCCTCAGTTCTCCTGTTCCTCAGTTCTCCTGTTCTTCCCCTATTCCTCCTCCACCAACCCCAACTCAGCGAGCCAGACCTGCGCTGCGGCATCGCTGGGGGCGCGCCAGTCGCCTCGGGGCGAGAGTGAGCCGCCGGAGCCGACTTTGGGGCCGTTGGGCATGGCTGAACGTTTGAATTGGCTGGTCTGGAAGAAGCGGAAGAGGAAGACGGCCAACCAATGCCGGATGGTAGCGCGGTCGTAGGCGACCCGTTGGTTGGTTGGGATGCCTGTGGGCCAGTTGCCTTGGCTGGCGTCGCTCCATGCGTGTTCACTGAGGAAGGCTACCTTGCTTGGGCGAAAGCCGTAGCGCGTCAGGTAGTAGAGGTTGAAATCTTGGAGCGCATAGGGGCCAATGGTGGCTTCGGTACTCTGGGCTGGTTGGGCAGCTTCGCCCACTTCAGCAGGAATGAGCTCTGGCGAGATTTCGGTGTCAACGATGGATTGCAGGATGCTGTTTGTTTCCGCATCAAACTGATTGGTAGCTACGACCCAACGGATCAGGTGTTGGATGAGTGTTTTGGGGACTGAAGCGTTGACATTGTAGTGGGACATCTGGTCGCCAACGCCGTAGGTGGCCCAGCCGAGGGCCAGTTCGCTCAGATCGCCAGTGCCAAGTACGAGGGCATGGTGCAGATTGGCAAGGCGGAAGAGGTGGGAGGTGCGCTCACCGGCTTGGACATTCTCGAAGGTTATGTCATAGACTGGCTGGCCGCTGGCGTAGGGATGCTCTAGGTCTTTGAGCATTTGCAGCGCCGAGGGGCGGATGTCGAGCTCGTGGGCGCTCACGCCCAAGGCGGACATAAGGGCGTGGGCGTTCTGGCGCGTATGTTCCGAGGTGGCGAAGCCGGGCATGGTATAGGCCAGAATGTTGCTGCGGGGCAACGTGAGCCGATCCATTGTCTTTGCGGCCACAATCAGCGCCTGGGTGCTATCCAGCCCGCCAGAGACACCAATCACCAGCTTGGCGATGCCGGTGGCGCGCAGGCGCTGCATCAGGCCATGCACCTGGATGTTGTAGGCCTCATAGCAACGGGCATCGCGCGTGGCCGGATTATCGGGCACATAGGGGAAGCGTTCGACCACGCGGCGCAGCGGTAGTTCGCCAGGGGGCGGCGTACAGGCAAAGGGGATGCGGCGCAGGCGCTCAAGGGTGGCACGCTGATCACTGGCGCTATCGGTAAAGCTCGTCAGACGCATGCGATCTTGTAGCAGCCGTTCGAGATCAATATCAGCCATTATAAGCTGCTCGCCATCGGCAAAGCGCTGCGATTCGGCCAAAAGCTCGCCATTCTCATAGATCAGCGCGTGGCCATCCCAAGCAAGATCGGTGGTACTCTCGCCGGGGCCAGCGGCAGAATAGAGATAGGCAGCGACACAGCGGCCCGACTGAGCGGCGCACAGCATGTGGCGGTAGTCGGCCTTGCCAATCGTAATATTGCTTGCCGAGAGATTGCAGAGCAGCGTTGCACCAGCGAGTGCAGCGTAGGTACTGGGCGGAATGGGCGTCCAGAGATCTTCACAGATCTCGGCGTGAACCGTGAGCCCCGGTATACCCACGGCCTCATAGAGCAGATCGGGGCCACAGGGGACGCGGTGGCCCAGCAGTTCAACCTCACGGGCCAAGAGATCGCGGGCGGCGGCAAAGTGGCGCTTCTCGTAGAACTCGCGGTAGGAGGGCAAATAGCTTTTGGGGCTAACCCCCAGGATACGCCCGCCGTGAATGGCCACAGCGCAATTGAAGAGGCGACCTTCAAGCTGTAGAGGCGCACCAACGAGCAGCAACGGGCGCAACTCGGCACTGGCAGCCACAACGGTTGCCAGGGCGGTCGTGGTTGCATCGAGCAGGGCGGCCTGGTGGAAGAGATCTTCGTTACTATAGGCCGCAAGCCCCAACTCAGGAAAGAGGACCAGGGCGGCCCCCTCGGTATGGGCTTGGTGCGCCAAGTTTAGCGTATGGGTCGCATTGAAGCTGGGGTTAGCGACCCGCACTGCGGGCAGTGCCACCGCGACCCGCACAAAGCCGTGGCGATAGATGGAGCGAAACGGTATGCTCATGGGGGGCATTGTACCCTGTTCACAAGCCATATGCCAAATTGCCGCCAAGCCGTGGCTCATGCTACAATGGAGGAAAGAGGAAATAAGGAACGTAGGAAATAGGGGTAAGGCGTTAGGATACGCTGAAAGCGCCTGTTTTTTTCTTTGGTGTTGACGGCGCAGCCGCCCCACGCCCCCACCGGAAGGAACCCAATGGCCGTCTTACGCGAAGCAGAACTCGAAGAACTCATTCCAACCAGCGATGAGCGGCCCTTATTGCGCGGGCTGATCATCGGGATCGCCGTAGGCGCAACCATCGCGGGGTTGATCATCCTCGCACAAACGGCGCGCAAGCGCCAGACACGGCAAGAACCACCACAGGGCGGCGCGGATGCTGAACAACCCCCGCATGGTGATGCCTCTCCGCGATAAGGGAAGGATACAGAAACGAGAAAATAGAAAATAGGTTTGCGGCATCAGGATGCCCTGCATGCCTCCAAACGGTACATAAGGAGTATCCCATGTTTGTTTATCTTATCCTCGTCGTTCCGGCGATGCTCTTCACCTTTTGGGCCCAATGGCGGGTGAAGTCATCGTTCGAGAAGTGGTCGAAGGTGCCGAGTGCCCAACAATTGAACGGCATGGATGTAGCCCGCACCCTGATGCAAAACGAAGGCTTGAGCCATGTGCAGATCGAGCGGATTGGTGGCGAACTGACCGACCACTACGATCCGAATGGGCAGGTCATGCGCCTCTCGGATGGTTCGTTGCAGCCTACGGTTGCCGCAATGGCGATTGTGGCCCACGAACTGGGCCATGCGGCTCAGGATCAGGAGGGCTACTTCTGGTTGCGTGCCCGTTCGAGCATTGTTGGTGCGGCCAATATTGGTACCAATCTAGGTTCGACCCTCTTCTTCATTGGCATCATCCTCGCCCTATTTGCCGAGAGGCTGGGGCTCTTTGTTGCCGTGATCGGGGTGATCCTCTTCTCGGCGGCGGTGGTATTTACCTTTGTAACCCTGCCGGTTGAGTTTAACGCCAGTACGCGTGCTCGCGAGATGCTCATGCGTAATGGCTTGGTAACGGTGGAAGAATCGAAAGGTGTCAATGCCGTCCTCAACGCGGCTGCGCTCACCTATGTCGCTGCGGCGGCCCAAGCGCTGGCCCAGTTGCTCTATTTCATTTCGATCTTGGTACGAAGGAGGTAAGCTACGTGGAAGAAGACCTACAACGCAAGCTGGTTCATGGCCTGATCAACCTTGCCTTGGGCCTAGTGGCCGCTTGGTTGGCAACCTATCTGACCAACAAGATTCTGGGCGAGCCAGAAGAGCCTAAGCGCTTTGAGGCGTAGAGGTTTTGGAGAGGTACAGAGGGATTGAACCACAGAGGCACAGAGGTCACAGAGATGTTTGTAGCAGAGCAATCGTCCTGAATTCCTGAATGGTACTCCAAATCAAAACCTCTGTGTTCTCTGTGCCTCTGTGGTTCAATCCTCTGTGACCTCTGTGGTAAAAACCTCGGAATCCTCTCTTCATTGACAAGATCGCCTACCCATAACGTTCATGCAAACACACAGCTCACCAGGGCTCATGCAGCCCAACGTTATGGGGTCACATGTGAGTCAAGTACCGATCATTATTGGCGTGGCTGGCGGCAGTGCCAGCGGCAAGACGACGGTTTCGCAAGCGATCTTGCAGCAGGTTGGTGCCGAGCGCATCGCCTATATTCCGCACGATTGCTACTATCGTGATTTGAGCCACCTGCCCTTTGAGCAGCGTACCCAGCTCAATGTTGACCACCCCGATGCGCTCGATAATGAACTGCTGGTGAAGCATCTGGATGCGCTGGTAGCTGGGCAGGCGGTTGAGGTGCCTACGTATGATTTTGCCACCTATACCCGTCTGCCTACACCCCTGCATGTCGCACCACGCCCAGTTATCTTGCTTGAGGGTATTCTGATCTTTGCCGAGCCGGTCTTGCGGCGACGGATGCAGATCAAGCTGTTTGTTGATGCCGATGCCGATCTGCGTTTTATTCGTCGGCTCAGGCGCGACATTGGGGAGCGTGGGCGGAGTGTAGATACCGTGATCGAACAGTATCTCAAGACGGTACGGATCATGCATCTTGAGTTTGTAGAGCCAACCAAGCGCTATGCCGATCTGATTATTCCCGAGGGAGGTAGTAATGCCATTGCCATTGATCTCGTGGTGGCGCGGATCGAGGCGGCGTTAAACCATTAAAAAATATAACCCTTTATTTACTTGAATATCTATGCTTCATGGCATATACTGCATGTGGCTCTCGTTCTAGCTATGCACCGTGTGCAACTCCATGCTCTGAGGAGTAACATCTATGTTGATGGAGCGCAGCTTGTATGTTCAGGATCGACCGGAACTCGTAACAAAGGAGCAGCCGCAGGCAGCGTATCATCTTCGGGTACTGGGGGGCTTTCAGGTTGAGGCTCATGGACAGCCGATTACCGATTTTGGTTCCAATAAGGCCCGAGCGCTCTTGTTCTATCTCCTGATGGCACCCGAACGGGCCCATTCACGTAGTACCCTTGTGGAACTCTTCTGGCCAGAGCGTTCACCACGCTCGGCGTTTAATAATCTCAATCAGACCCTTTTTATGTTGCGGCGCGCCTTTGATAACCTTGAGGCTGCGCCCTCTTTGATCATCAGTAGTCGTCAGACGATCCAGATCAACCCTGAAGTGCGGGTTGAGGTTGATCTTATCAGCTTCAACCAAGCCCTTGCAACAAGCAAGCAGTTGGCCAAGGTAGGGGGGGAAGGCACGAGCGCTTGGTTGGCGGCGTTAACCGAAGCGGTGGCGCTCTACCAAGGTGAGTTGCTGCAAGGCTTTAGCCTGCCGGATGCCCCCGACTTTGATGATTGGCTCGCCATCCAACGCGAACGCTGCCACCTCGCGCTGCTGGAGGCGCTCCAATAGCTCTTCAACAGTTACCAGCAGCAGTGTGATCTTCATCAAATGCGCTACTACGGCCAGCAGTTGTTGCAGTTTGAGCCGTGGAACGAAGCGGTTCACCGGGCGCTGATTGCCTCCCTGATTGCCGCCGGTAAACCACATGCGGCCCTGCGCCAGTTTGAGTTGTGCCACAAGGCGCTTATTGATCATCTAGGCTTGGAACCAGAAGCCGAGACCAGAGCCCTGATTGAGCCCCTCCAGGTCATGGTGCATGAACCAGCCCAACGCAAGCCTCTACGCCGCCGTTCTACCCGTGCATCCCTCAAGCGGCATAAGCAGCCCAATGTAGAGCGAAACCAAAACCGCTTCATTGGGCGCACGGCGGAGTTGCTGGCTTGTGAGCGTTTTCTGAGCAGCAGCACTAGGCTCTTGAGCATTGTGGGGCCAGGTGGGATTGGCAAAAGCCGCTTGGCACACCAAGTCCTCAGGTTGGCTGAGGGGCACTTCCGCGACGGTGTGCTGATGCAGAAGCTGTGTGGCAACTCTGCTCCTGACCCGGTGACAGGTGTAGCACAGGCACTTGGGTTGCATGCAGCAGCCACCTGCACTGATATGGTTGCGGCACTGGCCCAACGTGAACTGCTGCTGCTCTTAGATGGCTTTGATCCACAACGCCATTCACGTAATCTGTTGTTAGCGCTCCAGCAACAGGCACCCAAGGTGAAACTCTTGGTTACGACCCGTCAACCACTGGGGCTTGCCCACGAGCAGAGCTTGTGGCTCAAGGGTCTCATCAATGACTGTGTGCATGCCTCTAGCGGTTTCGAGCGCTGCGAAGCTACGCAACTCTTCATTGCCCGTAGCGCCGAACGGGGGGCGCAACTAGACCAAGCTGATCTCAAGACCGTCGCACAGATCTGCTGGCAACTTGATGGCATCCCCCGTGCGATTGAACTCGCGGTGGCACTGACGGTCAACTATAGTTGCAGTGCTATCGCTGAGTTGGTGCTGCCTGAGGGGTGAAGAGTAAGGGCACAGAAACGAGAAAATAGAAAATAGAAAATAGCGCAATGCGTCGCCCAGTGTAGGGGCACGGCAGCGCCGTGCCCCTACGGTCAACAGGGTGAGTTTTGGTAGTTGTTCAGAGAACATGCTGGGTGCGCGGGCCTCCGGCCCGCATGCGGGCCAGAGGCCCGCGCCCCAGGTTTTACCTAGGGATTCTTCTTCCTGATAAGGCAGCACCTCTTGGTGTGTAAAGGGTTTTTGACGCGCTCCAATGAACCAAGAGCAGCGCACCTGACCTGGCAGGTGGGGCGCGTGCCGCCACCATGAGGGCGTCAACGATCCCACCGCGCCGCACCTGCTAGGTCTCATGGGCTGTTGGCACCTTAGACATGGTTTCAGAAAGGCCATGTCAACGTTACACTCTTCTCGTCCATTTGGTGACAAAAAAGCTCCCTGGTGTTATGGTTGATGTAGACACACAAACCATACCACACAGGGAGGCGTCCTCATGGGACAGACGAATCCTACCACACCTGAGCAGCGAACACAATGTGCGACGATGATGTTGGCGCATGAAGGAGACTACGGCATCGTGACTACCCTGAGCCATGACTATCAGGTCTCGCGCCCGACCCTGTATCGCTGGCGCGAACAGGCACGCCACGCCTTGCTGACGCTGTTTGACCCACCTGCACCGTCTGCGTTGACGACCAGCACGACGGAACGTCAGATTCTGACCCTCTGGATTCAGCACGCTTCGGTGCGCGGCATCCAAGCCGCCACTCAAGAAGTGCTCCAGCACGGCGTCAGTCTTGCGACCATTGTCGACGTCCTGCACGACGCAGGCGATCGGGCAATCGCGTGGATGCACACCCATGTCCCGCCCGATACGCGGGCGCTGGCCTTGGACGAGATCTATGCCAACAACCGGTCTGGTGCCTACCTGAATGTTGTGGATGTCCAGAGCGGCGCTGTGTGGGCGAGTGAAGGGCCGCTGCCGGTAGATAGCGAAAGTTGGGTCTTGCTCTTGTGGGACCTGACCGAGCGCGGGCTGGTGTGGGATCGCGTGGTCTTGGATGGCGGGATGGCGCTGTCGTCGGCATGCAAGCATGCCACGCCGCTGGTGTTGGTGCAGGGCGACATCTGGCACGAACTGCACGGCTGTGGCCAGGTTCAGCACCGCCTGGAACGGGGCGTCCGCCAACTGGAAGGACGTACTCCAGCGGTCGCCCGCCAAGCGGCACGGATCGCCGCAGGTCAGCACCCGCGTGGACGCAACCCCAAGACGGACGTGACGGCCCATGCCCAGGATATCGCGCTGGCGCGTCAGGTGGCGGTCAACACCGCCTACTTGACGGACGAACTGCGGCGGTTGCTGGCTCCCGTGGTGGTGGGGCGGGATGGCGTGTTGAGCGCAGCGCAGCGACAGGAAGACCTGGACGCGGTTCTGAGCCTGCTGGACGAGGTGGTTCAAGCGGCACCCGCCGCGCAACAGGTTCATCTGCAGGGGTTGCACAAACATCTGACCGCCCGGATGCCTGTGTTGCTGACCTTTGTGCCGCACCTGGATCATGTGCAGCGCGATCTGCAGGCGTTGTTGACGCCGCCGCAGCAAGCCCTGCTCGGCTGGGCATGGCTGCGCCGCCGTCGGTTGGGGTGGCAATCGTCGGGCATCCTGGCCGCCATTCCGGAAGCGTGGCGGGCCGCAGCCCGCGTGTTGTTGACGGCATGGGATGATACCGTGTGGGTTTCGAGTGCGGTCGAGCGATGGCACAGCA
>NZ_NQWI01000009.1:0-59512 GCF_002532535.1 Candidatus Viridilinea mediisalina
GATGGCCCTCACCCCCTACCCCCTTCGGCAAGCTCTGGTTCGACAGGCTCACCAACCGGGCACCGCCTCTCCCGCGTGGCGGGAGAGGGGCGAAGGCAACACTGTTTTTTTGCGTTTCTTTGCGCTCTTTTGTAGCAATGAACATATTTTCTATTTTCTCATTTCTATATCCTCCCCCTACAAATGGTATCACTCCCCACAAAAGACCAACGACTCGCCCTCTACCACAACCTCACCATCCTGATTGACCACCTGCGTTGCCAAGGTCACAATCGGTTTATCCTCGCGCATATGGATAACTTCAACCGTGGTGGTTACGGTGTCGTTGATGTAGATCGGCTTGCGAAACGAGAGCGTTTGCTTCAAATAGACTGTGCCGGGGCCGGGTAGACGCATGCCAAGTACCGCTGAGATCAGACCGGCGGCGAGCATGCCGTGGGCAATGCGACGGCCAAAGCGCGATTCTTGGGCGGCTAGTTCGTCAATATGCACCGGGTTCTGGTCGCCACTAATTGCCGCGTAGAGAACGACATCGGCCTCGGTGATGGTTTTGCGCATGCTGGCACTCTGGCCAATGGTGAGCTTGTTGATCATGGAGTGTATTCCTTTTCAGGCTATCGTTCCCGCACGCACGGGTATGCCACGTTCGCGCAGAAAGGCTTTGACTTGCGCGATGGTGTATTCGCCAAAGTGGAAGATTGAGGCGGCGAGAACGGCATCGGCGTTGCCTTCCGCTAAACCCCGGAACATGTCTTCGGGTGAACCTGCACCGCCCGAGGCGATCACTGGCACCGAGACGGCGGCACTGACCGCTCGGAGCAGTTCGAGGTCGTAGCCCTGCTTTTGGCCATCGGCATCCATGCTGTTGATGCAGATTTCGCCTGCGCCCAGTTCGACGCCCCGCCGCATCCATTCAAGCGCGTCGAGGCCGGTGGGCCGTGCATTGGCACCTGTGTGGGTAAAGACGGCCCAACGCGGCGGCTCGTTGGGGCCGTTGACCCGCCGTGCATCTACTGAAAGCATGATGCATTGGCTGCCAAAACGTTTGGCCCCCTCTTCGATCAATTGGGGATTGAGGACGGCTGCGGTGTTGATTGAGACCTTGTCGGCTCCGGCGCGCAGCATGCGGTACATGTCCTCGGTGCTACGCAACCCGCCCCCAACCGTCAGCGGAATAAAGACCTGGGCCGCTGTCTGTTCCACCACTTCAACCATAATCGAACGCTCATCGCTCGATGCGGTAATATCGTAAAAGACCAACTCATCGGCACCTGCTGCATCATAGGCTGCCGCCAGCACCACCGGATCGCCTGCGTCGCGGTGGTTCACAAATGAAACCCCCTTCACGACCCGGCCAGCTTTTACGTCAAGACAAGGGATGATTCTGCGTGTGAGCATATGGGTTCCTTTTGCGAGGACGCGAGGACGCGAGGATGCGAGGATGCGAGGATGCGAGGATGCGAAGCCATCGCCTCTTCGCCTCACGCATCCTCATTACTATTCGCTCCAAATAGTATACTCCCGTTCTGGCTCAAGCAAAAGACGCTGTTCGGCTTGGAGCGGGCCGTCATCAACGCGCATGGTCTGGGCGGTACCCATTGGCCGCAATAGCACCTCAATCGGACTGTCGGTCTGGATGCTGTAGCTGGCGTTGGGTTGATCGAGCCGCAGGTTGATCCGTGCGCCCTGGTAGCTAAAGCCAGTCAGATGATCATCGGGGATGGCTTGGTAGGGCCGTGGGGCCACAATCAGGGCGGCGGGGGTCATGGTGAGGCCATAATGCCCGCCGTAGATCGCCATAAACCACCCGGCACTATCCCAGGTACGCCCGCGATCATTGCTGTCGCCCGGGCCATAGCGGGTGTTGGGCCCGGCACTGAATTCGACCACTGGCGGATTGGTGTTCTCAACCATACGCACGTAGGCATCCATGATCGCTTGGGCATCCCCTGGGAAGCCGAGCATACTGTAGGTCGGCGCGGCGCGCCCAACAATCCAGGGCGCACTTGCGTCGAGCATCCAGACCGGCACCGGCGGATCGACAACGCGGCGCACCTCTGGCTCATAGCCGCCCAGGGTGAGCCTGAAGGGGGTCGGGCCGTCAATGAAAGTCGGGAGGTTGCTGTGCAGCACCTCGACCAACGCGGGGTAGTGTTCATCTTCGGGCGCAATCAGGCCACTCTGCAGCGCCGCAAAGACGCCAAAGGTCTCCAAAATTGGCACCACGCGGCCATCGTCATGCTTCCAGGCAATCGGCCAGGGCTGATCCTCCAGCCAGTAGCCCCCTTCGGCCAGAGGCCGGTTGAAGCCTGCCCGCAGGGCCGCCGCCCGCTCGCGCCAGATGGCGTCGTTGAGCCCTATCATGGCCTCAAGTTCGGCCAGTTCCAGATAGGCGCCGTAGAAGCGCGCCATGGCATAGGTGTGCAGAGGGCCATTGCGAACCGAATCATAGTAGCCGAAGGGAAAGATGTCACGATCAGGAAAGCCATCGCCACTGCTTGAGAGGCGTGCAATCCATTCGCCAATGCGGAGCAAATTGGTACGGTGGCGCAGGTAGAACTCGCGGTCGCCCGTCTTCGCAATATAGACATAGGCCGCGTGCAGCAGATTGGGCATACTATCCCAACTCTGGCGATTCTCCCAATCAAGGCGCTGCCCACGCAGATAGATCGTCTCTGGCGCAACCCCCTCAGCACTCACATAGCCCATAAAGAGCGCAATATTATCGGCAAAGAGGGCCATATCGCCCAGTGCATAGCTATAGCCACTGATTGCATAGTCCAGATCGCGTGTCCAGACGCTGTTGCTGTAGTTGCGCTGACTCGCACGCAGCCCGCGATAGCTGCCCACAGGGATAATGTTGGCATAGTAGCCATTATCGAGCAGCAGGCGATCAACGGCGGGATTGTAGCTCGCCCGCGCCTCACCTTGGCCCACCTGCAAAGTCGGAGCCAGTGGCGCCACCGCAGTAGCCGTCGCCTGCAAAGCCACCTGGGTCGCAACCTGCTGCGCCGTCGCCGTCTCCAGCGCACTCGCCGTTGCCTGCTCCACCACTGCGCTCGCCGTCACATCCACCGTCGGCAGAGGCGTCACCGTCATGGTCGGCTTAGGGAAATCGGTCGCAAGCAACGGGGCAATCACTAACGCACTAGGCTCTTGGGTGGCTGTCCGCATGTTACCTTCACGCGTATTGAAGGCCATGACCACCAGCAGCAGCACGGCAAGGATCGCCACAATCAAGAGCAGACGGAAACGGACGCCAGTTGAAGCTGAACTATTCATGGTTATGTCTTTTGTTGCGTGGTGGCTGAGCCTGTCGAAGCCCACCACGCAACAAAAACGATTTGGGTGTGACCAACATTAGGGTGTGTGAGGGAACCTGGTTCCCTCGCGCTCCCCCAACGATTAGGGTGTGCGAGGGAACCTGGTTCCCTCGCGCTCCCCCTCCGTTGGAAGGGTTGTAGGGCGGTGCCCTACAACCCTTCCAACGGAGGGGGAGCGCGGTGGCTGAGCCTGTCGAAGCCCACCGCGCCGCCAACACAAGAAGAAGAACGCAGCTACTCAGCGAGAATCTCGTTCCCCAAGAGGCCAAGCTGCACATGGAAGGGGGGCTCGTTCTGGGGGTGCAGCTCGAAGCGGGCGCGCTCGAACCACTGGACGGTATACTCGCGCCCGTCGCTGAGCCGTTCGACCTGCGGGGGCGAGATGGGTAGCCCAAAGAGGGCCAAGTTTTCGTCAATCGTCTTGCCGGGCAGCCCGTCAAGCTCAAGCCCATTGGCTCGCCACATGGTCAGAATATCGCCACAGATACTCTGGCCCGTCTGCTCAAAGGAGAGACAACTGGCATCGCCAGCAACCTTGGGGAACTGCGTCCAGTCACGCTGCTGCTGCTCTAGCCGGTCGGCCCCCAGACGGCCCAACAGCACATCGTAGGGCCGGGGGTTGGCGGGATGCAGCTCGAGGCGATTGCGCTCAAACCATTGTACCTGAAGACGTCGCCCTTCGATCTCCTCTTCGCGCTGCGGCGTCTTGGGGTAGCCAAAGACCGGCAGGCCGCCATTCTGCTCCCAGAATTCGCGGATACGCCCAGAGATACAGTAGCCCGTTTCGGGGAAGCAGCGTTCACCCACCGTGCTTGGTGGCTGCGGCGCTGGAGGCTGCGGGGCTGGGGGCGCGGTCGGCTGCGGCGCAGGGGGCTGCGGGGCGGGTTGGGCCGTGCCGGGCCGGTGGGTCAAGAAGAAGGGATTCGGCCCAACCCCCAGGGTTAGCATGCCACCCTGAGCACTCAGGCTACTCTCGCTGCCCCAGAGATCCACCAATACCGCTTGGGCCGACGCGCTCGGCACACTCACTTGGGTCACGGTGGGTGCCCAGAGGACATCCACCACCTGGCCATCGGGACGATTGAAGCGCACGCCGTGGGCTTCGGGGCCACTCAGGGCGCTAATATCATCCAGATAGATCGTGCCTGAGCGCACCGGACTGCCCTCATTGTCCAGCACAATCGCCTGGAGGCTGGCCGGGAAGCTGAGGGTACTGCGGTTGCCACTGATGCGGTTGTAGGATTCCACATTGCCGATGATGGACGTAGAGAGGAACTGCCAGCCGGGTGCGCCCACATAGCCCAAGCGGTACTGCAACACCTCACCGCCCGCGCCGCGCAACCAGACCTTCAGGGCGTTGCCGCCGCCATCGCCATAGACCCAGATGCCCAGGCTGGTGGCATTGTTGGGCAGGCTGGGGCGCGAGCCCGCATTAAAGACCACATAGCGATCGCCGGTCGCGGGGAAGTTGTAGCTCAACTGGCCTGAGTAGGAACCGCTACGCTGTTGGGCGCTACTCTGGGTAAAGGTGCCATGGGGCTGATTCCCGCGCTGCCAGGTTCCAAAGCGTTCAAAATCGAAGATCACCTGCGGCGGCACCAGATCAAGCAGGCCCACCGGATTGGCCCCACCAACCTGCTGGTTCAAAGTACGCATCGCAAAGAAGGAAGGCTTGGCCTGATTGTAATCGGTGAGGCCACTTGCATAGCGGAAGAGCCCATAGTCTTCACCATTGGTGCCATCCTTGAGTTTATACCAGATCACCCGCTCAACTCCAGCGGCACGCAGCAGCACCGAGGCACGCACAAGGAAATTGGCCTGGTCGGCATCACTAAAGGCCACCCCACCGCGCCCACCGGGGCCGGTAGACCAACCAAACTCAGTGGCCCAGATCGGCTTCGTACCCAAGCGATCCACGAGGGCCTTGACCTGGCCCACACCAGCGGGGCCAATCTGCCCCTCTTCAGGGCCCAGCGGATCGGTGTAGGGATGGATGGCCACAATATCGAAGCTATTCCAGCCACCATGATCGGCAATCATTTGCAACCATGTGGCCGCTGGTTCAGGCGAAACTATTCCTGCAGCAAGGATGCGCGCATTGGGATCAGCAGCGCGGATCGCCTGGGCTGTTGTGCGCAAAAGGTTCGTATAGGCCGCCGCACTCGGCTGGGGCTGCCAGTAGAGCGGATTATCGGGCTCATTCCAGACCTGCCAGTAGCGAATGCGATCCTTATAGCGATTGACCACCGCACCCGCGAAGTTGGCAAAAGCATTGGGATCGGGCGGGAAGAAAGCGCCCCCTGGGTTACCACCTGTGGCCCAAGCGGGAGTTGGCCCATTCAGCACCCCAATGATATTGATGCCCCGCGAGGTCAGTTCATCCACCGCCTCATCGTGGAAGAGCCAATCGTAGGTATTTGGTTCTGGGCTCATACGATGAAACTGGAAATCCTCACGCACCCATCCAACCTCCAACTCACCCAAAGGAGCGCTAGGTACGGCCATACTACTTGGATCAGGGTAGCGCGTTGCAATGTGGCTATTGATGCCAAACGCAGAAGACCCCGGCGCCGCTTGGATCGGCGTGAGCGCAACGACCAACGGAACGATCAGCAAGCCCAACACCAACAGACGGATCGCAGAACGCATGACGGCAAGCTCCTTAGAAGCTGTCTGAAAAGCTCGTGGGCACGCGTTGGAGTGCCGGCTTTAGCCGGCTGAAGCCGGCACTCCAACACTAGTTCATAGACTTTTCAGACAGCCCCTTACTTTTAACCTACATCCAAACTCTCCACCACATAATCCAACCCCGGCTCCACATCCAACACCACCTCCGGCAAGGCTTCACCACCATTCACCCGTAGCAACATACTGCGCCCCATGGGGCGAAAGATGATCGTAATTGGCTGACTTGCCTGTACACTGTAGACATAACGGGCCGGATCGAGCGCCAGTTGAACCACGGCATCTTGGTAGACAACATTGCCGATACCATCATCCTCAACCTGCAAAAAGGGCTGTGGTTGCACAATCAGGGCAGCGGGGGTCATTTTGAGGCCATAATGACCCTGATAGATAGCCATAAACCAGGCCGCATACTCCCATGAACCGCCACTCCCCTCACGGCCCGCACCGTAGCGCGCCGTGCTATCGGCATAGAGACGCGGCATCGTACCGCCACTGGCAACCTGCTCGTAGGCATTGAGGATGCGTAGGGCATCATCGGGGTAACCGGCGCTGGCATAGGCAGGCACGGCCCGCCCGACAATCCAGGGGGCACTGGCATCAAACTTCCACTGCGGCAGGGGCGGGGTAATCGTGCGTCGCACATCGAGCTCATAGCCACCCAGGGCCAAGCGCAGCGGCACCGAGCTATCCAAGAGCGCCGGCAGGCGCTCGTGCAGTGCGGCCACCAAGGGAGCATAGCGCGCATCTTCGGGCCCAATCAGCCCACTGTTGAGTGCCGCAAAGACCCCGAAGGTCTCCAGGACAGACACGATGCGCCCATCGGCACGCTTCCAGGCAATGGGCCACGGCTGCCCCTCCAGCCAATAGCCGCCATCGGCCACCGACTGATGAAACCCGCTGCGCAACTGTTCGGCCCGCTCATGCCACTGGTTCGTACCCATCGTGAGCCGCGCCTCCAGCTCAGCAACCTCGTTGTAGGCAGCATAGAAACGGGCAATCGCATAGGTATGCAGCGGCCCATTCTCAGCCGAATTATAATACCCATAGGGAAAGATATCCCGATCAGGCATGCCATCGCCAGTTGTGTCAAGATCAGCAATCCAATTGGCAATACTGAGTACTTTACTCCGATGAGTCAAATAAAACTCAATATCGCCCGTTTTTGCCACATAGGTATAGACCGCATGGATCAAGTTGGGCATACTATCCCAACTCTGGCCATAGATATAATCACTCTGGTTGGCAAAAATACCTTCAGGCACGACACCATTGGCCCCAACACCCTCAAGCAGCAATTCAATGCTATTACGGATCACACTGAGATCGTTCAGGGCATAGCTATAGCCACTGGTTGCATAATCAATATCGCGTGTCCAGACACCAGAAATGGGATCAGCTCGATTAGCTTGGAGCACCTCGCGATTGCGCAGGGTAATAACATTGGCCTCATAGCCTGTCTGCAAAAACTGAGCTTCCAAGGTCGTGTTGTAGCAACTGACCGCATTGGGCGCAAGGCGCGTCCGTGCCGCACTACACAACGCCGGTGGCGCAACGGGAGTGGGCGTTACCTCCAGCGTGGGCGTTGCGCTCGGACTGAGCGTAGGGCTCGGTGTAGGCAACTCAAGCTCCTCCATCGCACCGGGAGTGGGCGTCATACGCGGGCGACGGGTCGCAGTTGGATCGAGGGCCACTGCCACAGGATTGGGTGAGCTATCGGTAAGCGTTGGGTTGGAGGTCGTGGTGGTAGCATCCCCATTCCGCAACCGCAGCGCCAAGCCAGCACCAGCAATGAGCATGAGCAGCAGCAGCAGTGCACCACCCGCCAGCATGAGCCATGGTGCGCGTGCAGCGCCGGAGTTTGGCTGCACCTGGGTAGACGGCACTGGCGGCACTGGCGGCTGGGCGGCACCACCAACAACCGTCGGCACCCCGGCTGCTGACCCCAGCACAGTTTTGGCTGCCGTCAGCTTCGTCGCCTGGCCAGCCGAACTCACAACCGTAGACGCAGCCATACTCCCCTGCGTCGCTTTGGCCAAGGCTTCCAACCAATCAGCCAAGCTAGGACAGTCACTCGGCGTAGCACTCGTCCATGCCAGCGCAAAGAGTTGCGCCACCTGCGGCCCCCAATGGTGGCTCAGGCTATGGTGCAACTGGTCGTAGCGCTGACCAGGCTGCTGCAACTCTTCGGGCGCAAAATAGCTCGTTTGGCTCGCCAAAGCTCGCATTGGCGCATCGCACCAGCCCAACAGCTCTGCCAAAAGCATCGCCCCAGCAAAACGGTCGGCAGAGGGATGCCACAAGCCATGCGGCTCAGCCGGATGGTTATAGCCAAGCGATAGTGGGGCTAAGGGCTTAGGCTGGGCCAAATGCGGGCCATAGAGCTGCTCCACATCCACCAACGCCAGCGGCGGGGCCAGTGGCGGGGCCAACAACCCCGGCAAGAGCAGATTAGCCCCTGACAGATCACAATGGGCCAGATGCTGCTCTTCAAGTGTGGTCAGCAGCAACGCCAGATGATAGGCAAAGTAGAGGCTCTGCTCATGGGTGAGCGTCTGGCTCTGGGCAATCACAACCTGCCAGGTTGGCCCAGGCATCCACGGCATCAACGCAGCATACTTCAACTCAGGATGCTGCTGCAACACATGATCGTGCTGGCCCGGCTCAAGCACACGGCGCGCACAGACCTCAAGGCCCGCAATGGAAGCCAAGGGAGCAAGCTGTTGCGCCTGCGACACCAAAGCGGGCCCGCCAAAGGGCACCTTAAAACTCTTCAACGCCCACAACTGGCCATCAGATGCCTGAAGCTGAAAAACAACCCCCTGACGCCCCTCCTGGCTATAGACAGTCCCGGGTGCAGCAGGGTGGGCCATAAAACGATAGGTGCCCCCATCAATCGTCAGGGTTTCACCAGGACTTGGACGAAAGGGCATGGGGTTGGCTCCGATTTGTATGGATGCGTATGCGCATACCTAATTTCTCTGTTGGTCATAGTGTTTAGTTGCTATTATAGCTTTCGCCTTAGATTCTTGCTTACTATCCATGGTTAAAGCTTTACAACCATAGGGCCAGCCCTACAACCCGCTGTTGGGGTGAGCCCCAAACTCAATTTTGTTCTTTCGTGTTGGCGGCAAAGCCGCCAACACGGAACAACAAGAGTTTTTTTGGAGGAGGCGAAGCCTCCCCCACCCCCCCGCCGGGAGGCTTAACGTAAGCAGCGAAGCCGCCAAAGCCGAACAACAAGAGTTTCATTTTCAGAAAAATTTGACCATTTTCTCAGCATGTGCTACTTTACACTCACTATGTGGCCGGAATAATCCAGTCACCCCCCTTTGCATCGTGTTGCGGCCCCTGTCTGCCCGCACACTCCGGGGCCTGCTATGGCCCTGATCACCTGCGGTCGTGCGCCCTGTCTGCGCCGACCTGATCCAGGCACGATCAGGGGGGCTTTGGCCCCCCACAAATCACCCAAGGAGGTGTCTCATCGTGATGAGTCCCAGTTTGACTCGGTCGTCGTGTGGCAACCCATTTCGTCGCCACCGCAAGTTCAGCGCCTGTGCGCTCATGCTCTTTGTCCTCTCCCTCTTGTTTGCACTTACGCCGCAGCCTGTTGCTGCTCATCCCACCTTTGTGCTACCTACCGTCCCTGGTGAACGTTGGCGGATCATTCAAGGCTATGCCTGTGGTACGCACAATGCATGGGATCGCTATTCGCTCGATCTCGCTCAGGTTGATGGTCCTACCTACAATGCCCCCATCCGCGCCGCCCTGGGCGGTACTGTCTGGCATTGGCAACTGAGTAGCGGTACGCTCATCCTCAGCCACGGCAATCGCCTCTTTACCATGTACACCCACCTGTCGCGTGCGGTGACAACCCAGCGTGGTGCCTATTTCGAGGCGGGTCAGGTGCTTGGCTACGCCGGTGATCGTGGTTCGCCCGGTATTCCCCACCTGCACTTTACGGCCTACACGGCCAACAGCGACGGCTGGAGTGGTCGCCAGTCGATCCCCTTGCGCTTTGCTGAGGGCTACAACTTCCCTGAGATCGGCGGCTGCAACCAGCACGGCGGACGGATTGTGGTTGCCTCCTCGCTACGCGATCCTGAAATTCACTTCAGCAGCGAAGCCGAAACCGGCGTCTGGTACAACACCAACCAGCGCATCGAGTTTACCAGCGAGTGGTCGGGCGGTGGTCTGAGCCAAGCTTGGAACAGCGAACCAGCCGCAGATCAGCCCCAATTCCCCGGCTCGTTTGATGGCTACGCCAATCTCGCCGATGCCGGTGAGGGCATGCACACCCTCTATGTGCGCGTCTGGGGGCCCGATGGCCGCCAGAGTGTCGCTAGCTTTGGCCCGTTTGGCTACGATACAACGCCCCCCCCAACTCCCGCGTCTATCCCCGACATGCGGATACAACGCCCCAGCGTCGTCATCGTACCCTGGCAGCCCGTTGAAGACGAACACTCCGGCCTAGCTGGCTACCGCGTCTACGTTGGCCCTGATCCCGCCGGTACCTCAACGTGGTTCACCGAGGAACCCTTTGTCCGAACTGGGCTACTCGGCCCCGGCGACTACTATGTGCGCGTGCAAGCGATTGACCGCGTGGACAACAAAAGCGAATGGGCCACGATTGGCAAGGTGATTGTGGCTGCGCCAGATAGTGACGAGTGATATGCAGGGTGTACGGCCATAGTTGCGATCTGAGTGACAAACCGACGCGCAGCCCACTTAAAGATCGAACCGCTCCTGATGCTGCATGATCTACTCACGCCGTACTAGTCCCTTTTGCCCCAAGTACACGCCAAACGCCCCCAGAAGCCGCTTTTTCGGCTTCTAGGGGCGTTTGGCGTGTCTAGGGTACTTTTAGGGCTGTGGGATCTCGAGATCTTGGCAGATTTTGCGGGCTAACATGTCTGCAATCTCACGGTGGCGCGGAATGGGGGTCTGTTCACCATTAGCAGGGTTGGTGTAGATGCTATGCCTCCCCCCTTCACGCAGCAGGGTACAACCGTGGCGCTTGAGATGGCGGATGAGATCGGTACGTTTCACTACACCCCCACGGCCAGCGTTTCACGCTGCAGAACCGTCTTCCCCACGAGATTGCGCTCACTCTCTTCACGTTTCGTAGCGAAGGTGAGTTCCAATGCATCCCGTAAGTTCTCACGCGCCTCTTCTATCGTCTTGCCCTGGGTATGAACGCGAGGCATTTCGGCTAACCATGCGACAATCCACTCTCCATCTTGCACATAGACCGCTGTGAGGTTCATGCTGCGCTCCTTTACTGGCTTGCTGCCTTCATTGTAGCACCGCCCCTACCCCTCCGTCTATCACCGACCGCACCTACAGCCACTCCTTTGAAGCAGGCGAGCGCAAAGCAATAGCGATCGCCGCCAACACACTTTTCTAGCGGAATCATACCAATTACCCTTGAACATGCCGCATTATCAAGAACGCGAAAACCCATTGGGACGCCATGTTCGGCAATCGGCAATCTACAATCGTAAATGGTATCACTCCCCCGCACACAAAAACGCGGAACCTCACTCGTGAGATTCCGCGTTCTAACGTGGTGGAGCGAAGGGGATTCGAACCCCTGACCTCCTGCGTGCAAAGCAGGCGCTCTCCCAACTGAGCTATCGCCCCGCAAAAAGAAAGAATGCAGCATGCAGAAACGCAATTCCGCGTGCCACATCCTGGATTGCACTGGTGGGCGTAGGTGGACTCGAACCACCGACCTCGATCTTATCAGGATCGCGCTCTAACCGGCTGAGCTATACGCCCTCTCAACGCTTGCGATTGTATCATTAGTACCTTTGCTTGTCAAATGCGGAAAACGCTGTTTTCTTTCGTGTTGAAAGAAAACAGCGGGGTTGGGGTACAGCAGCCCTCATCAACCTTCATCGGCAGGTTGTTGACGCAGGATGCGCGAGATGTCGCGCAATTCCATCCACCACTGATCCCGGGGGCGTGCAAAATCGGGGTGCATGAGCCGAGGGAGGTCTTCGAGATCACGAATCTGCAACCGCCCGCCCCTGATGCCGATGAAGGCTGCATCAGGATTTTTACGGGTGGCGCGATCAATCAGGAATTCAACGCAGCGCACTGCTAACCGGGTAGCTTGGATGCGGTCGAAGGGCGACGGGCTACCGCCCTGTTGGATATGCCCAAGGATGGCTTGACGTACCTCAAAGACGGGCCCCCCTTCCTGTTCAAAGAGCGCGACCATAAAGCCGGTGGTATAGACCGCGTCGACGTTTTCGTTGCGTACCACTAGGCTCAAACGTTTCCCCCGCTTGAACCAATAGGTCATCTCATCAACGTCCGCCTGAAGATCGCGCAGGGTCACCCCCTCTTCAGGCAGATAGACGCGCTCCGCACCAGAGGCAAGCCCCCCCATCAGCGCGAGGTAGCCACAGTCGCGCCCCATGACCTCAACAACAAAGCAGCGGCGCGCCGCAACCGCCGATTGTTTGATCCGATCAACCGAATCGACAATACTATTCAGGGCGCTATCTGCACCAATACTCAGCTCTGAACCGGGCAGATTGTTATCAATCGTGGCCGGTAGGCACATGATCGGGATACGAAAGGCCGGAAAGTTGGTACGCTCGCTAAAGAGGCGGTGACAAGCTTGATAGCCAGCCAAGTTGCCAATCATGAGCAGGCCATCAATCCCGAAGCTTTCGATGTTACGGGCAATCTGGTAGAGCTCGGCACCTTGGGGAATCTTACGGTTCACCCCCAACTCGGCACCACCAGCAGTGGCCCAACCTGTCACACTCATCCAGTCCATTTCGTGCAGATCGCCATCAATCAAGCCCTGGAAGCCATTGCGAACCCCATAGACCTGGTGGCCTTGGTCTACGCTAAGGCGTACTGCTACACGCACCGCAGTATTCATACCGGGTGAGGGGCCACCCGCGTGGAGAATCGCAAAACGCAGCGGTCGTGTGCTGCCACTGCCACGCGGCGTGCTTGGATTGGATTGCATCAGAGTATACAGGGTGCGCAGCGACTCGCCAAAGCTCCCGCCACGCATCGCCAGTGCGCGTTCATAGTCATGGGCTTTAATCGCCTCCGCAACAGCGCGGGTCTCTTGCACACACTGCATCAGGGGCGCAGTGGTAATGCGATTCTCGCGGATACCAATAATCTGGGGTTCATCCTGCGGCTGACTAGCCAGCAGATGCTGTACGGCAGTATAACCAATCAACGAGCTCATCCAGCGGTCAAAGGCACTCGGCACGCCACCGCGCTGGATATGGCCCAGAATGGTCACCCGAGTATCCTCACCAAGGTTCTCTTCAAGAACCTGCTTTACTTGGTGCGCCGTAATCGGCACACCGTGGCGGTCGTGCGCCCCCTCAGCAATGACCACAAGGCTATCACGGCGGCCATTCTGCCGCCCGACGCGCAGAGCCTCACACATGGCACGCTGCCAATCATCGGCCTCAGGCGGTGCCTCAGGGATAAAGATCCAATCGGCACCGCCAGAAATAGCCCCCATCAAGGCAAGGTAGCCACAATTACGGCCCATCACCTCAACCACAAAGGTTCGTTGATGGCTCGCCGCAGTCGAAGTAATCGCATCAAGCGCCTCAGTAATGCGATGGAGCGCCGAATCGGCCCCAATGGTCATATCGGTGCCAGAAAAATCATTATCAATCGAGCCAACTAGCCCGACAATAGCGAGAAAGGCACAGCGCTCAGCCGTATCCACATCAATCTTTCCTGCCTCACGCAGCTCTTGTACTAGCTCTGGCCACTCACTGCGAAACTCAGCCGCGCCAGTCAGGCTCCCATCACCGCCAATGACCACAAGACGATGAATACCATGAGCCAACAGGTTGGCTACCGCCTGACGCCGCCCATCGCGAGTACGAAAATCGGCACTGCGTGCCGTACCAATCACCGTACCACCAAGATGGAGAATCCCACCAACACTGTCCCATTTCATGCGTCGAATGAAATCGCCACCACGGATCATCCCCTCGTAGCCCTCATAGATCGCATAGACCTCACAGCCACGACTAATCCCGGTACGAACGACGGCCCGCACAGCAGCATTCATGCCTTGTGCATCACCGCCACTGGTGAGTACGCCAAGTTTTATTTTTGCTTGAGCCAACATGCTGCCTCGCTCTCAATTGCAACAGTTGCACCGCAGACAGTATAGCATGGTGTCTCGCTCTTTTTTGTTCCGTTTTTGGGGCGAAAGCCCCTTTTTGTATATGATCACGTTATGCTTAATTGGCTCATTTGGTTAACATAACACAGGTAAATTTCAAAGGCTTGCAAAACAGCTCTTATCAGGTCATGATTCAAAATAAAGAATCATGTTGAAAAAAAAGATAAGATCACAGCCGGAACAGTAGGCATGTGGATAGTGGGGAGAACAGGCTCTATACGGCATTGTAGTGCCAAATACGCCTTGGGGATAACCGTGGGGATAATTGGGGAAAATGGGGATAACCATGGTTTGGGTGACAAACGAGTCATGCTAATCCACAAATCTTCCCCCACACATTACCCAAGTTATCCACAATACCTCCTAGTTATCCACAGTTTCGTACAACTTATCCACATCTTGTGGGAAATGCGGCAGCCCTAACGTTATGGGACAACTAGAACTAGACCACCCCCACTGGGGTGGTCTAGTTCATGAAACATGCGGGAACCTAGTTCCCACACATGCTCTTACGAAGATTTCTCTGAACCACCTTTTGGCGGATCATCAAGGTTAAGTGTGTTAATAAAATTGCGGAAGATGGACATCGATTCGTCGTTGAGTTCCGCTTCAGGTTCTTGATCACCGCTTGGCTCAAGTTGCCCGGCTTCATCAGGACTCGTTGCTTCGTCTTCATCAAAGAGGACGCCTGCTTGATCGAGTACGGCTGCTTCCACAAAGATTGGCACATCAGTGCGTACAGCAAGGGCAACGGCATCACTTGGGCGCGCATCTACTTCAACAATACGCCCTTGTTGCTCAATGACGATCCGTGCAAAAAAGGTGTTGTCTTGAATGTCATTGACCAGGATGTGAACAATTTGGCCACCCATCTCGCCAATCAGGGCTTTAAGCAGATCGTGAGTCATGGGGCGTTGCGGTTCATGGCCTTGAATTGCCATCGCAATCGCGTCGGCCTCAAAGGGCCCGATCCAGATCGGGAGGTAGCGCTTACTGTCGGTTTCGCGGAGAACCACGACCCGGTGTTGGGTCAAGAGGCTTACACGAATGCTGTCTACCACAACACGGATCATTTGTCGGCCTTTCGTGAAGGGTGATGCGACCGAACCTTCCAACACCTTGCTGGCCCGGCCAAACTGCTGCCCTGATCTTACCACGTTCTGAAAGGGTACGTCAAGCATGACATGCTGCGAGAGAAGAGGTGGAGAGGATTTCACCACTTGCGAGAAAGAGGTACAGAGGATTTCACCACAGAGGCACAGAGGGCACAGAGTTTTTATAGTGCTGGCGATTGCCCTACCACAGACTTCTCTGTGTTCTCTGTGTCTCTGTGGTGAAATTCTTACGGCCTTGCCTCTAAGGTGAGTTCCACCTCTGCCTGGCTACCATCAGGCTGCACAAGGCTTAAGGTAATGGTATCGTCCACGCTATGGTAGCGTTCAATCAAGCCGACCAACTGGTCGCTGTCGGCGACCGGATGGCCGTTCATGGCGATGATGATGTCGCCGCCAACCCTCATGGTTCGTCCGTCTAGTTCGCGGGGGATGTCGCCAGCCCGTAGCCCCGCTTGATAGGCTGGGCTGCCAGGGTGAACATCAAGGATCAGTACGCCACGGCCTACCGCAAGCTCCAAGAGATCGGCGTTCAAGGCATCAACTGAGTACATACTGATCCCCATCCAGGGGTGGTCGTAGTGTCCAGCGGTGATCAGTGTGGGCACTACGCGGGCGACCGTGTGGGCCGGTACAGCATAGCCAATCCCTTCAAATGAGTTGCTGCCTTGGCTTACCGCAATGGCCGTATTGACGCCCACCACTTCGCCGCGCACATTGAGCAGTGGGCCGCCGGAGTTGCCGGGGTTGATGGCGGCATCGGTTTGGACAATATTGGGAATGCTGTAGTTTCCGAAGGCGCGGCTCGGCCCGCGTAGGGTGCGCCCTAGCCCGCTGATGACGCCCACCGTGAGCGTGTTCTGCTCGCCAAAGGGGCTCCCAATGGCGATGGCAGTCTGGCCCACGGCAAGTTCAGCCGCAGTGCTGAGGTTGAGCGGCGCTACGCCTGGGGGCAACTCAAGCACACGGATCACCGCTAGGTCGCTATGGGGATCAACACCAATCAGATCAGCGAGCGCAGTCGTTCCATCAAAAAAGCGCACTTGCAAGCGGGTTGCGCCCTCAACCACATGGTGGTTGGTTACAATGTGGCCCTGATCATCAAAGAGGAAGCCAGAGCCCTGGCCGCTCCGTCGTTCAGGCAAGCCAGGGATTGGCGGATGGTTGGGGGGCAAGCGTCCGCCCACCACATCAATACTCACCACTGCTGGACTGGCGCGCTGGTAGAGTTCGATCAAGAGCTGCTCTTGACGCTCCACCACATCGGTCAACGCGGGCGCGAGGGTGGGTTGGGGCGCAATGGCGGGCAGAATCGGCCCAGGCGTCATCGGGGGGCGCGTGGTAGCCGTTGCCTGCGGTGCAGTCTGGGCTGTCGCCATCAGCGCCACCTGGGTCTGAAAGGCGCTCATGGTTGGTTCAGCCGTTTGGCCAAGCGGTAGCCGTTCAAAGCCACAGCCCGTCAGCAGCAGGGCGCTCAGAATCAGCCAAAAGAGGTAGTGCAATGCAAACTCACTTCCCCACCCGCCGGGTTGCAAGCCAGATGCGCGGCAAGCGGGCCATCTTCTCGCCCATCGTCAGGTAGGCGCGGCGCGTATGGGCATCATAGCCATTGGCTGCTAGTTTATCGAGGATGCCCCGATAGACCCAGCTCGCTGCTCCGATGGCAAAGCGACTATTGGCGGGCAGTAGCGCAATCCCGGGCCAGCTCTCATCGTAGAGCCGATGGGTACGGGCCACTTCAAACTGCATCAGCGCCTTGAAGCGTTCGTCGTAGACCCCCTCCAAGATGTCATCGCTACTCAAACCAAAGCGTTCTAGGTCTTCATGGGGCAGGTAGACGCGGCCTCGGCGGGCATCTTCCCCAACATCGCGCAGGATGTTGGTCATTTGCAGGGCAACGCCTAGTTTAATCGCATAGGGTTCGGCACCAGGGCGATGGCCGGTGATACCCATAACTAGCAGGCCCACAACAGAGGCGACGCGGTAGCAATAGAGCCAGAGATCGGCAAAGGTGGCATAGCGGTTGATCGAAAGATCCATCGCGACACCAGCCAACAGTTCATCTACCAAGTTTGGATGCAGATTGTAGCGGGTGCGGGTATCGTGCCACGCAACGAGGACGGGATCGTCAGTGGCTGGGTAGGGGGCGCGTGCCTGTTGCACCCAGATTGCGAGGGCGTGGGCCGGATCGCTTGTGGCCAGATCAACCGTATCGTCGGTTTTGCGACAGAAGGCATAGAGGGCACGCACCGCACGACGGATGTCAGGGGCGAGGAATTGAGAACTGAAAAAGAAGCTCTTCGAGTGGTGGCGAATAATCCGCTCACACTCAGCATAGGCTTCCGTGGTAGCGTGAGGGGGATGGGCCAAGCCCTCAGCGTGATTGAGGTGGGGCGAGAGGTTGGTCTGATGAAACAGCAGCGCGAGCTGCTCATCAGCGGGTAGGGGGTGCGCGATTGAACCTCGGGTGGCCCCCAGCACGAGCGAGGTTACTGGGTTCAGCGACACGCGGCGCTCCTTGGGCATAGCGCGAAAGTTTCTTCGTTTCTATCATACGTTAATCCTGAATGGATGGCAACTTACGTTGCGCAGTTCAGCGCTTGCCACTCAGCAGATCTGCGACATGATCAACTGCCTCTTGGGCATCGTGGCCAAGGAAAGTACCAGGCATACGCTGGATCAGCATAGGGTTGATGTTAAAGGCACGCCCACCGTAGCCAAAGTGGGGCGTAGGTGGTGGCAAGGCTTGGATGGCCCGTCCAGCCTCAAGCAGTTGCGTCGCCGTCTCGGTGGTAGAAGCAGCCACTGCGACAAGGTCGGGCTGCAATTGGCGTACCGTCTCAATCAGGTCGCGCAGCGGCACTTCAGGCCCAAGGTAGATCACCTGCCAGCCGTGGCGCACCAGGAAGACCGAGAGCATGAGTACACCGAGATCGTGCTGCTCGCTAGGGGCGCATGCGACGAGCACCAAGCCGCGCCCATCGGTAATATTGTAGGTATTGAAGAGGCCCGAAAGCTTCCGCCGGATGAATTGGGTCGCAAAATGCTCGGCTGTAACCGTGATCCGCCCGGCGTGCCACTGTTCGCCAATCTCGATCATGGTTGGCTGCACCATCTTGAGGAAGACCTCTTCCATCGGGTAGAGGGCAAAGGCTTCACCAAGAATCTGCTCGGCGCGGGTGGCATCAAAGTCGGTGAGCGCGGTGATCAAGCGGCTATTGAGCCGTTCCCATGTATGGGGCTCGGTATCAACGGCGGTACTCAGCCACGAGAGACTCGACTCGTTGCCATCGGTCATGAGCGCAATCGCTTGGCTAATCGTCAACCCCTCAGCCGTGCGGTCGCGCAGCCAGCGAATAGTTGCAATATCACGCTCCGAATAGAGGCGATGGCCCCCTTCGGTGCGCTGTGGGCGCGGCACACCGTAGCGTCGCTCCCACGCACGGAAGGTGTCCGCAGGTACCCCTGTCTCTTGCGCTACCGCTTTGGTGTTGTAGCGTGGCTTATCGGAAAATTGTGACAAGAAGTGTTGCTGCGCCATAGCTGCCCACCTTCCCAGAGGACTTGTACAAACTCAGTTTGTTCTTGACGTTATTGTAGCATTATGCACAAAACCTGTCAATGAAATGCACAATGGTGTTAGGGGCGTAGGCGCACAACATGCCAGCCTTGGCCCAAAAGCGTATCTTTTGGCCTCTTCCAGCGGTATATCTATTAGAGGCTGTCTGAAAAGCTAGTGGGCACGCGTTGGGGTGCCGGCTTTAGCCGGCTGAAGCCGGCACTCCAACGCCAGTTCATTGACTTTTCAGACACCCTCTTAGGAGCTTGTTGTACCGTGAGGAGTGGTTGAGGACTTGCGTCACCTCTACCGGCTCTTGGATCAACTCATGCGTTTGCCGCCTAGTATCGATGCGCCTGCGCGTGCTACAATGTATCAAATCGAACAGGAGGAGCGAGGTATGACCACCTTTGTGACGAGCTTTGAACGGCTTGCTCGTGTTGAAGCTAAGTATGAGATGGTGCTGCGCCAGTTGAAACTCAAGTTTGGGCCGTTTAGCGAGGCATTAGAGGTCCAGATTGCGACGCTGGACACTCCCCAGTTGGATGCACTCAGTGAGGCACTGCTCAGTTTCACGGCTCAGGGGCACCTTGAAGCATGGCTGCAAGGGCAGCGCGAGGGATGGGATGTTCCCTCATTTGATCCGTCTGTCTATGCTCAAGCTGAACGCAACATGGTGCTACGATTACTCAAGCGCAAGTTTGGTGAACTCAACGAGGCATTGGAAGCGCAGATTTCCGCCTTGCCTCCTTCGCTGTTGGCACCGTTGAGTGAGGCGCTTCTGGATTTCATGACGCAGGCTGAGCTTGATGCGTGGTTGCGGGAGCAGGTTGGGGGGTAGAAAGCTCTGTGCAACGGTAGGGCCACGGCAGCGCCGTGCCTTGCCCCTACATAGCGTTCCTTTGCCTTGGTGACGTGGTGGCTGAGGCGCTCGAAGCTACCCGCGCTTGCCAACCGGCAAGAATCGGCTATAGTATCAGCCATGCGCCTACTTATTACCGGGATCACTGGCTTTGTCGGTGGCTACCTTGCCGACTATCTGCTTACCCAGGCTGATTATCAGCTTTGGGGCCTTACTCGTGGGCCGGGGCGCTTGCCCCCCAACTTGGCCGGTCGGGTCAATGAGTTGTATGCCGATCTTGATGACCCTGCGGCGCTGCGTAGGGCGCTAGAGTTGGCTCAGCCTGAGTTGATCTTTCATCTGGCTGGCCAGCCTTTTGTGCCTGAGTCTTTTCGCGATCCAGGGGCTACCTTGCAGACCAATCTGCTTGGGACGTTGCACATTATTCAGGCGCTCATTGCCTTGCAATTGAAGCCCCGTTTGCTGCTTGTGGGGAGTTATGAAGAGTATGGCAACATAGCGCCTCATGATCTGCCAATTAGCGAAGCCTGCCCCCTGCGTCCGACCAATCCCTATGGTGTGAGTAAAGCGGCTCAGAGTCTGCTGGCAATGCAGTACCATATGAGTCATGGGCTTGATGCGCTCTGTGTACGCCCCTTCACCCATATTGGGCCTGGTCAGAGCGCCCGCTTTGTTACGGCGGCCTTTGCGCGTCAGATTGCACGCATTGAGCATGGTTTGCAACCTCCTTTGGTTCAGGTTGGCAATCTGAGCGCCCAGCGTGATTTCACCGATGTGCGCGATATTGTGCGGGCCTATGCTCTGCTTGCCCAGCACGGCAACGCTGGCCAGGTGTATAACGTGGGGAGCGGCCAAGCTGTTACGGTGCAGAGCATCCTCGACCATTTTGTTGCCGCCAGCACAACTACGGTTGAGGTGCAACCCAATCCCGAACTGATGCGCCCGATTGATATGCCTCTCGTGCTTTGTGATGCACGTCGTTTGCGTGACGCTACTGGCTGGGTGCCCAATCTTCCCCTGAGCCAAACCTTGAACGATATTCTTAACTACTGGCGCGACAGAGTCCTCCACGAGGAAGCTGGCAGCACATAGGTGTGCTTGCCCTCTGTTCTGCTGTTCCCCTGTTCTTGCTGTTCCTCTGTTCCTCTGTTCCTCTGTCCCCCTGTTCCTCTGTTCCTCTGTTCTTGCTGTTCCCCTGTTCCTCTGTTCCTCTTCTGCTGCCCTTCATATCAAGGAATTCTCTATGAAAGCTGTGATCCTCGTGGGTGGCCAGGGCACGCGCCTGCGCCCGCTGACCTGCAATATTCCTAAGCCGATGATTCCGCTGGTTAATCAGCCCTTCATTGAGTGGATGCTCATGCGCCTGCGCGATCAAGGGATCAACGAAGTTATTCTGGCTGTGCAATACCTCGCAGATCGCTTCCGGGCGACGCTGGGTGATGGTTCGCGCCTTGAGATGAAGTTGCATATTGTTGAAGAACCGGAACCACGCGGCACCGCTGGGGCGGTCAAGAATGTGGAATATCTGCTCGATGGGCCGACCTTCGTCTTTAATGGCGATGTGATGACCGACCTCGATCTGCGGGCGATGCTCGATTTTCATCGTGAGAAGCAGAGCAAGGTGACCATCTCGCTCACGCCGGTTGAGGATCCTACCCAATTTGGCCTCGTCGAGATGGATGCCGATCAGCGGGTCAAGCGTTTCTTGGAAAAGCCCCGTGTAGAGGATCTCAACAGTAATCTAATCAACGCTGGTACCTACATTATCGAACCGGACATCTTTCGCTATGTACCGCCCAACCAGTTCTATATGTTTGAGCGTGGCCTTTTCCCGGTCCTGTTGCAGACGGGCGACCCGATGTATGGGTTTCCTTCACGGGCCTACTGGACCGACATTGGTAAGCCGCCGACCTACATTGATGTCCACCACGACATTCTGATTGGCAAAGTACGCTACAACTTTCAAGGCCAACAGATCGCCAATCGGGTCTGGATCGAAGGTGAAGCAATCATTCACCCCTCAGCCCAGATTGTTGGCCCGGTGGTGATGGGTGATGGCACTATTATCGAGAAGGGTGCCCGGATCATTGGGCCTACGGTGCTTGGCCCCCGCTGCCAAATTGGCCCCGATTGCAATATCGAGGGCGCGGTACTTTGGGAAGATAACCGCCTTGCCGAAGGGGTCACGCTACGCAACAGTGTTTTGGGGCGCAACAACACCATTGGCGCCCGCTGCTTTATCGCCGATGGTGCAATTATTGGCGATGATTGTGTGCTTGGCCCCGAAAATCGCCTTGAACGGGGCATTCGCCTCTGGCCCGGTACGCAACTTGGCGAGAAGGCGGTTTCGTTTTAATGCACACCTCTTAATACCAATTACCCTTGAACATGCCGCATTATCAAGAACGCTAACGCCCATTGGGACGCCATGTTCGGCAATCTGCAATCTGCAATCTACAATCGTAAATGGTATTACGTATATTTGGCGAGTACCTGTGCCAATGGTATTGTACTGCCCAAGGCGTAGTCGGACGACCACGTTGGATACAAGGCAATGAGGGTGCGCACCTGCTCCCGTACCTGATTGTCGTGGGGGTCGTTACGCAGTTCGTAGAAGCTTTGCAGATGCTCGACAGCCCCGAGCATGCGGGCAGCTTCGGACACGTTGCCGCGCTGTGCGTGCAGCAACGCTAGGCCCGCAATAGCGTGAAGCGCAATGTCGGCGAGGCCATGCAAGTCGGCTTGCTGCATGCTGGCGCGGAACCAATACTCGGCTGTGGCTGCATCGCCCTGCGCGAGTGCTAGGTAGCCCAGGTTACGGCGTACGCGGACAATCGCAAAGACTAAGCCCTGGGCTGCATAGGCGTTGAGACTCTGGGTGAGCAACTGGCTCGCTTGGGTGTAGTTACGCTGCGCCAAGGCGAGCATGCCCAACTCATCCTGCGCCTCGGCAATAATCTCGGGCAGGCCAAGTTGCGCAGCCAGGGCGAGGGCCTGGTGGAAGGCTG
This sequence comes from Candidatus Viridilinea mediisalina, assembly GCF_002532535.1. GTDB lineage: Bacteria > Chloroflexota > Chloroflexia > Chloroflexales > Chloroflexaceae > Viridilinea > Viridilinea mediisalina. Next base: position 22,738 of record NZ_NQWI01000009.1, read on the forward strand.
CTTCAGCATCGTACGTACCTCGGGCACGTTTGCCCCGAGTATCGCCGTACGGAACGCGAATGGCGTGGCAGTCTGCTCAAACTTTACCTCTGGCAGTAAACTCGGTGTTACATGTACTGCCACCAGCAGCGGCAACTACACGTTAGAAGTGCAATCGTCGGGCTCAAGTCGTTCGACCATCGGCGGCTATCAAGTTTATATGCAGCGGCTCAATGGGGTCGGCAATGCCACCCCGCTCAGCGTCGGCAGCGTCACCCAGGGTAGTCTCGCGTCCCCGATTGAGAGCAAAACGTATACGTTTACGGCGGCGCAAAATGACTTAATCCGCTTGCGGCTGTTCCCCACCGGCGGCACAATCTACCCGCGTATACGCGTCTACAATGCGGCAGGGGTTAAACAGTGCGAGGAATATCGCTTTGTAACCGCTTTGGCAACCATCGAATCGTGTGCAATTACGGCGGAGGGAACCTATAGTCTGCTGGTAGACGATAACGGTACCAGTCGTACCGGCACCTACGATCTGCACTTTCAGCGCCTGAACAATCCGGGCAATGCCACCCCGATCAGCGTCGGCAGCGTCACTAATGGCAGCCTGGAGCGGATCGCTGCTATGAATGCCTACCGGTTTAACGCCGAAGCCAATGATCAACTGATCGTACGCCTGGTCAGAGAAGCGGGAAGCTTCAACCCACAGATTAGGGTCTACAATAGCAATGGTGCCTCCATCTGCACCGATTATTCCTTTGGCGCGCCAGTCATGCTTGAACCATGTGCGATTCCGGCAACCGGTCAGTATAGCATCCTGATTGATGATCGCAGCCTGGCGGCTATCGGTACGTACAAGTTGCATCTGCAGCGGCGCAATAATCCGGGAAATCCGACCGCCATCGCCTTTAACCAGACCCGGCAGAGCGCCATCGCTTCAAGCGCAGCCTTCGGCACCTTCAGTTTTGAAGGGCGGGTCGGGGCGCAGGTGCGCCTGACGATGCTGCGCACCAGTGGCAGTTTCAGACCACAAGTGACTGTCTACGACTCGGCTGGCCTTAAGCTATGCGGTGATTACTCGTTCAATGAGCAGTTGACGCTCAACTGTACGCTGAAGACGGACGGTCAGCATACGATCATTGCCGAAGATAGGAACAATACGGGCGTGGGTAATTACACCCTCACCCTAGCCTGCCTCAGCGGGAGTTGTGGGCCGGCCGCAGCGCTCAACGAACGCGTCTACCTGCCGCTGGTGCGGCGCTAGAACATGGTGCGGAAGCCCCTCCGCCAATTGCACCCAAAGCGTGCTATAATGACGCCCGTGCTCACTGACGCGCCGCCGCCCAAGCTTGCCCCTTGGTGGGCTTGGACGTAGCCCTAGTGTAGGGCCAGCGGTACTCGCGTACGGAGAAAGTTCGCGAATGGGAAGGAGGCTCGTCCAATGGTGCGTATTGGAATTAACGGCTTTGGCCGGATCGGTCGGCAGAGCTTGAAGGCGATGCTGGAGTACCACCCCGATGAGTTTGAGATCGTGGCGGTTAACGATCTGACAGACAATGAAACGCTCGCCCACCTGCTGCGCTACGATTCGACCTATGGCCTCTTTGAGGGTGAGGTGACCGTTGATGAGAATAAGATCGTCATTGATTATGACGATGCTCACTACGAGATCTTGACTCTCGCCGAGCGTGATCCCGCCAAGTTGCCCTGGGGCGATCTTGGTGTGGATATTGTCATCGAGGCGACCGGGCGCTTCACCGATGCGGAAAAGGCTCGCGCTCACATTGAGGCCGGGGCCAAGAAGGTACTCATCTCGGCACCTGCCAAGGGCGAAGACATCACCATCTGTCTTGGAGTCAATGAGAACTCCTACGACCACGGGAAGCACCACATTATCTCGAATGCGTCCTGCACCACCAACTGCCTTGCGCCGGTGGCTAAGGTGCTCAATGACCGCTTCGGTATCCAGCGTGGCCTGATGACGACGATCCATGCCTATACGATGGATCAGAATATTCAGGATAATGTCCACAAAGACTTGCGTCGCGCCCGTGCGGCTGCCGTCAATATGGTGCCCACTACTACGGGTGCCGCTAAAGCCGTTGCCCTCGTCATCCCTGAACTGAAGGGCAAGTTCCACGGCTATGCCATCCGCGTACCGACGGTTACTGTCTCGGTGGTGGATTTCGCCGTGATGCTCAATCGGCCCACGACGGTCGAAGAGATCAACAACGCCTTCCGCGAAGCCAGCGAGAGCGAAGAGCTTGAGGGCATCTTGGGGGTGAGCGAGCAGGAGTTGGTCAGCAGCGACTTCATTGGCACGACCTACAGCACCGTCGTTGATCTACCCCTCACCCACAATATGGGCGATGATCTCTTCAAGGTCATCTGCTGGTACGATAACGAGTGGGGCTACTCGGTGCGGGTTGCCGACCTTGTGGCCTATCTGGCCGATCACTTTGAGTAGGTACGTCAAAGTTACCTCCGGTGGGGGTGCGGGGGCGGCTTCGCATAGGCATTACGTTTAGGGCTGCCGCCCTGGAACCCGCTTTGGGGCTACGCCCCAAACCCCTGCCGAAGGCTTGACGTCATGCGTATGGGGCGGCTTCGCCGCCAAACAGCAACGAAAAAGTGGGTGTGGGGCGTAGCCCCACACCCACTTTTTCGTTGCTTCGTGTGAAGAACTATTTCCTCATTACGGAGCGGGCGCAAAGCAGCGCCGCGAGGTCTGGATCAGGGTATCGCTTTGCAGATTGCCGCGTTCTAACAGCGCGACTTCGGCCATGCAATGGGGGCAGAGCGCCAAATGGTGCAGTACGAGCGCACGCTGGTAGGGATCGAGTAGCCCTTGGCAATAGTCAATCAGGATGTCGGTGGAAAGGCAATCAACGCGGTAGAGTTGTTGCCGTAGCCGGGCCTGAAAGCTGCGAATGTGGCCCACACGTGCCGTACATGTGGGGCAGTGGCGCAGATGAGCCAGAATGCGCTCGTCAGCTTCACCATCAGCCGCTGCCATCAACTCCGCCTCGGACAGGGCTGGCGGTGTGGCACAGCACGCATCCCCGCACTCCAAAATAGTCATACCTTCGCTCCTGGCATCGCGCCCACTCAATCCCTAACCTGCATTGAAAGAAACGCAGTATTACGCGGAATTTACCAAATAGGCGCGGCTTTCGCTGTGCGCTTACACAACCTTTGTTGCTATGGTTTGTAGTATAAGCCTAGCGCTGCAAGGATGCAAGATGCAAACGGCCTTGATACCATTGCAGATTTCAGATTGTAGATTGCAGATTGCCGAACATGGCGTCTCAATGAGCTTTAGCGTTCTTGATAATGCGGCATGTTCAACAGTAATTGGTATTATAAGGTATTGGTATTAGTACACCCTTAACCATAATACGGTCATACCCAGTTCACGCTTCCCAACCCCTTCGGAAGTTGTGGGTGTATGCAACACGAAACGATGTTGCCCCGGGGGCAACCAGAGTGGGAGTTTATAGCGGCGTCTGGCCTGAATTATGGTAAATTCGTTCAGCAACACACCATTATTCCAAAGTTCCAACTGCTGTCCATCCACAGTAGCCATCGCCATAAACTCCAAGCTTACCAGTTGTGGCTCAGAGTCCGGGTTGATGATATAGATCTCGCTGTGGCCCATGGTCCAACGCCAGACATGGGTTTCATCAACTTCACGATCGTGCCAACCTGCCCCTAAAAAGAGAAAAGGCGCACAGCGATCTTGGTGCAACGGCAATTCGTAGGCCCAACGCTGCTCATCAGCATACCAGGGTTGCGCCGCATTGCCACCTAGGGTGTCAATCAATGCGAGCGCTACCTGCTGCTGCTCTGGCTGCAAGAGTGGCCTATCTAGGACAACATAGCGCAATTGGTAGTAGCACTGCATTGTCTTCAGACTTGCCGCATCAAGTGCGACAATATCTTCTTCAGGCCAACGCTGCATCAACGCCAGTTGCCTGGGTAGCGGGCTATAGAGTATGGTCGCGTAGAAGGGCGCACGGGCCACATAGCCCTGCAAGATTGGCTGGCCATGCACCATCTGGTTGATCAGGGTGCGGCTGTCGGTGCCCATTTCCAAGGGTAAATCTACAACCACCCCTGGATCATTGGCAATCTGGGCATAGACCGGGGCGCGTTCCAATGTATTGGCCACCCGTGGCGCGGGCCAGAGTTCGATCAGTGCCACGATTACCAGCACACCCATTGCCAGCTTATAGTTGCTTGGCGTAAGCCGTCTACGCAGTTCCGCCAAGGCCAAGGCGGCAAAGATCGCCGCAATGATGATCGTCAGCACTCCAAAAAGATTGGGGCGGCGCGCTGTCTCCAAGAAGGGTAACAATTGGAGCAGCCGGTACGGCATCGTGATGCCGGTCGCATAGCCCAACACATAGAGCGATGGGCCGAGCGCGAAGATCCATGCTACACCACCGATGACCACCAAGCGCCAGTGTTCACGCCAAAACCAGAAGGTGCCGAGCAACGCCAGGGCCGCCAGGGTCCAACCCGCCGCCGTGTACGAACCCTCGGTCACACTATAGGGTGCCATAGCAACCAGAAAATGCTCCACGGGCACGCCCCAGAGCGGGTGGCGCGCCGCTGGAAAGAAGAACCCCAGGGCATCAGCCGAGTAGGCTTGGGTATAGATCGCCCAGATCGGGTTGGGGCTGTTTTCCAAGGGGCTGCTTGGAGCGGCTCGCAGCGCCAAGAGCAGTGGTAAGCTAACGAGGATCGCCAAGCCCCCGAAGCCTACATAACGGCCCACGAGCGCCAACGGGCGCTGCGCTCCAAGTAAGCTCAAGGCTGCCCACATCATCCCAAACAGCACCGCTACCAGTGTCCAGTACCAATCGGTGTAGAGTACCAGCGCAAAGGCGAGTGCCGCCAAACCCCCACCTGCCCGCCGCAATTGGCCCCGTTGTAACACAATAAAAGCCAGTATAAAGAAGACCAACCACTGCATCGTCACAAAGTTGAGTTGGCCCGCATCAAGCTTGGCGATATGGAAAGGCGAGGCGGTTAATAACGCTCCAGCCAACAATGGTGGCCCTACCAAATTTGGTACAAACGCCCGTGTCAAAAGAAAACCCGCATAGCCCGTGAGCATCACCGCGAAGATGGCAGTGAAATTGTAGGCTGCAATCGGACCGAAGCTTGCCGTCAGCGGGGCAGCCATCAGCACTGCGACCACATTGAGGGTCTGCAAAATCATCTGCACCCCCTCAGGGTAGTAGAGCAACTCGGTACGCAAGGGACTCTGCCCAGCCTGTAGCGCCCGCTCGCTCATCCAAAAATTCCAGATGTTCTGCGGCGCATCGGGTGAGGTGGGGTAGTAAAAAATGTAGTTACCACCCGTGTAGTAGTGGGTTGTAAAGCCAGCCGTCAGCGGCCAGGTCAGCCAAAGTGTGAGGGCAAGGTAGAAGCCCAACGCACCCAAGTGGAGTCGCCAATTTACCATACCACTTCAAGCCTCCGCACAATGACGCCCAAGCTGCGCGGCGTACCTGCCTCAGCATTTGTAGCACTTTGCAAGACAAAGCGGTTGATCCCAGGTTGCAATGGCAACACGACATGATAGCGACGATGCGCAGAGGTCAGATCAAGCGTTGCAACCTCTTGTTGCTCGGCGTGCCAAAGATGCAGCGTGCGCTCCTCAAGGCTGGCTGCGGCTATCTCTAACACGACACTCATTGGCTCATCGCTGGGATTCACCACATAGATTTCGCTCACCCCATTTGTCCAACGCCAGTAATCACCATCCTGCCCCTCACGGCTATGCCACGCTGGCCCTAAATAGACAAAGGGCCGACACTGATCAGCATAGAGCGGCAACTCGTAGGCGGTAAAGCCGTCCTGTGCATACCACGGTGTAGGTAGGTTACCAGTGAGTCGCTCAATATTGTGCAGAACTAAGGCACGCTCTTCGGCACTCAAGAGACGCTCTTCAAGCACCACATTGCGGAAGCGGTAGAAGCACTGTTGGGCCTGCCAATCCGCCCGATCCAGACGCACAATGTCATGCTCAGGCCAAGCTTTGATCCGCCCCAAACTATTGACCAGCGGCGCATAAGTCAACGTATCGTAACGCTGCGGTGCCCGCGCCACATAGCCCGCCAAAATGGGCTGCTCGTGTTCAATCTGATTGAAGATTGTGCGGCTTTCGGGAAAGATCTCCACCGGCAGATCCACTACCACCCCCGGTCGCTGCTCACGAATCTGGGCAAAGACGGGCGACACCTCCACCGGAATGGCTTGACGCATCCCAGGGGTAAGCTCAAAGACCGCCAGCGCTACCACGCCCGCCCAAAGGTAGGTTCGCTTGCGCGGTGCAAGTGCGGTTGCCAATCGTTGCAATGCCAACGCCGCAAAGACCACCAGCGCCCCATGGCCAATCAGGATGAAGAGCCCCGGACGCCGTGCGGTCTCCATGAGCGGCAGGTGCTGGATGAGCCGGTAGGGCATCGGAATGCCGGTGTTGTAGCCCAACAGATAGAGCGTCGGGCCAACCGCAAAGAGCCACGCCAAGCCCAACAGTACCAACCATTGCCACTGCTGCCGTCCGTACCAGTAGATGCCTAAGCTACCCAACGCCAGCAAGACCCAGCCCGGCGCATGGTACGATCCCTCCATAATGCTATAGGGGGCCAGGGGCATCAAGATGCGCCCCACCGCCTCACCCCACCACGGGTGCAATGCGGCAGGGAAGAAGAGCCCAAGGCCATCCATCGAGTTACCCTGTGTCACCGCTGCCCAGATGAGAAGCCGACCCTCGTCCATGTCACCCGTAAATCGCGGTAGGTTCACAATCGCATAGAGCAGCGGCATCAACAACAGCCCACTCAAGAGCCCTGCGCCCGCAAACCAAGCCAAGCTGCGCCAGGGACGTTGTGCCCCTATGCTCGTCACAATCGCCCACGCACAGGCAAAAAAGGCGATTACGACCGCCAAGTACCAGTCGGTGAGTACGGTTAGCACCAAGGCTAGGGCTGCACCAACGAGCCGCAACGGGCTACCGCGCTGCCCTAAGAGTACCAGGGCCGCCATGGCCATGAAGAGCCATTGTGTCGTGACAAAATTCAATTGCCCGACATCGAATTTGCCCACATGGTGCGGCGTTGCGGTCAGCAAAAGGCCAGCAATGAAACTCGGTGCAAAGCCATTCACGTAGCGCCGCGCCAACACAAAGCCCGCGTAACCAGTAAGCTGGTAGGCCATCAAGACCGCAACGTTGTAGGCTTCATCCGAACCCAACAGCAGCGTTACCGGCAGAACACTGAAGGTGGTTGCAACATTGACCGTCTGGAGGTAGAGGGCTACCCCTTCGGGATAGTAGAGCATGGGGGTCACAAAAGGGTTGAGCCCATAACGCACAGCATAGCCCGTCCACCACATGTTCCACGAGTTCTGCATGGCATCCTCAGTCCCGGGGAAGAAATAGGGGCCGCCTCGGTTCACGTAGAGGATGTCGGTCAGATCGGTCGCCATGGGCCATGTCAGCCAAAGGGCTACGATGAGGTAGAGGCCCAAGGCACTAAAATGAATTTGTTTGTTACTCATACATAACGCCTTGCGACGAAGGGGCAGAAGAGGTTTCATCTTCCCCTACGCTTAGGGCTGCCGCCCTAAAACCTGTTGCTGGGGCTATGCCCCAGACCCTCTTCTTGCTTACGTGTTGGCGGCGAAGCCGCCAACACGTAAGCAAGAAGGTTCTGCGTGGGAGACGAAGCATCCCCCGTACCCCCGCCGAAAGGCCGTATACCAATTACCCTTGAAGATGCCGCATTATCAAGAACGCCAACGCCCATTGAGACGCCATGTTCGGCAATCTACAATCTACAATCTACAATCTACAATCTACAATCTACAATCTACAATCTACAATCGTAAATGGTATTTAGTGTACCTCAACCCGCTTGAGGGCTATGCCCAAGGCTCGCCCCGATACTGGGTCAATGCTTGTGGCGCTCTCGAGCATGAACTGGTTGTAGCCAGGCTCCAGCTCTACATTGAGGCGGTACCAGCGCCTGCGTTCATCCAGTGTGAGCGTGGTGAGCAACTTGTTGGCGCTGTATACGTTGACGCTGCGTTCATGCTTCAGAGTGTAGGCAAGCAGTTGCAATTTGACCCGCTTTGGTTCTGGTTTTGGATTGACGATGTATAGTTCACTCTGGCCTTCGCTCCAGCGCCATACCTGCGCCTTGTGAACCTCTGGTTCGCCCCAACCTTCACCTAAAAAAACAAAGGGGGTACAAGTATCCGTATGCAGGGGCAACCTAAAGGCATGGTGACGCTCATCGGCGTACCAGGGTTGCGCTGGATCGGCCCCAAGCTGCGCTACGATGCTCCTCAGTGCGTCGTGTTGTCGCTTCGTGAGCAGGGCAGGTTTGAAAACGAGGTAACGAAACTGATAGTAGCACTGCATACCTTCCAAGGCGACCTGATCAAGCGCGAATACATCAGCTTCGGGCCAGAGTTTGAAGGTGGCAAGTTGCTTTGGCAACGGGCTGTAGAGCAGTGTGGGGTAGTGGGGCGGGCGCGCAATGTAGCCGCGCAAAATTGGCTGCTGATGCACCAGTTGGTTGATCAGGGTGCGGCTATCGGTGCCCCCTTCAATCGGTACATCTACGACAGCCCCCGGCGCGCCCTCGGCGGCAATGCGCTGATAGACCGGCGCTTGGTCAAGGGCATTCGCCACCCGCTGCGGTGGCCAGAGCTCAAACAGCGCAATCAGAGCCACCAAGCCCAAGACCAGCCGGTAGCGCTCTGGCCTCAGTTGCTCATGCAGCCGCGCCAAGGCTAACGCGGCAAAGATTGCTGCACTAATGATCGTAATCAGGCCAAAGAGATTGGGGCGACGGGCCGTGTCAAGCCCTGGTACCAGTTGTAACAACTGGTACGGCATGGCGATCCCGGTCTCGTAGCCCAAGACAAAGAGCGTTGGCCCTAGTGCAAAAAGCCATGCGATCAAAGCTACAACCAACAACTGCCACTGCTGCCGCCAGTACCAAGCTACCCCTAAAAGCGCCAAGCCCGCCAAAGTCCAACCCGCTGCCGTGTAGGAGCCTTCCGAGATACCATAGGGGGCGACGTTGATCAAAAAGCGTTCCACTGGCACCGCCCAGAGCGGATGCAGCGCATTGGGAAAGAAGAAGCCAAAGGCATCCGCCGAGTAGCCCTGGGTATAGTAGGCCCACATTGGGCTCGCCTCTGCATCCTGGCCTCCTGAACTTGCCCGTAAGGCTCCAAGCCGCGGTAGCAGCAGCAGCCCCGCCAAGCCACCACTCAGCCCATAGAGCTTGAACAATTCGTCCCGTTGGGGCCGACTAGCCAGGTTCAGCCCGCCCCACATCAGTGCAAAAAAGACCGCTACCAAGGTGTAGTACCAGTCCGAAAAGGTGAGCAACAGAAAGGCCAACGCCGCCACCGGCACACCCCACCAACGGCGGCTGATGGTCATATGGATCAGCACCGCCATAAAGAGCACAAGCCACTGCATGTGGACAAAATTCATCTGGCCTGCATCATACTTCGCCACATGGTAGGGGGTCGCTGTGAGCAACGTGCCCACCAATAGCGCCGGCGCAACCCCCTGGACAAACGGGCGCACCAAGAGAAAGCCAAACCAGCCGGTCAAGATGAACCCCAGCAGCGCCGAGAAGTTATAGGCCGCCACCGGCCCAAAGAGAAGATTCGCCGGGAAGGTCATGATCCCCGCAACCGTATCGTAGGTCTGGAGGTGCAGCGCCAGCCCCTGCGGATGGTAGATCATCGGCGTGAAGAGCGGGTTCGCCCCGGTGGCCAGCGCCTGCCCCGCCCACCAGAGCATCCAGATATTCTTGGGCGCATCGGGCGATGTCGGAAAATAGAAGATATTGTTACCACTCGTGTAGTAGTGGGTCGCAAATTGCAGCGGCATCGGCCATGTAATCCAGAGCGCCAAGAGGATATAAGCACCCAGCACACCTAGATAGCTGAGCATGGGCGATCGTTGAATCATAGTATTTCCCAAAACGCGCTTGCTCGTTCGCGGAGGCTTCGCCTCCCCGCATCTTCGCCTCCCCGCCTCCCCGCCTCCCCGCATCTTCGCCTCCCCGCATCTTCGCCTCCCCGCCTCCCCGCCTCCCCGCCTCCCCGCCTCACGCTCACTCCACCCGCTGAAAGAGCAACAGATCTTGCTCGGCATCCAACAACCGCCATTGCGGATCGGCATGGAAACCCTCCACAATCCCGGTGCCCTGCAACGCCGCTGCCCGGCTATCAATAAAGGCATAGTCGGCCAAATCGGGCGGGTGGTGCATCGGCCCCCCAGGGATAAACAAGATGCGTTCTCGGGGCAACATATGGGGGGCCAAAAACGACGTTGCCGCCACCACCGCATCGGGCGGAATTTGGGCCTTCATGCGCTCCATAATCGCCACTCGCTCCGGCAACTCTGGGTTGCGGATCGCCGACACCACCGGATTCCTTAGCGGGATGTTGATCAAAAGGACTAATATGATCATGCCGATGTAGAAGCGAGAAGCGGGAGGCGGGAGGCGAGAAGCGGGAGGCGGGAGGCGAGAAGCGAGAAGCGGGAGGCGAGAAGCGAGAAGCGAGAAGCGAGAAGCGAGAAGCGAGAAGCGAGAAGCGGAAACTGCTCCCTGCTCCCTGCTCCCTGCTCCCTGCTCCCTGCTCTCTGCTCCTCGCTTCTCCATAGCCAATACCCACGCTCCCCCATAGATCGCCGCAATGATCATCCCCGGAATCACCAGAATCTGGTACTGCTCCGTAATCACATATTGAAAGATACGGTCGGAGAGCAGGTTGATGCCCACAATCGGTGCCGCTAAGAGCAGTTCGCGTGGCGCAAAGATTGGCAGAAAGAGCAGACCTGCCAGCAATAAGAAGAGATACCAGAGTTTTTCGGGTTGAAAGATGAAGAAGAAAATCTCAACCGGATGGGTTAAAATATTCTTGATAATCTCTGGAATACTGCCACCCAAATGGATATAGTAGCATGCCTGCGGGCTCACTCCGCAAGGCCACATCTCATTGTAGTCGCGGCTCAGATCAAACGGCACCTCAACCCGTTCAGGCGTGAAGGTGTCACTATAAAACTGAGGGGTAATATAGGTGATCGCAACATAAAAATAGACCAAACCAACCAGAAACGGCACCAGCGCAAAGGCCCAGGGCAAACGGCGCAAGGCCGCATACATGCCAAAGGCCACCACCACCAGGGCCGCATCGGTACGGGTGAGCATCGCTAGGCCCAACAGCAGCAGGTAGGGCCACAAACGCCGCTGCTCCAGCATCCAAAAGGCCCAGAGCAGCAGCACCAAGCCGGGTATGCGTGGCTGAAAGGGGGCAGCCATAGCCATAAACTGCGTTGTCGGGTAAAAGAGGTAGAGCGCCGCAAAGGCCACCCCTGCCCACGCAGCACCAATGCGCTCCCGCGCAATCAGGTAGACCGGCAGCGCCCCCGAGACCAACAGCAGCGTCTGTACCACCACCAGCGTATAGGCCGAGGGTACCAGCGCATAGAACGGAATGGCCGGCAGGAACCCCAAGGCCACATCCAAACCCATAAACGTATCGGTGAAATTGTAGCGCGACACCAGCAAAAAGCGGCCCTGCAGGGTCCCCCAGATCGGCATATGGAAATCCACCATATCAAACCCGTGGCCCCAATAGGAATACTTATAACTGCCCGCACCAATCCACAACACAGCCACCGCTCCCATCAGCCCCCACAGGGCGCGCAGCGGTGTAAGCCATGCCTTTACATGCATCAAATCTATCCCTCCCATGGGGGTTGTTGGGAGGCTTTGCCTCCCCCGAAGAGTTCTTGTTCTTTCGTGTTGGCGGCTTCGCCGCCAACACGAAAGAACAAGAGGGTTTGGGGCACCGCCCCAAAAGCAAGTTTTAGGGAAGCGTCGCCCCAAGCTAGACATGGGAAAACATCGTTTTCCCATGTCTAGCTTGAGACACCGCCCCAAGCTGGGCGTGGGAAAACCTGGTTTTCCCACCCTCAATCAATGACTTCCGAAATCGCAATCCGCATCAACCACTGATCCAGCGCCGTATAGAGCGTATAGAGCAACACCGCCACAACCAGCCAGCGGCCCCACGTCCAACGTGCCCAGATGCGCTCGGCATAGATGGCCCAGCAGATGCAGATCACCGGCAACAAATAGAAGAGTTGCTTGTCCACCATCGAAATGCGGTAGCCCGCATAGGTGAAGAGTAGCGCCAGGGTGCCCCAAGCCGAGAAAGCTACCCAAGCCAGTGGGTGTTTGCGGAGCGCCAGATAGCCCGGAATGGTGAAGAGTACTGGGATGGCAATCCCGTAGTAGAGGTAATCTCCCGGCCAGATGCGATAATCCAAATGGGGCACATACGACCAGAGGTATTGATCAAAGGGCAAGCGCTCGACCCCTACACTCTCTGGCCCCTGTACAAAGACCGTCTTCATGTAGGGCACCGTCTGCTCAATGATCGGTGGGATATACTGGCCATAGTAGATCAGAATGGCCAGCGCAATCGCAACGCCCGAACCGATCCAGAGCGGACGCAGCGGATCGCGCAGTTCGGCCCACGCACCACCGCGCATGCCATTCAACCAGACCAAGCCAGTCAGAAGCACCAAGAAGACACCCATGAAGACGCCGGTTACCGTATAGATCAAGAAGGCCGCCAGCAGAAAGACCGAGAGTGTCACCATGACTCGGCGTTCATGCAAGCGATCCCACATGCAGATGATGATCGTATTGCAAACCAGCGTAAACCAAAGACCAAAGGCAGTGGGCAGGTTCCCCCAGGCATGGAGCAAAAAGGCCACCGGAATGACCGCATAGGTTGCCCCGGCCAACAAAGCCGTGCGCCGACTCAGCCCAATCCGCACTGCAATCAAGGCAATCAGAATGATACGCGAGCTATCGAGCAGAATACTGGCGAGGTTCGCAGCTCGATCCATATCCACAAAGGGCACAAAGGCAAAAACCGTCGCCACCATATGAAACCAAGGCGAATAGGGGATCACTGGTCGCTCTGAACCCCACTCAGCCTCAGGCATCGTCGTCTCATTCAGGGGGCTATCGGTGCCATACAGCAAGGGCAATTTACCATCAAGAATCCACATCGCCCGTGTCATGTGCCAGTTGACATCCACGGCCACAAAGAAGGGATAGATCACCCCCAGCGCCTTGAGCCAGAAACTGACCATCACAATCAGCAGCAGGATGCTCAGGAAGCGCTCGCCCGTCAGCAGATTTGTTGCCTTGGGCGTATCGAGCAATTGCTCTGCATCCTCAGCCTGCTCCAGCGGCGCACCCATCACCCGGAAGAGCCAGCGGGTCAGCCGTTGCAGCACCAAGGCCAACAGCAGGCTCCCAAGCGCCAACGACGCGATCCGCAGCAGCATAAAGCTACTAGGGAAGCGGTAGCTACCCAAAAACCATGCGCCCACCAGCGCAGCTAGGCTTATGCCCATCAGCGCCCACAAGCTGGGCGTAGGCCAACGCTCGCGCACGGCCACCGGGCCACCCACCAGCACCTGTAGGGTCGCAAAGGCCCCCAGTATGCCCACAAGCGCCAACACCAAACCACTTAGCGGCGGCAACATCGTGCCCAAACTGGTACCAACCGCAGGGGCAACCTTCACATTGGACATGAGTACGCCCAAGGGACGTGGATCGGTATAGACCTTAGAGTTAATGGTGAAATCAAGGCTTCCATCACGCAGCGCCGAGGGCGGGATGAGCACACGTACTCGTCGTGGCTCGCCTGTCTCTGGTAGCGCAATTGGCGGCAACTGGCCCACCGTCACCGTAGCGCCCAGCGGCGCTCCATCGGGATGTTGCGTGATAACCCCCAGATCGGCGATCCAAGCACCGCGCCCCAAATGGGGCAAGGCAATGCTACTCTCCGCCGCTGTCCAGCGGTAGGTGCGCGCCGGCGCAAGCTCCACCCGTCCAACAATATGCTGCGGTGGCGGCGGATCATTTGTCAACGGCGAAACCAACGTAAAGGTCAGGGTTTCGGCCTGGGCCAGTTCAGGCGTAATCCGCACCACAATCGTATCAAAGGTACGGCGCGGCATCGCCACCCGCACATCATTCACCGCCACTGCCGCTTCACGCAGAATGTTGAATGGCTGATCCGGCGCCACATGCAGGACGGCGATCAGATCCCCCCGCTGGCCCCCCGGCACCGTCAGACTCGTTGCATCCGCAGGCCAATCAAAGCTACGCAGCGTTGTTGCGGCCTCAATCTCGCGCCCATGAAAACCTTGAACAAAAGCCCCGTCACGGTCATTTCCAAGATCAACCAACACCGTCGGACGCGGCGTATACGCCGCAAGCATCAGTACCACGGTCAATATAGCCAAAAACAGATAGGGCCCTAGCTCACCCACCCGTGGCAGGCTCCACGCCACGCCACCTGCACGGGGCAACGCCCTTCCTGATGTCGAACTTGCCATAACCTCCCTTTCCGCACACAATCGCAGCGATTGTACCAGAAACAGCCGCTTGTGTGCAAAGGGATGCTACGGTTGCTGATCCACATGCAGCGGGCACTTGGGACGCCCCTGGCGCAATACGGCCCAGAGCCCAAACACTGCCGCCGCGAGTGAACCAGCCGTCAGGAAACTCCCAGACAGATAGGGCGCACTCGGGCCGTACAGATCAAAGAGCATGCCCGCAAGCGGTGGGCCAAAGATCAGCGCCAAACTTAGCAGCGCTTGCATGCCCCCCAAGGCCGCCCCCTGCCGCCCCTCGCCCGCCCCGCCCGCAATCAGGCTCGTTAGCGACGGCAATGCCAATCCTAGTCCCAAGGCCATCAGCCCGATCAACGGGAAGAGCATCCAAGCCTTTGCTGCCAGGGCCGTTAGGCTCAGGCTCAGGCTCATCAGGCTCAGGCCCCCCACAATGAGTAGCGGCTCGCCAAAACGGGGCAGCAAGCGCCCCACCAAGAACGCCTGGGTAAAGACGCCACAGAAGCCCACAAAGGCGAAAAAGACCCCATTGTTGAGGGGATCCCACCCAAAACGCTCGCTACTAAAGATCGGGAAGTTGCTCTGGAGGCCCGCAAAGGCAAGATTGAGCAGAAAGACTGCAAGTAGCAGTGGTCGCAGGTTGGGCAAAGCTACCGCATAACCAATCTGGCCTGCAATACTCAGCGGGCTCAATGAACGCCGCATGCGCCGTTCAAGCGGCAGCGACTCGGGCAGCATGAATAGGGCAAAGAGCGTATTGAGGAGCGCAAGCAGCCCAGCCGCCAGCGCAGGCACATTCAGCCCATAGACACTCAACAGCCCGCCCGCTGCCGGGCCAACCATCAGCCCAATCCCAAAGGCTGCGCCCACGAGCCCCAAGCTGCGCGTGCGCTCGCAGGGTTTGCAACGATCACTGATGTACGCTTGTACCGTCGGGATACTCGCCCCCGCCGCGCCACCCCAAGCGACCGCTAAACCAATCAGCGGCAACGAACCAACCATGCCCGCAATGCCCAAGAGGGCATAGGCACCACTCGAAGCTAACAATGAACCAATCAGCACCGGACGCCGCCCAATACGATCAGAGAGCGCACCGAGTACCGGCGCCGCCAACAGTTGCATCAGCGCATACAACGCACTGAGCATGCCCACCATCAGGGCACTTTCCGATTGTTCGTGTACGATGAATGGGAGTAGCGGGACGATCATGCTGTAACCCAGCATGTCAATCAACACGCACAGGAACACGATGAGCAGCGGTGAGCTGCGGCGCAGCGGTGCGCTCATAGATGTGATCGCCTTGCCAGGAGAGATGTAGATGGCGGCTCTGCATGTCTGTCTTTCGAGTCGCATATCTATGATAGCATAGCCTGAGCAAGCATGTGTAACCTGTCCGTGTGGTGTGCTACAATCGCTTGAGGTGGGTCTGAAGCTAAAGGCTACTGTCGCACTACAACCTGCTTTGGGGCTACGCCCCACCCCCCCCTTTTTTGTGCCGATTTGGCGGCGAAGCCGCCAAATCGGCACAAAAAGAGTTTTTTGGGGAGGCGAAGCCTCCCCGCCAGTAAGGAATACCCAATGGCTAACCCCCTAAAAATAATTGTCGTTGGTGCCGGTGCCCAAGGGCGCACATGGCTCGCATTGCTCGCCAATGATCCCGCATGGTCTCTGGCGGCCCTCGTGGATAGCTCGCCCGCAACCTTGAATGAGGCCGCTTCAGAGTATGATCTGCCCGAAGAACACCGCTACTTTAATGCCCTGATCGCCTTCGCGCAGGTGCAAGCCGATGCGGTACTCATTGCTACCCCCCCCGAAACCCATCGGGTCATTAGTGTGGCTGCCATTGAACGTGGCATGGCCGTCCTCAGCGAAAAACCGCTCGCAACTAGTCTGCGTGATGGGGTCGCTATTCTGCGGGCCACTCGCATGCACGCTGTGCCCCTTATGGTTGACCAAGGCCGACGCTGGTTGCCCCATATCGTCGCTCTGCGTGAAGCGGTGAAGGGCGGCTTGATCGGTGAGTTGGGCTATGTCACCTGCCAGTTCCATCTGCCGGTACGCTATGGTGGTTGGCGTACCATGATGCCTGAAGTGCTGATCGAAGACCTCGCCATTCACCACTTCGATACCATGCGCTTCATTACCGGACGCAACGGTCAGCGGGTCTATGCCCATAGCTTTCGCCCATCCTGGAGTTGGTTTCGCGGTAACTCCTGCGCCAGCGTTGACCTGCTGCTCGACGGCGGGCTTCCCGTTCACTACTTCGCCAGTTGGGTCGCCCGTGGCCCCCGTAGCTCCTTGGACGGCGAAGTGCGCCTCGTCGGCGAACATGGCGCCCTGCTGCTGCGCGAAGATGATACCGTCTGGCACTATGTCAATGAAGACGAGACGCCCCACGAGTTGCTACTCCCCACCCTCGAACCAGAAGGCATGCTGCGTGGGCTTGCAAACTTCACCCAAGCTGTGCGTGGCGAAACGCCCCCCAACCCCGATGCCGAAGATAATATCCACAGCCTTGCCCTCACCTCAGCCGCCGTCGCCTCAGCCCGTACCGGCCAGCCTGTCAATGTTGATGCCCATATGCGTAGTGCTGGCTGGAGCCCCGTTCGCCCCATGAGTGCCCGCCGCCCTGGAAGAGGGTAGGCGAGAAACAGAGGGTTTTCACCACAGAGACACAGAGAACACAGAGGAAGATCTATACCTATGCAGCGACCATCACATACACATACCATGCAAACCTCTGTGCTCTCGGTGCCTCTGTGGTGAATATCTCTATACCTCTATCATGTGTATGTTTGCAAATCTTGCACCAGAAAAGCTCTACCTGAAGAACGTGTTACCCAAAGGTCTCCCCCCATGCAACTAGCCTTCTCCATAACCCTCGGCCCTGATGATCACCCAGGCCCACTTGCCAACCAAGTGGCCGAATTGGGCTACAACGCCCTCCACGTTCACTTCGCTGCTGGCTATGATCCCGCCCTCGCCCGCCGCCTCGCCTCTGCCTCCGCCGAGAGCGGGTTGCCCATTGTTGCGGTCTCGGGCTATGCCAATCCCTTGCGCCCCGCTGATGCACCAATGGGTATGAACTTCGACCAACTGGCCGATCTTATTGAATGGTTACCACAACTTAATACGCGCCGCATCATCTGCTGGAGCGGCTCCTATGCCCCCGGCATCTTTGAAGCCCACCCCGAAAACCAGAGTCTCGCGGCCCGCGCCCAGCTACGCGAGCAGATCGAAGATCTCTTGCCCCTCCTCGATGAAGCTGAGGCCATTTTGCTACTTGCCCCCCACCACCGCCATGTTCTGCATAACCCAACTGCCATCGCTGAATTCTGTGCTGAACTCAATTCGCCCTACCTACGCATCCTCCTTGATCTACCCAACCTGCTGCCTCCCGCACACTGGCTCAAACATAGTGCGACCTTGCGGCAAACTGTTGCTCAACTCGCGCCCTATGTTGGCTTGCTCCAGTGCCAAGATATGTGCCTGCGTGACGGCCACGCCGATCTCTGTGCCCCCGGCCAAGGTCTGCTCAACTACCCCCAACTCATGCGCGCCGTGCGTGCCGCCGAACTCATCGTTCCCTTCGTTGTCGGCCAGACTGAACTGAGCCAAGCTGCCGCCGTCCGACGCTTGATCCTCGATCATTGGCGCACCTAGTTGGGGCTACGCCCCCGGCGAGGGTTTGGGGCGTAACCCATTCGCATGAGGTTTAGGGCTGCCGCCCTGAAACCCGCTTTGGGGCTACGCCCTAACCCCCGTTTTTTGTTCCGCTTTGGCGGCGAAGCCGCCAAAACGGAACAAAAAGAGTTTTTTTAGGGAAGCTTCGCCGCCCCCAAACCCCCGTCGGATGGTTAACGTCATGCGTATGGGGGCGTAACCCCATAGGGTGGTAGCCCAAGCTGCGCCCCACAAACCCTTACACATGATATAATTCAATGTCCATACCACAATAAGGAGTCACTATGTTTCGCTCGCACACCTGCGGCGAGCTGCGCCCGGAGCACGTCGGCCAAGAGGTGACGCTGGCGGGCTGGGTTCACCGCCGCCGCGACCACGGGGAGCTTATCTTCATTGACCTGCGTGATCGCTATGGCATCACCCAGGTCGTTTTCGACAGCATTACCGCTACAGCCCACCAAGTGGCCGAGCAGGCGCGCTCGGAGTATGTGCTGCAGGTGCGCGGCACGGTGCGCCCACGCCCCGCTGAGGCGGTGAATCCCCACCTTGCTACCGGCGCGATTGAAATGGAAGCGCTTGATGCCCACATTCTCAATGCCGCTCGCACCCCGCCACTCTATATCGCTCAAGAAGGCGGTGAGGATGAAGCCCTACGCCTCAAGTATCGCTACCTCGATCTGCGCCGTGAACGTATGCAGCGCAACCTCATTCTGCGCCATCGCGTGGTAAAATTTATGCGTGACTTCCTTGATCAAGAGGGTTTCCTCGAGATCGAGACGCCGATCATGATCAAGTCTACCCCCGAAGGTGCCCGCGATTACCTTGTGCCTTCACGCGTGCATCCCGGTAAGTTCTACGCCCTGCCCCAAAGCCCCCAACAGCTTAAGCAGTTGCTGATGGTGGCGGGCTACGATAAGTATTTCCAGATTGCGCGCTGCTTCCGTGATGAAGACCTGCGCTCTGATCGCCAGCCTGAGTTTACACAACTCGATATGGAACTCAGTTTTGTAGACCAAGAAGATGTGCTGGTGCTGCTCGAACGGCTCTTTACTGAGTTGTGCCAGACGGTCGCCCCCCATAAACGCCTGCTTACCCCCTTCCGCCGCCTGACCTTCCAAGAGGCAATGGATCGCTATGGTAGCGATAAGCCCGATCTGCGCTATGAGCTTGAGTTGATTTCGTTGAGCGACCTACTTGCCCAGACGCCCTTCCAGGTCTTCCGTAACGCCCTCGCTGCCGGTGGCCAGGTCAAAGGGCTGCGCATTCCCGGCTGCGGTGGCTATTCGCGCAAACAATTGGACGAGTTGGTTGAATTGGCTAAAACTGGTGGCGCACGCGGCTTGGCCTGGGCTGTGCTGCCCCCGGCTGGTGGCGCTGTACGCTCCTCCTTCGGCAAGAATCTGGGCGCGGGCGAGCTGGAGGCGATCATTGAGCGTATGCAGGCCCAAACCGGCGACCTGCTGCTCATTGTTGCCGATACAGCCTCCGTGGTGGCCGCCAGCCTCGATAAGCTCCGTCGTGAGTTTGCCGCCCGCCTCAATCTCGCCGATCCCAATATCCTCCACTTCTCATGGATCGTCGAGTTCCCCATGTTTGAGTGGAGTGAAGAGGAACAGCGTTGGGATGCCCGCCACCATCCCTTTACTGCTCCCCTCGACGAGGATTTGCACCTGTTAGCGAGCGATCCCGGCGCAGCGCGTGCGAAAGCCTACGACCTTGTACTCAATGGCTATGAAGTGGGTGGCGGCAGCATCAGAATCCATCAGCGCGATGTCCAGCAACAGGTCTTTGACCTGCTGAACATCAGCCGTGAGACCGCACAAGCCCAATTTGGGCATATGCTCGAAGCCTTCGAGTATGGTGCCCCGCCCCACGGTGGGATTGCCCCCGGCATTGATCGCATCGTCATGCTCCTCGCCGACGAAAGTACCATCCGCGAAGTCATGGCCTTCCCCAAGACCCAACAGGCCACCGACCTCATGACCGCCGCACCATCCAGTGTGGACGAACGCCAACTTAAGGAACTGCACATTACCCTTCGGTAAGAGGAGGGGAGGGGAGGGGGTTGGCTACGTCAAAGTTGCTGGGGCTTCGCCCCAAACCCACTTTTTTTGTTGCTGTTTGGCGGCTTCGCCGCCAAACAGCAACAAAAAAAGACGTGCGGGGGCGGCGAAGCCGCCCCCGCACCCCAAAATATTGTAATGGGCTTCGGTTATACTACATATATATGCTAGAAATCCCTCGCCCCAGGGAGTTGAGCGATGGTCAAGCGCATCTTGGTTGTAGATGACGATCCCAATATTCGCCGGATCGTTAGTCTGGCCCTCAGTGACGACTCGCCCTACGAAGTTCATGCGGTCGCATCGGCTGAGGCTGCCCTGCTCCACATTGCCCGCCAGCCGGTTGATCTTCTCTTCACTGATATTCGCATGCCCGGCATGAATGGCCTCGAGCTTGTGCAGCGTGTGCGCGAACTTGATCCCACCACTGCGGTGATTGTCTTTACGGTGAGTCCCCAAGATCTGACGCCTGATCGTGCGGCGCTTCTCAAGATTGATTGCTTGCTCGAGAAGCCCGTTTCGCCCGATCGCATGCGCCTCGCCGTCGATCTGCTGCTCGATCCGATCAAGTTGCTCCCCCGCCCTTCGCACCGCGATCAAGCGCCACTGCCACCTGCGCCGCCCCCTACCGAGCCCCCTCCCACCACCACAGGTGCAGGGCCGCTCGGTCAACGTCTCGCTTCCCTGCGCTCGCGTAAAGCCACCACGCCACTGCCGCCCCATTCCCAGAGCGCCCCCATTGCTGTGCGTCTAACTCCGCGTAGCCCCGGACTCTACGGGCGCAGCTATTCAGAACAACAGATCGAAGCGATGCGTCAGGCACTCAAAGAATTGGCCCTTGAGCCTGATGTACACTGTGCCGTGCTGGCCGACCTCAGTGGTATCGTGTTAACTCACTGGAGCCGTCGGCGTGACATCAATATCACGGTGGTCGCTGCGCTTGCGGCGGGCAACACAATGGCCCTGGCTGAGATTGGGCGCAATCTAGGCCAACAGAATCCTGGTCACCTCGTGATCCATGAAGGCCAAGACCAGAGCATCCTCATGGCTACCATGAACGATCTGCTGCTGCTCATTGCCATTGGCCCCAACGCATCCCTTGGTTGGGCTCGCATCGCTACCCTGCGCGCCTGCGAAGAGATTCTGAAGATTGCGTACACCAAATAGTGCTTCTCTACATTCGGAGTGCCGACTTTAGTCTGCATCCAATGGTAGCTTGTGACCTCAGCCGACTAAAGTCGGCACTCCGTCGGTGGCTATGAAATCACGCTACTCCCCAAGCCCCAGTTCCTCCACCGCCGCGAGGATTTGTGGATCCTCATCGGGGTGCAGACGCCACCATTCGCCACCCACATGGCGATCAGGGATAACACCGCGATCTTCGATCATGGTGCCGTCCGGCAGGTGGTAGGCGAGTTCGGCCAGTAAGAGGCGCGAACCATCATCAAAGTTGTAGCCAAAGAGATTCTCGGTGTTGCCCGCACTCGCTTCACCAACGATCCGTGCCCGCCCTAAAACCTGCATACCCGCCGCGAACATCTCACCAGCACTGACCGTGCTTGGGCCAATCAGAACGGCCATTGGCATATCTTCTATGCCAGGGATGCTCTGTCCTTCGGGAATGCGCTGCTCTTCATAGCTTGCTCGCCCACTCGTGCTGCCAATGCTCCCACCGTCGTGGAACAGTGCAATCGTGTTGCGCATAAGGTGAACATAACCACCGGAATTGCCACGTACATCGATGATCAGGCCGCGCAACCTACCTGAAGCCAAAAGTTCTTCCACCGTCTCGCGGGTCCGCGTATCGAGCGCGTCTACATAAAAGCTGGGGATTTCAATGAGGCCAATCTCGCCTCCAGGCAGCAAGCGCCCCCGCACCCGGTTGAACGCCTCACTCGCAACCGCTTCGCGTACCACTTCAACCTCGCGCGGCGCATCACTGCCTGTGCGTACCGTCAAATGCACGAAGGTGCCCGGTTCGCCTCGCACCGCCCCAATTGGCCCCTGGGGGCCAAAAGCCTCATCTTCGATGAAGGGAATACCATTTACCTCCAAGATCAGATCACGCGCCATCAAGCCCGCCCGCTCGGCAGGAGCATCCGGCGCAACCATCAAGATCAGCCCCCCCTCCTCCACCGTCCGGATCAAAGCCCCGATTCCTCCATAGCGCAACTCACCCCGAAATTCCGCCTGCTGACTAGCCACCTGCTGCGGCGACTCAAAGCGTGAATGATCGTCGCCCAAACTGGCGATCAATTCGCGCATCAGTTCATAAAATGCCTCAGGTGCCTCAGCAGCCAAAACCCGTGGCGTAAAAATTTCGCGCATCTCCTCCCAATCAACCCCACGGAAATCCTCGTAGACATAGCGTTCATGGACGATTGTCCATGTACGCTCAAAGATCTGCTGGCGCTGCTCCGCACTTAGCGGCATAAGCGTCGGGGTTGGCTCCAACGGGATCGCCGTCGCTGTCGGCGGTTCCGGCGTGACCGTCGGCGTAGCTGTGGCCCTCAGTGTCGGACTCGGCGCTGGGCGCGGCGTGACCGTCGGTGCGGGCGTAGCACTCGCTAAGGGTGACACCGCAATAACCTCGGGCTGCCTAGCACAGCCGAGTAGGAGCAAGACCCCAATTATCAATGTGACACTGAGTTGCAATGCTTTCATGATGCATGGCAGGGGTTGGGGGCTACGCCCCAACAACTATAGCCTTAGGATCAGCTAGGCTCTTCCAACCCGCTAAGGGGAATGTTTCATGGCACTTTACAGTTTGGAGGCATCCAAGGCATTCTGAAGCCTCAGCACTACTTTCCTATTTCCTATTTCCTGTATCCTTCCCTTAGTATGATACCATCTCTAGAGTGCAGCGTACAAGTTCTAAAAGGTACCCACTATGTCCAACACGCTCCCCGACATCCAACTCGTGGTTCGGCCTGGTATCGTCGAGTTGGGCTGGGGCCACCCTGATCCGGCCCTGTTGCCGGCGGATGGATTAGCGGCGGCGGCAGCATTGACCTTTGCCGCTCATGGACATTCCGCCCTAGCCTATGGGGCCGAGCAGGGGCCGGGGCGCTTGCTTACCGCCCTCTCTGAGCGCCTAGGCCGCCTTGAGGGGGTTACGCCACCCACCGAGCAACTCATGATTACCGGCGGCACCTCACAAGCGCTCAATCTGCTCTGTGGCCAACTGAGTCGCCCCGGTGATGTGGTGCTGGTCGAAGCCCCAACCTACCATTTGGCGCTCCGCATCTTTGCCGATCATGGCCTGCGGGTCGTGGCAGTGCCCGGCGATGCCCAAGGTATGCATGTCGAGACCGCACGTACCCTTTTGCAAATCCTGCGCTCGCGTGGCGAACGGGTGGCCTTTCTCTATATCGTGAGTAATTTTGGCAACCCGACCGGCGCAAGCCTCGCGCCCGACCGCCGCTACGCCCTCGCTACCATGGCCCGCCATGAAGCGCTGATGGTGCTGGAAGATGATGCCTATGGCGAACTCTGGTACGATGCGCCACCCGCTCCGACCATCTACAATCTTATGCCCGCTGGCCCCATTGTGCGCCTCGGCAGTTTTGCGAAGGTCTTGGCCCCTGGCCTGCGCCTGGGCTGGATGCTTGCCGACCCGGCCCTCGTGCAACGCTGTGTGCGCTCCGGCATGCTCGATAGTGGCGGCTGTGTCAATCAGTTCACCGCCCACATGGTGGCCAGTTTTATCGCCCAAGGGCAACTCGATCAGCATATCACCAATGTGCGTAACCACTGGCGCGAGCGCCGCGATGCGATCCTCGCGGTGTTAGCACGCCAACTGCCCGCTGGCTGCACCTGGAACCCCATCCTCGGCGGCTTCTTCGTCTGGGTGCGTCTCCCGCCCCACCTCGACACCCAAGCCCTGCTGCCTCGCGCCGAAGCCGCTGGAGTGAGCTACCTACCTGGTGCACGCTTCTTCGCTGAGGGCAGCGGCCAACACTACCTGCGCCTCTCCTTTAGCCTCTTGCCCCCCCAAGCGCTTGAGCTTGGTGTGAAGCGCTTGGGGGCAGTTCTTCGTAAAGCTTGTTAGCAATTCCTATACTCCCATTCCCCCTAATGCAATGAAGAGCAAGACCCCCAAACAGAGATAGCTCCCATACGCAATGTAGGTCGGTGTGGGCCGTCCGGTGCGGCGTACCAGCAGGATGCCCGCCGAGACCACGCCCGCCATGGCCATGCCATAGAAGAGCGCTGTCCCAAGTTTGAGCATGCCAACCACCGCGCCAATAAAGATCGCAAGGTAGACATCGCCCAAGCCAAAGGGCACTGCGGTGGAAGGAAAGAGGACACGCGCCAGCAGATAGAAGAGCAGGAAGATAAATCCGCCCAAGAGGGCCCCTAACAGCACATTGCGCCAATCCATGCCAACCAGCGGCCCGATGATCAATGCCAACAACGCAGCACCAAGGATGACAAAGGTGTAGATGTAGCGATGAATCCAGTCAATCGCGCCAGTGAGCAACAAGACCCCACAGACAAAGCTGAGATAGAAGAAAGCTGGCGTAAATTCATAGAGTTGGTAGAGCCGCAGGAGCATCAGGCCACTCAAGAGTTCTACCAGCGGGTGAATCCAGTGCAAACTGCGCCCATCACGCGCCCGCCCGCGCTGCAACAACCAGCCCACCAGCGGCAACAGTTGCCACCAGAGCAACGCCTCACCCGTGCGGGTACAACGTGGCCAACCGAGCAACCTCCGTTCACGCGGCAGGCGCACAATCAAGATGTTGAGCAACGTCCCGAAGCCGAGACCGATCAGGAAAAGAGCAGTTGAGGTTAGCATAGCTCCCTAATTGTACCATCTTACCCAATTTCACGCGCCAAATATGCTTGGCTCAAGCTGTGTTGCGGATGCTGGAAGAAGGCCGCTGCTGGCCCATGTTCAACCACTTCGCCTAGCCACATAAAGACCACATAGTCCGCAAGGCGCCGCGCCTGCTCAATGTCGTGGGTCACCATCACCAGGGTATACCGCTGGCGGAGGCTGCTCAGGAGTTCCTCAATCCCCCGTGCCGCAATCGGATCAAGCGAGGCGGTAGATTCATCGCAGAGCAGCACTGCCGGCTGTATCGCCAGCGCACGGGCCAGGCAGAGCCGCTGCTGCTGCCCTACCGAGAGCTTGTGGGCCGATTCTTTGAGCCGGTGGCCGACTTCATCCCAGAGCCGCGCTGCTTTCAGGCTGTCGGTGACCAGTTGGGCCAGTTGCCTACCACGCGCCAGGCCGTGGATCCGCGGCCCATAGGCGACATTATCATAGATTGACATTGGCAGTGGGAAGGGTTTCTGTGCCAACATGCCAACTTGGGTGCGTACTTCGGTGACATCTACCTGCTTGCCGTAGATCGCGGCACCATCAATCAAGATTTGACCAGTAATCCGTACATGCTCGTTCAAATCGAGCAGCCGATTGATACTCTTCAGTAGCGTTGATTTACCGCACCCGGAAGGGCCAATGATCGCGGTGATCTGACCGTCGGGCAGATCAAGGTTAATCTCGCGCAACGCATGGGTATTGCCATACCAGATGTTTAGCTTGCGGATGGCGATGCCTGGCATAGACGTGCTCCTTTGGCACCTCAACGAATCACATGTTTGCCCACATGGTGCAGGAAGAAATAGCCTAGCATGCCAAAGGTTAACACAATTGCGGTCAGGATCAGTGCCGCCGCATAGGCCCGCGCTTGAACTTCCGGGAAGGGGGTGGCCAGTTGAAAGAAGATCACAAGTGGCAACGAAGCGACAGGTTGGAAGAGTGAACTGGGCATCGAACTGGTAAAGCCTGCGGTGAAGAGTACCGCCGCCCCATCGCCGAGCGCACGCTCAAAGGCCAAAAAGAGGCCCGCCAACAGCCCCGGCATGGTTTGGCGCAGCAGCATAATGCTCAATTCAAGCCGCGTTGTGCCTAAAGCCAACGTCGTCTCGCTCAGTTCATGGGGCACAAGGCGCACGACCTCATCGAAGGTACGGGCCAAAATGGGCACAATGACGAGGGCCAGGGCAATGGTCCCAGCCAACAATGAGGTGCGTAGCCCCAAGGCCAGCAGCAATCCCAAGATAAAGACGCCAAAGACGATACTGGGCATGCCCCAGAGAATATTTAAGACCAGGCGCACCATTTCTGCCGTCTTGCTGCCACGCCCATAGGTGTTGATATAGAGAACCACCGGCACCGCAATTAGCAGCGCCAGCAGCGTAGCCCCCGTAGCAAGATAGAGCGAACCAAGCAGCGCATGTAAAATCCCACCACCCCCGCCCAGATAAAACCCCGCTGAGGGTGGCTGGCTCACCATCTCCCAACTGAGCGCGGCCCAACCACGGCTGGTGATCGTAAACAGGATCGATCCCAAACCAACCACCGCGATCAATAATGCCAAGCGCATCAGCCAGATGAAACAGCCCTCTTCCAACTTGCGCCACTGTTTGCGCCTCATGCTTCGCCCCCTCGCTTGAGCCGCCGGGTCAGAAAGAGCCACGCCCCCAGATTAAAGCTTACCACCACCAGCAAGAGTACCAACCCAGCGCCCATCAAAGCACTCTCGTAGAGCGGCACCGACATCATTTCGCCATAATTGTTGGCAATCAGGGCCGCCAAGGTATAACTGCCATCAAAGATCGAACCTGGCATGCGCGGCACATTGCCAACCACCATCAAGACCGCGAGGGTTTCACCAAAGGCCCGCGAAAAGCCGAGTACAACCGCAGCCACGACGCCAGGCAAACCTGCACGCAGCAGCGTCACCTTCGTAACCTCCCAGCGGGTTGCACCCAAGGCAAAGAGCGCCTCGCGCAATTCGCGTGGCACCGCCCGCAACACCTCTTCGGTGATGGTCACAATAATGGGATAGACCATAAGGCTCAATACCAGCCCAGCGGCAGCAATACTATAGCCCGATGGATTGGTATTGGCAAAGCATGAGCAATATGCTGCCAAGTTGCGATCCGCCCAAGGCGCAAGCTCATTGCGTACAAACGGCACCACCACCAGCACCCCCCAGAGCCCATAAACCACTGGCGGAATCCCGGCCAGCAGATCGGTCACTGGCTTGAAGAATAGCCGTGCGCGACTGGTCATATATTCGGCCAGATAGATCCCACTGAGAATCGCCAAGGGCACCGCCACCAGCATCGCCACCAGCGTCACCGCAATGGTTCCAACGATAAAGGGGGCCATGCCAAACAACCCGCGCATCGGCTGCCAAGTGGTTGAGAAGAGCAATTCGGGCACACTCGCACGCTCCAGAATCGGCAGCGCCCGCAGCAGCAGCACCCCCCCAATTGCAAGCAACAGCCCCAAAAGCGACCATGCCAACGCCCCCATAATGGCTTGGCCGATCCGATCTTGCCAACGGCGCATGCGATGATGCATGCTATCTACCCGCAACCCAGCAGGTTGTGAAGCGTTCCTTGGTTCTTGCTGGCGATCCATGCGCCTGGACTCTTTCCACCTTGCGAGGATGCGGGATGCGAGGCGAGGATGCGGGAGGCGAGGATGCGAGGCGAGGATGCGGGAGGCGAGGATGCGGGAGGCGTTGGCTTCGCGCCTTCGCGTCTTCGTGCCCTCGCGCCTTCGCGTCTTCGCGTCTTCGCGCCCTCGCGTCTTCGTGCCCTCGCGTCTTCGCGTCTTCGCGTCTTCGCGTCTTCGCGTCTTCGCGTCTTCGCGCCCTTGCGCCCTCGCGTCTTCGTGCCCTCGCGTCTTCGCGTCTTCGCGCCCTCGCGTCTTCGTGCCCTCGCGTCTTCGTGCCCTCGCGCCTTCGCATCTTCGCGTCTTCGCGCCCTCGCGTCTTCGCGCCTTCGCGTCTTCGCGTCTTCGTGCCCTCGCGTCTTCGCGCCCTCGCGCCCTCGCGTCTTCGTGCCCTCGCGTCTTCGCGTCTTCGCGCCCTCGCGTCTTCGTGCCCTCGCGTCTTCGCGTCTTCGCGCCCTCGCGTCTTCGTGCCCTCGCGTCTTCGCGTCCCCTACGGTGCAGGCAGCAACGCCAACCCCTCCTCAACCATGGCAGGACTCAGGCGCACAAAACCAGCCGCTTCCACCAACGTCTGTCCCTCAGTCAGCATCCAACGGTAGAACGCCGCAATCTCCGCCGAAGGTGGCCCTTTCGTCACCAAGTAGAGCGGGCGTGCTGGGGGGGAGGGGTAGCGTTCTGCAGCCACCGCTTGATTCAATACCAAGCGGTCGGCGTAGAAATCCTCATCAGCAGTGATCGTGCCATCGCCATTCAGATCAAGCGGAACGACCCGCAGCCCCTCAATCTGTTGGTTCGTAGCCATATTGTAGGCAAAGACAATATTATTAAACCCAATGCCATACACATCCTGGCGCACCGCCTCAGCCAGCCCGGGGTCACCATTGACCGCAATACCCAACAGTTCCTCCTGGCTACTACCACCAAGAAAGAGCGACCAGACCTCAGCAGCGCCACTCGCATCGGAGCGGGTATAGACCGTGATGCGCGTGGGATCATCATTCCCAAGCAATTGCCCCCACGTCGTAAACTCCTCGTGCAGCCACAGTGCTGCCGCCCGCTCAGGCGTCAACCCGGTAGCCAAAAGCTCTTCCAAATGCGGATTATGGGCATTGACCGTAGCCACAACCGCATCAACCGCAGCGGGCATCAGAAAAGCCCCTTGGTGCAACTCCTCCTGCCGCACGGGCCGCGAAAGCAACGCAAGATCAGCCACACCCGTCAGCATATCCGCCATACCCTTCCCGGCACCACCACCCTGCAGATCAAAGGTAACATGGGGATACTGCTGGCTATACGCCTCAGCCCAGACCGCCATCATCGGAAAGAGCGCAAAGGCCCCAGAGACGCGCAGCGTCACAGGTGGCTTTGCATCCAGCGCATCACCCGGCGCTGGTTGGGCCGCTTGGCTACAGGCAACCAAGAGCAACAAACATAGGCTAAAGAGCATGAGCAAACGCGAGCAACAGCGGATCATCAGAGGAGCCTTGCTTCTGGGAGGATTTCAGAGAAGAATTCAGAAGAAAAATCTCAGCTTGATGGATATGGTTTCAGGCTACGTTCAACTGTCACTTGGTGGGCACGCAACAAAACCATGATTATCCTATTTTGGGATATTTCTTAAATCATGTCAACATGCGTTCTATGAACACCATGCATGACTCACGCTATACAAAAATCATCGAGTCCTTACGAGAAATCCGTCGCAGGCAGAATATAACCCAGAGCGAACTTGCACAGCGGCTAGGTCAACACCAATCTTACATTGCAAAAGTTGAAGGACTAGAACGTCGCTTAGACATCTTGGAACTTCTCGACTGGCTTGACGCACTACATTATGATCGGCAACAGTTCTTCTTTGAACTAGGCTGGATTGACCAATTGAAGGAAAGAAATATTAATACACCCGTTCCTATTCGAGGAGTTGTGGAAGAAGCTGAGAAAGGAATTTTTCTGATACTCGCTTGGCAGGATCAAAAGTTTAAAGTATTCCTTGAAGGTATTACCAGTGAACAGTATAATAAAGTAGAGCAGAAAATATCGCAACTGTTTGGGAAATTAAACCACTCAAAAGCAATGAAAAATCGTGAAGCCATTGCACAAGCTCTAGAGTACGCAGTTAATGAACTGCCTCGCCTTAATCCTAGTGATATTTATCAACACATAATCTACCGTCTATATTTGCGGGAGTATAAGAAATCAAAACCTGAGCAGAGTTGGGTTCGTGCTGGTGGTGAAGCAATGGAGTTATTTATCGAACAAAGGTACAGGGATATACTAGCAGAGAACAATGTTAGTCTTAAAGCCTTGCTCTCAAGGGAAGCTAAAGCAGATGCTTTGCAACAAATGGGATTGGCTGGTCTAGTAGGTGACTCAAAGCTTGATTTGGTCTTAGTGGGTAATCATAACGGTAGAAACATTGTGTTTGGAGGAGTTCATAGTAAGGCTTCTCTTGCTGAAAGAGTATCGGACGATGTGCCTTGTAGCCGCGCAATGATGCAAAAGGGGTATGCTAGCATACTTTACACCTTTGACTCGAAATCATTTCCTCCTCCTCACGGAGATTTAGTCAATCGAGGAGAATTAGGTAGTCACGATTTCCCCTCCGATAAGCGGAGGTACATTGAAGATCATGGAGACTTTGATACCTGCTTCTCCTACAATTTACGAACGAATCCTAGTATTCATCCAACAAGAAGCTCAAAAAGAATCTACGTCTCTTCATTAGAGAGAGATGTAGATCTTTTCCCGAAATACGTTATTGAAAGATGGTTTAATTTTAAGTCAAAGCTCTAGCTGTAATTGGGAGCGTAGTGTAGCAGCATGATGTTTTCGTATTCTTTCTTCTGCTTCGTTTTGTATTAATGGATTTAACTCGAAACCTATGTATTTGTATCCAAGCTTGAGAGCAGCTAAGGCAGTTGTACCGCTTCCCATAAATGGATCTAATACCACCCCCTGCTGAATACCAGTAGCTTTAATACAAGTTATTGGTAACTCTACCGGAAACGTACTTGTATGTGATGTCATATTGTTCCCTGCTGGTAGATCCCACACTGAAGAGATCGGTGGATGAGTTTGAAATGAATGACTCTCGCTTTTTGTGAGGATATAGATAGATTCATGCTTCCGGTGAGGACGACGACAGCGACCTTCTGGCATGGATTTGCGCTTCGCCCAAATGACTTCCCCACGAAAAAGCATCCCAGCATCGCATAGATTAAGAATAAGCCTATAGGGTAGTCCTAATAAATTTCCGTACTGTAACCAAGCTGTTTCCCTTCTAATAAAAGCTCTTCTTTTACCTCGATTTTTAGTGTAAGCAGAGTTGTGAGGGGCGAGTCCAGTGCCTTCAGCACCGAGAGTACTATATTTGTAATCCTCGAATTTCCAATTAATCGGGGTATTATAAGAATCCGCCATATTCAACCAGATTAATCCTTCAGGTTTCAATACCCGCTTTACTTCAAGAAATATATCGGTTAGATTAGATATGTATTCTCTAGGGTCTTCCTCTAACCCTATACCATGATCTCCTCGCTGCCCCCAATATGGTGGACTAGTAACGACAATATCCACACAATCATTAGGAAGCCTCATCATGCCTTCAAGGCATCCAATGTTATGTATACGGTTTAAGTCATCATTAGCAAGCTGCATATGCGACCTCTAGAAACAAAAATAAGAACTCTTGAGTTAAAATGGTATCACAATCAAGCCACCCCGTCAAGGTAATTGTTCAGAGTTGGGGGTAAGCAACACACGAGGTACGTGAAACTCAGGCTCGCATGCGGACCGGAGTCCCACGTACCTAGCAGAAATATGAGCGCTCCTCACGCCAAGCTCAAGCGCTGGCGTCGCAGCGCAATGCTCTGCAAGATGCCAATCGCAGCCAACACCGTGATCATGAAGCTTCCGCCAGCCGAAATCAAGGGCAACGGCAGCCCCGTAACCGGCAAGAGGCTCAGGTTCATGCCAAGGTTGATCACCATATGGCAGAAGAACATCCCAAAGATGCCAAGGGCAATCAGGCGTCCAAATTTGTCGCGTGCTTGCTGGGCAATTGTGAGCGTCTGCCAGAGCAGCAAGGCCTGGAAGATGATCAGCATCATCCCTCCAATAAAGCCCATCTCTTCGCCAACCACGGCAAAGATGAAGTCGGTATGCTGCACCGGCACATAATTGCCCTGACTAAAGAGGCCGTGGGTTAAACCGGCCCCAAAGAGCCCCCCTTGGCCAATTGCATTCAGGGCTTGCACGACATTGTAGCTATCGTTAAAATCGGCCTGCGACGGATCGACCAACAGGTAGTAGAAGGTGAAGAGGCGGCGCTTTTGGTAATCATCGAGTAGTTGGTCGGTGGCCCAGCCTACATAGAGTACCGGGGCGATCAGCAAAAAGAGTGCAAGCACCTGGCTCATGCGCATACCGGCCCCCCAAGCCATCACCGCCCATATTGCCACAATCACCACCGCACTGCCAAGATCAGGCTGAATGAGTACCATTAGGGTGGGCACAGCCGCAATCAGCAGCCCCCCCAACTGGATCAACCAACGTCCAGATTGAGCTTCAAAGTGTTGCCAGTAGGCTGCTAAGGCAATAATCACCCCAAGTTTCACCACTTCAGTCGGCTGAAAGGTGCGCGTCCCAATCTCAAGCCAACTGCGTGCTCCCTCACTCACCCGCCCAATCGTTAAGACCAAGAGCAGCAGTACGATGCCCCCAATGTAGATCGGACGGGCCAAGCTTGAGAGCAGTTGGTAGTTGAAGAAGGTCATCACCATCATTGCGGCCAAGCCTGCAACGATGTAGACCAGGTGCCACGGGTAGATGCGACTCAACGGTATGCCTGTGCGCGCCATGGCGTTGAGGGTGGCACTATAGAGCGCCAAGGCGCTAAAGACCAGCAATACCACTACACAGATCAGTAGTGGCCAGTTATATTCGCGCCAAAGTCTACTTTGCATATCAATCTAAAAAGGGATATGGGGGAGGCGCAGCCTCCCCCATATCCCCGTCGGAAGGCTTAGATTCAGCCTACTCATAAATCCACGGATCGCTCACCCGTGGCCAATCGGTAATCAACTCAGCGGGCTGGAAGAAGATCGCTGTCTCACGCTCGCCACTCTCAGGTGAATCGGAGGCATGGATGAGGTTGCGGCCAATCTCGACCCCAAAGTCGCCACGGATGGTGCCAGGTGCAGCTTTGGCTGGGTTGGTGGCCCCTACCATGGCGCGAACCATTTCGACTGTGCCGGTCTTACCACCCACAACCGCAACCACCACCGGCGCAGAGGTAATATAGTCTACGAGGCTCCCAAAGAAGCCTTTGCCCTCATGCTCGGCATAGTGACGGCGGGCCAGCGCCTCGTCCACCTGCATCAACTTGAGCCCCTGCAACTTCAGGCCACGCTGCTCGATGCGGGTGAGGATGGGGCCAATCAAGCCACGCTGCACTGCGTCGGGCTTGAGAATGATCAATGCGCGCTCCATAAACTCCTCTTTGTGAAGGGGTGTCGCGGAGAGCTTGGCTCTCCGCGACACCCCTAGCATGGGTTGCTGTAACTTCGCTGGCAGTATACCACATCCGCCTAGATGGGCACGGCCTCACTGATGCGTTTCGCAGCGCGGCGCATCTCCATCTTGACCAGGCCCAAGTTGACGGTACGCTGCGTGATCACCACAAGGATCAACTCTTTCGCCTCAAGCAGCAGGATCGAGCCATCCTTAGCATCAATAATCGAGTCGATCAGTGTGCCAACGCCAATCCGCTTGGTTGCCTTGTCAATCTCGCCGAAGACTGCGGCGGACATGGCCCCGAGAATCTCGGCATCCTCCTCGTCGAGCAACGTACTAGCCACGACGAGTCCGTCTTTGCCCACGAGGAGGCTGCCGATAACCCCCTCAACGCGAATCAGGTCTTCGACGATCCGGCGCATATGCTAACCTCTTCATTAGGACTAGAGTGGCTTGCTGTACCCATGGCGCGGGCCTGGGCCCAACCACGGTACGATTACTGTGCGAAGGTGGAATTGTAGGCGTTCATCGCCTCGTTGAGGCGTCCCTGTTTCGAGTAGGCATCACCAAGCAAGCGGAAGAGGGCTGTGCGGGTGGTGGCTTCACTCACGTTACTGGTCAACCCTTCCAGGGCTGTCACAACATGCTCTAGCCCTTCGCCCGAACGGATCAGGCGCTTGAAGGCGAGGTTCATGATCTCAATCTTTCCGGTGCGGGCGCAGAGGTTGCCAATCGCTAAGGCCAGGCCGTAGTTATCGGGTTCGGCATCCAACTGGTTTAAGTAGTCATCCAACATACTATCGCCGGTTGGCAGGAAGTTCATAAACTCCTGTACCGAACTGGTGGGTGCAGCAGCCCCGGCCCCACGGCGTTCGCGGCGCTCGCGGCGCTCACTGCGGGGCGGACGCCCCTCTGGGCGTTCGCGCCGCCCGGAACTCTCGCGGCGGGCAAAGCGCTCATCATCACGGCTCAAGCCCCGATTGCGCGGCGGTTCCATTGCATCACGCGGCTGTGAGCGTACCGCCGCTTTGCGCTCCGACAAGGGGGGCAAGACCACCCGCGCCGGCCCGGCGGGCTCAGGCTCAACATCCGGCAGGTGCCAAATATCATCAAGGTTGTCGAGCGGCTCCGGGGTGAAGCCCGTATCGGCGGGATCAGCCTTGGGGGCTGGCTCCTCGATCTTCGGCGCAGTGCGCTTCGTCACCTTCTCAACCGGGGCAGCATCAGCCATGCCAAAGTCGAACATGTCATCGCTCACCGCCGCATCAACTGACGGCGTAGTCCCTGGCTTGCCCTGGGCAGCCTTCGCCTCAGCCTCCGCTTGTGCTTCGGCCCGCGCTGCCTGCTCCAACATCGCGATCTCGTTGGCCGAAAGGCCGAGATCAGCGAGCGAGAAGGGGCTCATGGTCTGCTTCTCGCCACTCTTGGGCGCTTCATCAGCACTCGACTGGGCCTGTTCGAGCAGGGCGATCTCTTCGGGCGAAAGGCCCAAGTCGCTCAACGAGAAGGGCGATAGCTCTGACTCTTCGCTTGGCGCAGCTTGCGCGGGTGGCGCGGCTTGGGGCTGCTCTGGAGCAGGCGCTGGATCCGCAGGCGCTTCCGCTGCAGGCGGCGGAAGATCGGGCGGCGCGGCTTGAGCCTGTTCGAGCAGCGCGATCTCCTCCGGCGTTAACCCCAGGTCGGCAAGCGAGAAGGGGGCCAACTCTGGCTCTGCGTCGCTCGCAGGCGCAGGCGCTGGTGGCGCAGGCACTTCAGCTTTGGGTTCCGGTGCAGGCTCTGGCTCTGGCTCTGGCGCAGCAGGCTCTGGCTCTGGCGCAGCAACCTCGGTACCCACCCCAGCCTGCTGTTCGAGTAGCGCGATCTCCTCCGGCGTTAGCCCCAGATCAGCGAGTGAGAAGGGGGTCAATTCCGGCTCTTCGTCGCGTACGCTTGGCGCAGGCGGCGGGGCAGCAGGCGGCGCAGGCGGCTTGGGGGCCGCCGCTGGCGTCGGGTCGGGTGGTGCAGGTGGCGCAGCAAACTCCGCCTCCAGCCCCAACTTCGCAATCTCTTCGGGCGACAGATCGAGATCAGCAAAGGAGAAGGGTTCCAATTCATCGGAAGCATCACTCACCGGCAACTCCGGCTCTGGCTCTGGCTCTGGAGCAGGCGCTTCAGCGACAAACTCCTCCTCATAGTCCTCCTCATACTCATCGCCATCACCCTCAAGATCAATCACCTCATCGCCGTCACGGATCTCAATCCCGGCATTGTGCAAGGCCCAGCCCAACTCCTCAATGCGATCAGCCTCCGCCTCTGGATCCGAGACGACACTGATAATGTCGGTGAGGTCCACAAAGCCCTGCTGCCGCCCCAAGTTGATCAGGCGCTCAAGCACCGCAGCGGGATCATCGGAAACATAGACCGGCGCAGAATCACCGCCATCAGGAATCAGGGTCTCGAACTCACCGAGATCAAGGTTGGCCAACTCCTCTTCAGTCACACTCAATTCGCGTCGCTCAACCCCAAAGTCGCCCGCATCACCCAGACCGAGATCATCAAGCGAGAAGGGTTCGACATCACCAACCGATTCATCAAAGCCGCCCTCGAAGCTCTCTGCTGAATCGAGGTCAAAATCGAAATCATCGAGCGAGAAGGGTTCAACATCACCACTGATCTCGGATGCTCCACCTGGGGCGGCACTCGAGGAGGTTGGCTGTTTCTCATCCTCACCCAAGAGATCAAAGTTGAAATCTTCCACTGGCGCTTCATCAAGCCGCTGGGTCGCGGTTGGCGGTGGTTCATCGGGGCTGAAGGGGGTCAGTTCTGGCTCTTCACCCTTTGACCAGCCCGGCACAATCGTCTCGCCGGTGGCTGGGAAGGGCAGATCACCCAAGTTGGCCTTTTCGAGCATGGCGATCTCTTCGGGCGACAGACCGAGATCGTCAAGCGAGAAGGGGCTCATCGCTGCATCGTCCGGGGTTGCCGGCTCGACGGGCGCTTCAGGCGCTGCCGGGGTCGGTGGCGCAGCCTGCTCGGGTGGCTCCGGTGGTTTGGCCTGTTCGAGCATGGCGATCTCTTCGGGCGACAGACCAAGGTCGCCCAGGGAGAAGGGTTCCAACTCTGGCTCACTCGGCGGGGCGGGTGCCTCGGCTGGGGCTGCGGGCTCCGCCGCATCCAAGCCAAAGTCATCGAGCGAGAAGGGCTCTGGCTCACTCGGCGTAGCCGCTTCTGCCGCAGGTGTCTGTTCCGCCTCAAGGGCGGCAATCTCTTCGGGCGAGAGGCCCAAGTCGCTCAAGGAGAAGGGTTCCAACTCTGGCTCACTCGGCGGCGTTGCTGCCTCGGCTGGGGCTTCAGGTTCCGCCGCATCCAAGCCAAAGTCGTCCAACGAGAAGGGTTCCGGTTCGCTGGGCGTAGCCGCGTCCGCCGCAGGGGCCGCATCCAAGCCAAAGTCGTCCAGCGAGAAGGGCTCCGGCTCGCTGGGCGTAGCCGCGTCCGCCGCAGGGGCCGCATCCAAGCCAAAGTCATCGAACGAGAAAGGCTCCGGTTCGCTGGGCGTGGCTGCTTCTGCCGCAGGCTCACCCC
>NZ_NQWI01000009.1:59848-60961 GCF_002532535.1 Candidatus Viridilinea mediisalina
CTCTGGCTCACTGGGCGTTGCCGCTGCCTCGGCTGGGGCTGTGGGTTCCGCCGCATCCAAGCCAAAGTCATCGAGCGAGAAGGGTTCCGGCTCACTGGGCGTGGCCGCCGACTCGGCCTGATCGGCCTGCTCAAAGGTCATTTCAAAATCATCGAGCGAGAAGGGTTCTGGCTCGCTGGCCGCAGGGGTAGCATCAGGCGTTGCGGGTGGCGCAGCCTGCTCAAGCTCTGCCAGTTCAGCGGGTGAAAAACCGAGATCATCGAGCGAAAACGGCGCGAGATCAGGTTCAGCGGGCGCAGCCCCAGTTGGCGCAAACTGCTCAGGTGCAAGCCCCAAAGCATCAAGCGAGAAGGGGGCTACGTCTGCATCGGCTGTGTCTGCAGCAGCTTCAGCTTCCGTAGGCTGCGCATCATCACCACCCTCGCGGGGCAGTCGGAAGCTGCCGGTCAGACGCTCAGGTTCAGCCGGATCATGATCGCGGAGCGAAACATCATCGTTGTGGTTCGAGAAGTACCCGGCCACATCGGCATCATCATCGTCAACCGGCATGAGCGGATCAGGCTCTTCAGGGGGACGCTCAGAAGCACGCTGGCGCAGACGACCAAAGATGCTACTCCCTTGCCCCGCATCAGCCTCATCGGAGCGCAGGAAATCGGTGCCAACCTTTGCGCTCGGCTGCTGCCAACTATACCCTCCGCTATCACTGGTCTCATCACCCTCGCGCCCGGCAGGATCGGGGGGCAACGGGAGTGGTGGCGCTTCATCAAGCGAGAAGGGCTGCAGTGAAGGCGGCAACGAACCATAGTCGTCACGTTCAC
The DNA here is from genome assembly GCF_002532535.1 of Candidatus Viridilinea mediisalina. GTDB lineage: Bacteria > Chloroflexota > Chloroflexia > Chloroflexales > Chloroflexaceae > Viridilinea > Viridilinea mediisalina. The sequence continues at coordinate 60,667 of NZ_NQWI01000009.1, forward strand.
TATCTTCAGTGCTATTCAGATCAAGATCATCGAGTGAGAAGGGCTGGAGATCCCCCATTGCAGAGGTCAACTCATCGCGCGCTGCCTGCTCTTCATCCTGCACACCCCAAGCAAAGGGCTTACTCTCCTCCGGTGCGGCAGGGGCTTCTGGCTCATCACTAGCCTGAATGCCAAGCTCATCAAGCGAGAAGGGCTGCAAACTCCCTTCATCAGCACTGCCCTGCTCCATCTGGGCGATCTCGTCGGGCGAGAGGCCGAGGTCACCGAGTGAGAAGGGTTCGAGGGCGGGCTCATC
>NZ_NQWI01000009.1:61101-81099 GCF_002532535.1 Candidatus Viridilinea mediisalina
GCTCGTCGGGCGAGAGGCCGAGGTCACCGAGCGAGAAGGGTTCGAGGGCGGGCTCATCGCTGGCCGGTTGGGCGGCCTCACCCGGCTCCATCTGGGCGATCTCGTCGGGCGAGAGACCGAGATCGCTCAGTGAGAAAGGCTCTGGTTCAGGTTCAGCAGATTGCGCTGGGGCTGGCGTTTCAGGTGCAAGGCCCAAATCATCAAGCGTAAAGGGGGCTGGGTTTTCAGCAGGCTTTGACGGTTGCGCTGCTGGCGCAATCTCATCGAGACTAAAGGGCGTTACCCCACTGCTTGAATCGAGATCACCCCCAAGATCGGGAGGGAGCGGAGGCGTATCAGCGAGCAGGCTAGCGAGAAAATCATCAGCGGGATCGGGGGCCGAACTCGACTTCGCGGCAGCGGGCGTTGGATCGGCAAGCTCTTCAGCGAGGAAATCGTCAAACCCTTCGTCCTGAAGTGCAGCAGCAGCAGGGGCAACCGCAGCCATAGCAGGCTGTTGTTTGGCGCGTTGCTGCTCTTCGGCGCGCTTGCGTTCAGCCAGCCAAGCGGACTCATCCCAAGCCGCGATAGCCAGGTCGGGCTCAGCCACTTGTGGCAGCGTATCAAAGAGCGAGCGAGCAACCTGCTGGTAGGGGTCGAGCTGCTGGGCCCGCCGCCAGTAGAGTTCACCACGCTTATCGTTATGGTCGAGGCGAATATAGCCCAAGAGCAGATTCGCCTTCAAGACATCATCGTGGTGAGCCAGAATCTCCTCGCAGGTCTCAGCAGCAGCATCCATCTGGCCATCACGCCAGAGCGCTTCAGCGAGACCAACGCGCGCATCGAAGCGTTCAGGGAGTTCTTCAATCACCCCACGGAACTCTTGGATCGCTCGGGGCAACATATGGCCCTTCGCATAGAGGCGCGCCAAACCGGGGCGGCTCAGGCGCAGGGTTACCCCTTCAGCGCCCCACATATCGGTATAGAGGCGCAACAACTGACCACGCAACTCCGGCATATCGGGGCGAACTTCCAGCGCCTGTTCAAACTCTGCCACCGCCTGATCAATGCGGCCTTGGCGTTCGTACGTAATACCGAGCCCAACGTGCGCTGGAATGTTCTCAGGATCGGCACGTAGCACACGGGCAAAAGCGTGCTCGGCTTGATCAAATTGGCGCCCGGCGAGATAGGCCTCACCCAAAATACGGTGGGCCTCAAGATTCTCGGGGAAGTGGGCGAGGATATGCTGCGCTACGGCAACTGCCTGGTCAACTTGGTTTGCCTCCAAGTGGTTACGGGCCTGATCATACGCAGCTTGCAGGCTCATCATAGCCATGCTAACGCCTCCTGCTGTCCCTTGCAGTGCGGTGGGGAGGGGATGAACGGAAACAAGGGGCGGTCTGGGCGAACCAGCGACCGCACGTTGCTCCACAACGAATATGAGTATAGGCTGATCATAATACTGGTGTCAAGGCGAAAGAATGATTTTTTCGGCACACAGTGGGCATATCTACAGATAAAACGGTTTACTCAGCCACGTTTGGGATGCTGTAGGTGCGAACTTGGGGATGCGTAAATGGAGAGGCTCGCTGAAACCATTCTTCGCTAGTATAGCGCATGGTTGAAACCATGCTGTTACCTTCAAGGTTTGAGAGGCTGTCTGAAAAGTCTATGAACTGGCGTTGGAGTGCCGGCTTTAGCCGGCTAAAGTCGGCACTCCAACGCGTGTCCACTAGCTTTTCAGACAGCTTCTAAGAATCGCAAAGCGCGGCACCCTCAATAATAGGTGTGCCGCGCCTGGGCAGCTGGTCGGGGCGAGAGGATTTGAACCTCCGACCTCCTGAACCCCATTCAGGTGCGCTACCGGTCTGCGCTACGCCCCGGACAACGCTGTTCATTATAGCGTGTTGCATACGCTACGTCAAATGCGATCATCGCGCCAGATCATTGATGCAAAGACGCCGAGCGCAGCACCAAAGGGCACAGCCCCAAAGCCCCACGCCAGACTAGAGCGCAGCAGCAGACCAAGCCAAAACATGAGCGCACCCTCGTCAGGGACGCGGCTCTGGGCAATCGCAATCAAGACATTGAAGAGGCCGCCCAGCACAATCGCCACGGCAGCAAGCACCAAGGCCCCACGAATGCCCCAACCAATACGCCGACGGCGTGTAGCTTCATCCATAGGAGTACTACCCGATCACAATGCAGGTTACCGTACGTTTAATGCCCTCAACCCCTTGGATCTCATTCATCACCAAGTGCCCAATCTGGCGCGGATCGGGCGTTTGCACCACCGCAACAATATCGTAGGGGCCAGTTACGGCATCAACCGCACTCATGCCCTGAATGGTCCGCAGGGCGGTCAATACATCAGCGACGCGCCCCGACTCGGCTTCGATCAAGACGTAGGCTTTGGCTTCCATTGCTTTACTCCTCGTTCACTGGCGGCGGACGGCGCGCTGCTTGCATCGAGTCAATCAGGGCAATGTCGCGCGTATTTTTCTGCACGGTAATTGATGCGAACATACTGAGCGTAAAGGACATCGCGTAGAAGCCCTTCTCACTCAACAGCATATCGGCGTTCCACAAGCCCACCGCCAGCAATAGAATCGCCATGATTACCGAAATCCAACAGAGGCCATAGTAGATAGGGGTGACAGGGATCTTTTCCATGCGATCACGAACGCTTTTTTGCAGCGAAATGGCCGCAAAGAGGCCGAACATGAGTACCGTGAAGTAGTAGCCCTTTTCACTCAACAACAACTGGGCATTCCACAGGCCAATCAGATAGGCCAAGATGCCAGCGAACAGGGCCGCCCACGAGGCCATCACAAAGGCACCTGAAGGTCGTTGGGGTAGGCTTTGCATCAGGCGATCTCCTGTAGCGAGAGTTTTTAAGAGTTGCAGAGGTTTTCACCACAGAGACACAGAGAACACCGAGAAGGGTGTCGCACAACAATCACCTTCGTTGGCATGCTCCCATTAAAACCTCTGTGTTCTCGGTGCCTCTGTGGTGAAATACTCTGTACCTCTGTTAACCTCTCTAGCTTGCGCGCTCGGCGCGGAGCTTGGCAAAAGCCTCGGCGTTGTAGCGCAAGATGGGCTGGCGGGCGGCACGTACTTCGTCGAGGCGGCGGACGGGGGCTTTGGTGGGTGCTTGGTGCAGCAGGTCGGGGTGCTCAACCGCTTCGCGGGCAATGGTACGCATGGTGTCAATGAAGTCGTCGAGCGTGCGCTTGCTCTCCGTTTCGGTCGGTTCGATCATCAGTGCTTCGGGCACGATCAGCGGGAAGTAGACCGTCGGCGGATGGAAGCCGTAGTCAATCAGCCGCTTGGCAATGTCGAGGGTGCGTACCCCTTGGGCCCCCGCGATCTGGCCCTTGAGTACCGTTTCGTGCATGCAGATGCGATCCACGGCCTGGGGGTAGAGATCTTTGAGGCGGGCGCGGATGTAGTTGGCATTGAGTACCGCCACTTCGCTCACTTCGCGCAGCCCCGTAGCGCCCATGCTGCGGATGTAGGCCCAGGCGCGCACGAGCATGCCAAAGTTGCCATGGAACGCTTTCATACGCCCGATACTCTTTTCTGGCGTGAAGAACGCATAGCGCCCATCAGCCCCTTGGCGCACCAGCGGCCCCGGCAGGAAGGGCGCAAGGGCTGCCGTGCAACCCACCGCACCCGACCCCGGCCCACCGCCACCGTGCGGCGTCGTGAAGGTCTTGTGCAGATTGTAGTGCATAAAATCAAAGCCCAACTCGCCCGGCTTGGCAATCCCCAGAATGGCATTGAAGTTCGCTCCGTCACCATACATCAACCCGCCCGCACTATGCACCAGTTCGCAAATCTCGACAATCTGATCCTCAAACAGCCCGACGGTATTGGGGTTGGTGAGCATCATGCCCGCAATGCGCGGCGAGAGCTTGCTCCGCAGATCCTCCAGATCAACGTTACCCCGCGCATCACTCTTCACCTCCACCACCTTGAGGCCAGTCATAGCGGCGGTAGCAGGATTGGTGCCATGGGCCGAATCGGGCACCAACACCTCTGTGCGCTCGTGGTCGCCGCGGTGGCAATGGTAGGCCCGGAAGACCAGGATGCCAGTAAACTCACCCTGAGCCCCGGCGGCGGGCTGCAACGAGACCGCATCAAAACCTGAGATTTCGCCCAAATCTTGTTGCAACTCATACATCAGGCGCAACGCCCCTTGGCTCAGCGCATCGCCCTGCAGCGGGTGGGCCGCCGCAAAGCCCGCGTAGCGGGCCGCCTCTTCGTGCAGCTTGGGGTTGTACTTGACCGTACAACTCCCCAAGGGATAAAAACAGGTATCGGGGCTAGCGTTGCGCTGACTAATGCGCGTGAAGTGGCGAATCACCTCCGGCTCGGTCAGTTCGGGGAAATCGTTCATCCCATCCTGGCGCAACAACGCAGCGGGCAATTCCGCCTCCGGCACATCGAGGCGTGGCAGGTTCACCCCCTGTTTGCCAGGGGCAGAAAATTCGTAGATGTGGGGATCGTAGGTGTCCATAGGTTTTGTGTCCTTATTTACGCTGGGGGTACGGGGGAGGCTTTGCCTCCCCCGTAGAATCTCTTTCTTTCGGTGTTGGCGACTTCGCCGCCAACACCGAAAGAAAGAGATTCTGCTTCTAGCTAAACAACTCCTTCACCACAAGGCTAAAACCGGGCAGCACCTGCGCGTGGCTCAGGGTATCCTCTGCGCCAAAGCTGCGCGCGAGGCCATCGGGGGTGTGGGCGATCACCTGGCGGGTGCGCGGGTAGACCACCCAGACCAAGGCGCTACCCGCTGCGAGGTATTCCTGCACCTTCTGTTGTAACTCCTCGGCATTGTCGGAGGGTGAGACCACCTCAACCGCGAGGTCGGGGGGGATGGGCCAGAAACCTTCGGGCACACCTTCGGCTGGAACCCGGCTGGCCTGCACATAGGAGCAGTCGGGGCTACGTACCGTGTCGGGGTTTTGGCTCAGGCGAAAGCCCGATTCAACCCCCACGACCCCACGCGCAGCCTTGCGGTTCCATTGGATGAGAAAAGCGGCACAGAGCGCAGCAATAGCGCCATGAATTCCTCCGGGCGGCATAGTCTCTACTACCTCTCCAAAGACCAACTCCTGCCGTAACGAGCTTTCCGGCAGGGCGGCAAAGGCTTCAGCCGTGAGGGGTTCAGTGGTGGTAGTCATAGAGCTTTCTCACCTTTCAGGGATGGTTTCAGGACACTTTACCGTTTGCGCCATAGAGTAGTGCCGACTTTAGTCGGCTGAGGTCGTAGGCTGCCCTCGGATGCCGACTAAAGTCGGCACTACGACAGTAAAGCTGAAAGCGCGTTTCTGAAACCATCCTTTAACCAAACAACTCCTTCACCACAAGGCTAAAACCGGGCAGCACCTGCGCGTGGCTCAGGGTATCTTCTGCGCCAAAGCTACGCGCGAGGCCATCGGGGGTGTGGGCGACCACTTCGCGGGTGCGCGGGTAGACCACCCAGACAAGGGGGGTGCCCGCTTTGAGGTATTCTTGTACCTTTTGGCGCAAATCCTCGGCACTGTCGGAGGGTGAGACCACCTCAACCGCAAGGTCGGGGGGGATGTGCCAGAAACCTTCGTCATCACCACCTGCGGGCAGACGCTCGGCACGCACATAGTAGGCGTCGGGGCTACGCACCAGATCGGGATCGCGGGCGAGAATAAAACCCGCCTCGACGCCACTCTCGCCACCTAGCCCCGCTTCCGCCCAATTGTCGATTAGCTTACCAATCTTGAGCGCAATCCTGCCGTGCTTTCTCCCGGGCGGCATAGTCTCTACTACCTCTCCAAAGACCAACTCCTGCCGAAGTTCGCTTGCAGGCAGGGCAGCAAAGCCCTCAGCGGTGAGGAGTTCAGTTGTGCTAGTCATATTGCCTCCTCATGAGAGGCTGTCTGAAAAGAGAGTCAGTGCCGTACCATACTACGTGGCACGTGGTGGAGTGCCGGCTTTAGCCGGCTAAAGCCGGCACTCCACCGCCGGCCCATGGACTTTTCAGACAGCCTCTGAGGGTGTGTGAGGGAGCTAGGTTCCCTCACACACCCTCTACCCCAATTCGCGCAGCACAGCCACTAGGCGATCAATCTCTGCTTTGCTATTCATCTCGGTGACGGCGAGGAGCATGGCGTGGCCCATGCTGGGCTCATCGTGGCTCAGATCATAGCCACCGACAATTGCCTGTTCGCGCAGGGCGGCATTGATGTCGGCCACCGGACGGGGGCAGCGCAGCACAAATTCCTTAAAGAATGGCCCGGGCTCGACGCTGTACCCCGGCAACGTAGCCAATGCACTGGCGGCATAGTGGGCCCGGTGGTAGCAGAGTTCAGCCACCTTGCGCATACCCTGCCGCCCCATCAGGCTCAGGTAGACCGTCGCGGCCAGCGCCATGAGCCCTTGGTTGGTGCAGATGTTGCTCGTAGCGCGTTCGCGGCGAATGTCCTGCTCGCGAGCGCGTAGGGTTAGCACATAGGCCAACTGGCCATCAACGTCCTTCGTAACGCCCACGACGCGCCCGGCGATCTTGTGGACATACTTCTGCTTGGTGGTGAAGATACCCAGGTAGGGGCCACCAAAATTGAGCCCAAGGCCCAGTGGTTGGCCTTCGGCGGTGGCAATATCGGCCCCAATTTCGCCGGGGGTCTGGAAGAGGCCGAGGGCAATGGGATCAAAGTGGACACAGAGCAGAGCACCTTTGGCCTGCACCTGGGCAGCAAGGCCACGCAGATCGTGGATGCGCCCAAAGAAATCGGGGTTCTGCACCACCAACAGAGCCGTCTGGTCATCCACTTGAGCCAAGGCGTCCTCAATGGTTGCACCGGGCGTCTCATCGCCCACAACGGGCATCTCCATAGCCTGGAGGTAGGTACGCAGTACCGCGCGGTACTGCGGATTCACATTGCGCGCCACCACAATCTTACGGCGATTGCGCACCACATTGATCGCCATAATCGCTGCTTCGGCAATGGCTGTTGCGCCATCATAGTGGGAAGCGTTGGCAATCTCCATGCCAGTGAGCGAACAGACCAAACTCTGGTACTCAAAGATCGCCTGCAGGGTACCTTGGCTAATCTCCGGCTGATAGGGCGTATAGGCGGTATAGAATTCACCACGACGCAAAATCTGATCAACTGCTGTAGGCACAAAGTGGTTATAGGCCCCAGCGCCCAAGAAGATACCATGGCTATGCGCGTGGGCATTGCTCCCCGCCATGGCCAACAATTCACGCACCAACTCTGGTTCTGACAGAGCTTCGGGGAGCTTCAGTTGCGGAAAGCGCTTGGCAGTAGGAACATCGGTAAAGAGATCGGCGGTGGAGGCCACCCCAATCGCCGCAAGCATTTCAGCGCACTCGGTTTCGGTAATCGAGATATAGTGGGACATGATCCTTACTCTTAGTTTCTCTGATTTGGGTAGGAAGGGGGGCGGGGGAACCTGGTTCCCCCGCATTTCCCTCTATCCAGCGGGGTTCTGAAAAGTCTATGAACTGGCGTTGGAGTGCCGGCTTCAGCCGGCTAAAGCCGGCACTCCAGCACGTACCCACTAGCTTTTCAGACAACTTCTAATGATTGCGTTCGGCACAATGGGCAGCGTAGGCTTCGGCGTCCATCAATTCATCTTCGTCACCGGAGGGACGCAGCCGAATGAGCCAACCGGCCCCATAGGGGTCTTGGTTAATTGCCTCTTGGGAAGCTTCAAGCTCATTATTCACCGCGATCACCTCGCCACCAACGGGGGCATTGAGATCAGAACTGGCCTTCACCGATTCGATCACACCAAACGAGGCACCTGCTTGAACAACAGCACCTACGCTCGGCAATTCAAGATAGACGATGTCGCCCAGAGCGTGCTGGGCAAAGTCGCTAATACCAACCACGACCTCAGCACCTTCAACCCGTACCCACTCATCGGTCTTGCTGTAGCGCAACTCAGTTGGAATGTTGGTCGCCATGACTATAAACCCCATGTTTTGTTCGGTGTTGGCGGCGAAGCCGCCAACACCGAACGAAAAGAGTTGTTAGCGCGAAAAAGCCTTGGGCTCGTAGGGATGCGTCGCGTTGGCTGAGCCTGTCGAAGCCACCGCGACGTTGGCTTCGACAGGCTCAGCCAACGTCACGGCCCAGAGCTTTTTCGCGCTAACAAAGAGTTTTTTGGGTGAGGCGGAGCCTCCCCCACCGGGAACTTAACGTAATGCCCACTTACAGCTTCTTGTAGCGCGGCTTATAGAAGGGCATCTTCAGCACACGAGCGCGTACAGGCTGTTCGCGGATGATAACATCAAACTCGCTGCCTTCGGCACTAAGGGTACTGGGTACAAGGGCGATGCCCAATGGTTTGCCTAGAGTTGGTGTGGGCATCCCGCTCGTGACATGGCCAACCGGCATGCCATTAAGGTTATGGACGGGGTAGTCGCTACGGGCCACCCCGCGTGCGAGCAACTCAAAGCCAGCCAAGCGGCGGGCGGGGCCTTGGGCTTTAATCGCAACCAAGGCATCGCGGCCAATGAAGTCGCCCGTATCGAGCTTCACCACCCAACCTAGGCGGGCTTCGTAGGGGTTGATGTGAGGACTCAACTCGTGGCCATAGAGCGGCAGACAGGCTTCAAAGCGCAAACTATCACGCGCCCCCAAGCCACATGGCTGGACACTCCCCGGCTGGCCCAGAGCCAGCAGACCATTCCACACATCTGCGGCATGGTGTGCCTCAAAGAACAACTCAAAGCCATCCTCGCCGGTATAGCCGGTACGCGCAATCAGGGCTGTAAAGCCAAAAATGGTAGTCAAGGCCACACTATGGAAGGGCAGATGCGCGAGATCACTCGTGGTCGAATCGGGCGCATGGGCTAAAAGGCTCTGCGCCTGGGGTCCTTGGAGCGCAAGCATAGCCCAACGTTCCGAGCGATCCTCCAGTTCAACGTCAAAACCGGAGCTATGCTGATTGAGCCATGCCCAATCTTTATCACGATTGGCGGCATTCACCACCACAAGGAATTCATCGAGCAGGTGGTAGACAAAGACATCGTCTACCACGCCGCCATCAGGCTGACAGAGCAGGCCATAGCTGGCCTGGCCAAAGGGAATCGCGGCGACATTGCAGGTCAACATCTGCTGTAAAAAATCCTCAGCCTGTGAACCGCGCACCATAAAGCGGCCCATATGGCTAATATCGAACAACCCGGCCTGCTCACGCACGGCACGATGTTCCTCAATAATGCCATGATACTGCACGGGCATCTCCCAGCCGCCAAACTCGACCATGCGAGCCCCCATAGCAACGTGGGTCTCAAAGAGCGGAGTACGTTTGTGCATGGATTTCGTCCCTATTCTTTCAAACCATCCCGCACCCGTTGCAACATTGTGCGGCATTCCAGGGCATAGCGGGCCAACTCCTCATCGCCGCTGGCCCGTGCTTCGGCAGCGAACTGCCATAATGCTTGGGCGGCGGACTCTTCAAGCAGGATTGGATAGTCTTCAAGGGCGGCGGCAATCGCAGCCTCATCTGCTGCAATGAGCAGCGCTTCAAGCGCCTCATCGAGACTTGGCCCATGGTGCGGGGGCGCACTGTGCAGGAGGGCCAGAGCTTCGCGGCGCTCTTCAAGCAGGAGGGCCAAGCGTTCGTTGCCTTCATCAAGAGCCAAATCAATCCGCTCGGCCAAGCTCCGATCAGCACTTGGGTGAGCCAATGCCGGGTAGGTTGCAACCACCGCTGCGAGTTCAGCGGCACTTTGCGTATGCAACAAGGCCGTGATCGCCTCCTCATGAAGCCCTTGGGCAACAGGTGCAGTGGGAAGCGAACTTGGCTCAGGGGCAGGTGGGGCAAGCTCGGATACCGGCGGCGTACTATGGGCCAAGTCGGGTTCAGTTTGGGCCAGGATTGTGGTTACGGGTGGAAGCGTTTGGGGCGCAGTTTGCACCAACGTTACCAAACGATGCAACAAGGCGCGTGCGGTTCGCAAACTCTCTGCAACATCATAGGCCCGTTGCTCAATGGCCACATCAACCAACTGTGCCAGCGTCATATCACTCGTTGGATCGAGCAGGAGTGGATAGGCCGCCAAGACCTGATCAAGCTCCTCATTGCTATTGGCGCTCAACAACGCCTCAACCGCAACAAGCAGCGCTGGCACTTCGGCCTCAGTGCCACCAGCAGCCTCCCGCATCGCTGCCTCGCCTCGCGCTGCCTCGCCTCGCGCTGCCTCGCCTCGCGCTGCCTCGCCTCGCGCTGCCTCGCCTCGCGCTGCCTCGCCTCGCGCTGCCCCGCCTCGCGCCGCCCCGCCTCGCGCCTCTCCGCCTCCCGCTGCCTCGCCTCGCCGTCGCTTCGCAGCACGACGCAGCAATCTAGCCACGCCACCAAGGTCTTGGGCAATCTCAACCTCAGCCAAATAGGGGTTGCGCTGCTCTTCGGGGAGTGAACCGACGAGCAGTGCGTGCAGTTCACGGGCCTGTTCGCGCCACTCATGCTCCGCCGAAGCGGGGGCAGGGGCAAAGATGACCCGGCGGTTCAACGCATCATGGAAGAGCAGTGGTGTACCAGCAGGGCCGCGCTGGCCACAGGCCGAACATGTCACGACATTCAACTCTTCGCGCAGCAACGCCTCAAGCGCCTCTGGTGCTTCTTGGGCATCCAGAATCAACCAGAGCGCCGCCGTAAACTCGGCACCACAGGCGGGACAGGTCAGTTGCGACTGCTCCTGATAAGCAATGGGCATAGGATTGTGCAATGTTCACGGATCATGAGCCGTAAGGCACGCTCTATTGTACCATTACTTGCGTTGCTGAGGGGGGAGACTCTCAGGTTATAGGCAAGGGGCTATAGGCTACAGGCATAATGTTCCCTTAACGTTCTTTGTATCTCCCGCGCCTAGAATATGATTCATCGGGTCATATAATTACGAGGAGGAAGACCCAAATGACCATGACGCCAGAAGAACTCACCAAGAGTGTCCAGTTCATCGTTGACGGTGAGGGTTCGATCACGAGTGTGGTTCTCAGCCCTGTCATGTGGCATAAGGTGCTTGAAGCCCTTGATGATGCTGAGGTTCACGAGATGGTGGCAATGTTGAACGAGCGCATGAACGTTGGCCCGTTGGGGGTTGGTGCGCTGCGCTTCAACGATGTCGAAGAGTATGCCTAGTTGCAATACCTTGCAAATACGACGGGTTTCTTGACGCAAAGGCGCAAGGTTTTTTGCGTTTGAACGCCAAACCTTTGCGGCTTTGCACGAGCTTATTTGATAAGGTATTGTGCCTAGTTGCTGTACTTAGGCTACGGGGGTGGCTGGGCCATCCCCGTTTCTTTGTTGCGGTGTGCCTCGACGCTGGCTTCGACAAGCTCAGCCAGCGTCGCGGCGCACCGCATCACCTGTTTCATCCTTCATACCAGTTACGAGTGATGAGTGGCGAGTGACAAGCAGGGTACACCTTATTGCAATGCGGTCTGACGTAATCTGTTATGCGGCCTGTTCAATGGTAATTGGTATCATCCTTCATCCTTCATCCTTCATCCTTCATCCCTCCTCCCTTCCAAAGGTAGGGTCAGGGTAAATGTACTGCCTTGGCCTAGCCCGGGGCTCCTGGCGCTCAGTTCACCGCCCATGGCCCAGGCAAGGTGGCGGGCGATGGTGAGGCCAATCCCGCTGCCGCCGCTGCTGCGCGCCCGCGAACGATCAACGCGGTAGAAGCGCTCGAAGAGCAGCGGTAGATCGGTGGCACTGATCCCAATCCCGCTGTCTATGACTTCAACCTGGGCCAGTTCGGCCTGGGCGCTCAAACGTACCGTAATGCAGCCGCCCTCGGGAGTGTAGCGAATGGCATTGCCCACGAGGTTGAGCAGAATCTGCGCGAGCCGGTCGGGATCGGCGCGGACGATCAGGGGGCTGCTGGCGGGCTGCAGGGATAGCTCCAGACTGCTGGCAATCGTCTGGGGACGCAGTTGGTTGACCACCCGCTGCGCGATGCTGCTCAGGTCTACGGCGCTGATCTGTAGGCTCACCTGCCCCGCCTCGACGTGCGAGAGGGCTTGGAGGTCGTCAATAATGCGGCGCATACGCCGCACTTCGTGCTGCATCTCACCAAAGGTCTCTGGTTCGGGCGGAAAGACGCCATCAATCAGCCCTTCGAGGTAGCCTTCGATGCCTGTGAGCGGGGTACGGAGCTCGTGGGCCACATTGCCAATCATAGCAACGCGCTGCTGCTCCACTTGGGCCAGGCTGGCAGCCATCTGGTTGAAACTGGTGGCAACAATCGCCAGTTCATCGCTGCTTGGCACTGCGACCCGTTCATCATAGTGGCCATCAGCGATACGTTGGCTGTTGCGGGCAATCTCGTTGAGGGGGCGCAAAATCTGGCGCAACAGCAGAATACTGGTGAGTAGCCCCACCAGCGCCGCTGCCGAGCCTGCAATCAGCAGGGCTTTGGTGATCGCACTGCGGAAGCTTGCGAGCATTGCCGCCTCAATGTCACTATTGGTGACACCGAGCAGATCATGGAGATCGGTAGCGAAAATGGTTGCACCGATGATATTGGCGGTCACGGCGAGAACCACAACACCAACGATGACAACGAGCATCTGGGCGGCGACGAGGCGCCAACTGAGTTGGTTCATGGCAGACGTTCATCAGTGAAGCGATAGCCAACACCGCGTACCGTAGCAATGAGGATGCTGCCCGTGGCTGCTTCGAGCTTGCGCCGCACTTGGCCCACATAGACATCCACCACCCGGTCGGTGCCGTAGAAATCACTGCCCCAGACCAGTTCAATCAGTTGTTCGCGGCTGAGGGCACGATTAGGGTGGCGGACGAAGGCATGCAGCAGATCAAACTCGGTAGGGCTCAGTTCGAGGGCTTGGCCATTGGCGCTAGCCGTGCGCGCTTCGGGGTCGAGGGTGACAGAGCGGAAGCGCAGGGCAGCATCGCGCTGGGGGGCACCACGGCGGCGGCGCAGGATGGCCTCAACGCGCGCCACCAACTCACGCGGGCTAAAGGGCTTCGTGAGGTAGTCATCGGCCCCCAGCCGCAGCCCAGCCACGCGATCACTCTCATCACTACGGGCGGTCAGCATCATAATAAAGACATCCGAATGCTCACGGATGCGGGCGGTCACCTCAGTCCCATCCATACCCGGCAGATTCAGATCAAGCAGAATCAGATCAGGCGGATCGCTGAGCGCCAAACGCAACGCCTCAGCCCCATGCTCGACACAGGTAACCTGAAAACCGGCCTGTTCAAGATAGGCGCGGGCAATGGTACGGATGCTGGCTTCGTCGTCTACAACAAGGATGTGGGCAGTAGCTTGCATGATGCTATTGTATAGCAATTGTTACTTGGGGCATACGCTTTGACCTTATGGTAATATAAAACGTGTTCAGAGGTACTCCGCCTTCCGGCGGGGGTTTGGGGAAGGCGAAGCCTCCCCTCAAAAAACTGCTTTTGTTCTATGTTGGCGGCTTCGCCGCCAACATAGAACAAAAAACGAGGTTTGGGGCATAGCCCCAACAGTGGGTTTTAGGGTGGCAACCCTACATCTCATTAACTATATTCTAACGCGCATAGCTTCAAGGCGAAGCCGTACCTTCCCGCTATGAAACAACTATCCATGGATCTGGGCGATTGGCTTGGGCGGCGCGCCCGGCTTTCACCGGAGCGGGTGGCGCTCTATGACGCGCAGCAAGGCATGCGCCCGATTAGCTATGCGGAGTGGAATCGGGCGGCTGCGCGTACCGCTGGGTTGCTGCGTCAGCTTGGGCTTGAGCGCGGCGAGCGGGTGGCCGTATTGGCCTACAACTGCGTCTCGTTCCTTGACATCTGGTTTGCCTGTGGGAAGTTGGGCGCAATCCTGCAACCACTCAATTGGCGCTTGACCCAAGGGGAATTGGCGGTTCTATTGGCCGACGCGACGCCAAGTGTCTTGGTCTATGGGCCGGAGTTTGCCACTATGGCCGCAGCCCTCCGCTCCCAAGCGCCCTCGGTGCGCCACTGGGTGGCCCTTGACGCGACGACTCTGGCGCACCCCGATGATCTGCCCTTGAGCGCCCGTGAGGCGTGCAGCGATTCCATCGAACCTGCAACGCTCGCCTGGGATGATCCCTGGGTGATCTGCTATACCGGCGGGACGACGGGGGTGCCCAAGGGGGCCATCCTGACGCATGGCAATATTACCTTCAATGCGATCAATACGGTGATGAGTTGGGGCCTTGATGCACACGATACGGCGATCCTCAATACGCCGCTCTTCCACACCGGCGGGCTCAATGTCTTCACTGCGCCCCTGGTGATGGCTGGCGGGGCTTCGATTGTCTGCCGGGGCTTTGATGCCGATCAGATTTATGACCTCTTGGCTGCCGGGCATGTCACGATCTTCTTTGGCGTACCGACAATGTTTGTGGCGTTGCAGCAGCATCCCCGCTGGGCCGAGGCCGATTTTAGCCGCCTCAAGCTGGTGATTAGCGGCGGTGCCCCCTGTCCTACGCCCATCTTTGAAGCCTTTTGGCAGCGTGGGGTTGACTTTAAGACCGGCTATGGTTTGACCGAGGCTGGCCCCAATACCTTCTGGTTGCCGCCCGCCGATGTGCGCCGTAAACCGGGGGCGGTTGGTTTTCCGCTCTTCTTTGTCGAAACACGCATCACCAACCCCCAAGGCGAAGCCTGCCAACCCGATGAGGTTGGCGAACTCTGGGTGCGCGGCCCCCACGTCTGCCAAGGCTATTGGAACCGTCCCGCCGAGACAGCCCAGACGATTACGCCCGAAGGCTGGCTACGCACCGGCGACCTCGCCTACCACGATGCTGAAGGCTACTACACGATTGTTGGGCGCCTCAAAGATGTGATCATTTCTGGCGGCGAAAACATCTACCCCGCCGAGGTCGAAAGCATCCTCGCGGCTCATCCCGCCGTTGCCGAAGTCTGTATCATCGCCGCCCCCGATCCCAAGTGGGGCGAAATTCCGCTGGCGGTGGCAGTGCCCCTGCCTGAGCAGACCCTCGATCCCGACGACCTACTGGCCTTCGCGGGGGCACACCTAGCGCGCTATAAGCTGCCACGACGGATCATTGTTCAAGCAAGCCCCCTGCCCAAGACCGCCGCTGGCAAGTTGGATAAGCAGACGCTTGCTCGTTTGTATGTGAAGGATACAGAAGTTAGGAAATAGGAAATTAGGAAATAGCGCACATTCATTGCCGCAAAAGAGCACAAAGCAACGCAACAAAGCTGCGGTATCTTCGCCCCTCTCCCACAACGTGGGAGAGGCGGTGCCCTGCCCTTCGACAAGCTCAGGGGCCGCTTGCCGAAGGGGGTAGGGGGTGAGGGCCATTCAGGGCATCCCAAAGCCCTATCCGTGGCTTTAGTATCAGATGTTCTGCCCTGCCCCCACCGCAAGGTGTAACCTCAATACGTTAAGGAGTCCCCCAATGAGTAGCATCCCTCTCATGCCCGGAATTGCGTCGCGGATGGTGCAGACGGCTCGGCTCACGCAACATGTGCGTCTGTCGGGGCCGGAAGATGGCGTGCCGGTGATCTTTGTGCATGGCAATAATTCCTGCGCTACCTTCTGGGAAGAGACGATGCTGGCCTTGCCAGAGGGTTTCCGTGCAATTGCCCCCGATCTGCGTGGCTATGGTGATACGGAGTTTCAGCCGGTGGATGCGACGCGAGGCATGGCCGATTTTGCTGATGACATCTTTGCCCTTGCTGATGCCATGAGCATTACCCGTTTCCATGTGGTTGGTCATTCACTCGGCGGGAGTGTGATCTGGAGCATGTTGGCGACCGCGCCCGAACGCTTGCTGACGGTCACACTGGCTGCGCCTGGCTCGCCCTATGGCTTTGGCGGCACCAAAGATGTCGAGGGAACCCCATGCTGGCCCGATTTCGCTGGCTCTGGTGGCGGCTTAGTAAGCCAAGAATTTGCCAAGCGCGAAGCAGCCCAGGATCGGAGTGAAGAGAACCCCCAGACCGCTCCGCGTGTGATTATGAACACCTACTACTGGAAGCCGCCCTTTCGCCCCGCCCGCGAAGAGGAGTTGCTCTCCGGCCTGCTCAGTATCAAGGTGCGGCCCGACCACCACCCTGGCGATCTGGTCACGAGCGCCAATTGGCCGGGGGTGGGGCCGGGCGTATTGGGGCCAAATAACGCCCTTTCGCCCAAATATGTAGGCGACGGCCCCGCCCGTATCCTAGGGGCCACCAACAAGCCACCGATCCTCTGGGTGCATGGGGCCGACGACCAGATTGTGAGTGATCAGAGCCTCTTGGAGTTAGGCACCCTTGGCAAACTCGGAGTTATGCCCAACTGGCCCGGCGAAGCGGTCTTTCCGCCCCAACCCATGAAGCGCCAGACGCGCAGCTTTTTGCGGCGCTACGAAGCCGCAGGCGGGCGCTTCCACGAGGTGGAGTTGGCCGCATGTGGCCATACGCCCTACCTTGAGCATCCTGAGACCTTCAATCAGGTCTTTCATGCTCATTTGGGGTGATCTCAGGTACCTTACGCCAACGAGAAGAGCGAGGTACAGAGGATTGCACCACAGAGGCACCGAGAGCACAGAGGTTGTAGTGGGAGCGACCGCACGCCAACGAGAAGAGCGAGGTACAGAGGATTGCACCACAGAGGCACCGAGAGCACAGAGGTTGTAGTGGGAGCGACCGCAGTTTTGTAGCCTTCCTTTGGGATGGTTTTAGAAACACGCCTTCAGCTTTAAGAGGCTGTCTGATTTGGAGTGCCGGCTTTAGCCGGCTAAAGCCGGCACTCCAGCGTGTGCCCCCCGGCTTTTCAGACAGCTTCTAAAGGATTCCACACGAAAGATCTCACGATGACCGACGCTGAACTTGCCGCCTTTGTTGGAAAGCTTCGTACTCTGCTTACTGATTGGGGCGCAGAGGGCGAAGAGATGGCGCGGGGTGCGTTGGCTAGGCATGCGAACCTGACCCCGGCCCAACGCGCCCATGTTGAGGCGCAGGTCTTTCCCGCCCGGCCAAGTGATACCAGTGGCACGGTCAATGTCAGCGGCAGACTCCACGGCACTGCCGTTGGGGTGAACCAGGGCACCATTCAGCTCTTTTTTGGCGCACAGCCGCCGCCCGATGCCAAGCCGCTGCTTGATAGCTACCTGCGTGGCCTGATTGCCGACCACGGCTATCTGCGCCTCGGTAAGTTGCTCGACCGCGACCGCAGCGGGCGCGATCAGGCGGTGATGCCGGAGATTGCGTTGCTCAAGGTCTATACCTCGTTGACGACCGATCTGCTGCGTCCGGTGAGTGATCAAGTCTCTCGCCTTGAGCGCGATGATTTCGTGCAAGCATTGAAGGATGGCAACCCCGATGAGCAACTCCCTGAACGGGTGCGCTTGCCGGTGCGTTTGCCGCATGAGGGGCGCGCTCAGCCCGCGTCGCAGCCACGGCCATTCTCCATTGGCGAGCGCCCGCTCAGTGCGCTGTGGCATGCTGCGCGGCAAGAGATGCGTCGGGACGACGAATCATGGGAGGGCTATTGGTATCAGCCCGAGACGCTGATTACTGCTGTGCAGCATGCTCCGCGCTTGGTGCTGCTTGGTAGCCCTGGCTCTGGGAAGTCCACCGGCTTGCGCCACCTCGCCGTCTTTATCGCCACCGGCCTGCTCAGTGGGCGCAAGACCCTCCGCATCCCCTTCTTTTGTCCGCTTGGCCCAATTGCCCAGGAACTCAGCGACGATCCGCAGCAGGATCTGGATACGCTCGTTGCCGCGCTGTTGCGTCCGGCGCTGGGGGCGGGCAGGCTGCGTGAGGGCTTACGGGCGCATGTGGAGGCGGCGATCATTGGTGGCAAAGCCTTCCTCTTCTTTGATGGCCTCGACGAGGTATCGGGCATCCGCGAAGCGACCTGTAGCGGCCCCCGCTCGCGGCGTGAGCGCATTGCCGATGCCATACGCGCCTTTGCGCGTCAGGTTGGCCATGCGCCGGTGGTGGTTACATGTCGCACGCGCCCCTATGAGCAGGATGCGGCCTGGCAACTGCGCGAAGGGTGGGCGGTGCGCTACCTCCAGCCCTTCGCCTTTGGCCAAGTGCGCAACTTTATCGCCCGTTGGTATGCGGCAACTGCCGCAGATGGCCAGGGGCGTTACCGCTCTGATGAAGTAGCGCCGCGCGTTGAGCGTCTCATAGAGTTACTCAGCCAACCCCAACGCGCCACCCTGCGCTCACTCGCCACCTCACCACTGCTGCTCACCATGCTGGTACTGCTGGACTACAACAACACGCGCATGCCCGAGCGCCGCGCCGATGTCTACGAGGAGTTGGTCAAGTTGCTGCTCGACCGTTGGGAAGGCGTGCGTTCGAGCGATGTGGATCGCCGTAAGCTGCGGCTTGGCGAGCGTTTAGGCCTACCCTATCTCACCGTGGAAGATCTGCGCCCCGCCCTCCACGAACTCGCTTTTACGGCCCACCAGCAGCAGGTTGATGGGCGCGGGGTGCTGACTGGCCCGCTGCTGCGTGATGCGCTGGAGCGCTTCTTTGCGCGCAAGCTCAACCCCGTGCAGCCCAACGATGCGCGGGCGCAGGCGGCCCAACCGCGCGAGATCTTCATGCGCCTGCTGCTCGAAGAGAGCGGCCTGCTGCTCGAAGAGGCCGACGAGACCTACGTCTTTCCCCACCTCACCTTCGAGGAGTACCTCGCGGCATGCCACCTCGCCGGGCGTGATAGCCAAGGGATTAGCCTCGCCTATACGCAGTGGGTTGCTGGTGGCGAACGCTGGCGCGAAGTGGCCCGCCTGCTCATGGGCCGTCTCTTACGCCAAGAGAAGTACGACAATCTCTTTCACTGGCTGCAACTGCTCGTCTCACCCCGTTGCGGCAAGCAGCAGAAAGCGCGCCTGCAACAGCAGCGTGACAGCCTGCTTGCCGCCGACTGCTACACCGAAGTTGGCCGACAAGAGGCCTTCACCACCACACAGCATGATCTTCAGCGCTTCGAGGATGATCTGCGTAGTAGACTCAGCGGGCTGCTCCAACAGCCCGATCCGGCCCTGCCGCTTAGCGAGCGGATCGAGGCTGGCACCGCGCTTGGCCAGTTGGGTGATCCACGTCTTCCGCTTGCCATAGCGCAGTGGCAGACCGAACTTGCGCGGCGCAACGAAAACTTTGGCGAGCCAACGGGCTACTGGTGCTACGTGCCAAGCGGTCGCTACCAGATTGGCGACTGGCCAGGAGATGAGCAGCGCTCGGGCAGCGGCGTGGTTGGGAAGTTGCAAAGTGCTGCACGGCGTATACTGACAGGCGGGGCGATGATCCAATTGCCCGCCTTCTGGCTCGCCCGCTACCCGATCACCGTCGCCCAATTTGCCCCCTTTGTCGCGGAAGGCTACGGGCCCGATGCGGAACGCTGGTGGACGCCCAATGGCTGGCAGTGGAAGCAGCGGAATAAGCACACTGAGCCGTGGGGATGGAACGACGCGCGCTTCAACAACAAAAACCAGCCAGTCATCGGCGTAACCTGGTACGAAGCGAGCGCCTACTGCGCGTGGTTGAGTGAACAACTTCAGCCCAGCGGCTACGTTGTGCGCCTGCCCACTGAAGCCGAGTGGGAGGCGGCAGCGGCCTACGACGCGCAAGGCCAGCGGCGCAGCTACCCGTGGGGCGAAGTGGAACCGACGCCAGAGTTAGCGATCTACGATGCGAGCAAGCTAGGGCGACCTGCGCCGGTGGGCTGCTGCCCGGCGGGTGCCGCACCATGCGGGACGCTCGACATGGTCGGCAATGTCTGGGAGTGGACGTGCAGCCATTGGGAGAGCTATCCGGCGCGGAGTGAGAAGGTGGAGGCTGATTTTCAGCAGTCCAAAGAGTACCGAAGCGAAGAAAATGTCGTTCCCCTTCGAGGGGCTAGTTGGTATGATGGCAGTACAAGTGTTCGCTGCGGGGCGCGGGACCGCTACCTTCCCGTCAACCTCCTCTTCAACTGGGGTTTTCGGGTTATTCTCTCCCCTCTTGGGATAGGCGAAAGTCCGATAGCCGAAAATCCGAAAGCCGAGCATA
>NZ_NQWI01000150.1 GCF_002532535.1 Candidatus Viridilinea mediisalina
TTCATCCTTCATCCTTCATCCTTCATCCTTCATCCTTCATCCTTCATCCTTCATCCTTCATCCTTCATCCTTCATCCCTCACCTCACCGTCCGAAACCCTTGCAATCGCCCAGGCACGCGGTAGTAGGGCGAATTGAGGTCATCAATGCGGATGCCTAACGCGGGGCTGGCGGCATGCACCATGCGCGTGCCGCCGATCATCATGCCGACGTGATCGATTCCTCTCCCTTCTATTGCGAAGAAGACGAGATCGCCGGGCTGCACGGCAGCGGCATGCACGGGCCGCATGCCCGGCCATTGGCCGGATGTGCCATGAGGGATGCTGATGCCAACTTGGGCGTAGGCCCAGGTCATCAACCCGGAGCAGTCGAAGGCGTGCGGCCCCTTCGCGCCCCACACATAGGGCTTGCCCTGCTGTGCGAGCGCGATCTGCACCACCCGACTCGCCCCCGGCGGGAGGTCGAGCGGAACGGCGCGCATCCCCTCGCCGGCCCCGTCGTCCCACGGCGTCGTCGCCCCCGGATGGCGACACTCCGGCTCATCGGGTTCGTACCAACGGGGCTGCTCATTCACAAACTGCACGCGGAGGGTCTGCGCCCCCGGCGCGCGCAGGTCGGAGTTGGGCGTCGGGGTTGGCGTGGGTGTCCCTGGCGGCAGCGGCGGTGCAGCCCAATGCAGCGTCAGGGCGACGGTATGGGGCGTGCCTTGCGGGGCCAAGATGGGTACGTCTACCACGGTGACCCCGGGCGGGATCGTGTCGGGCAGGCCTACATCCGCATCGTCGGGAAGGTTGCCCGCACGACGCAGCGCGGCGCTGCTCGTTGCCCAGACGCCCGTGGCCACCCGCCCATCGGCGCCGGTCACGCCCGTTAATTGCACCTGCGCCCCGTAGTGGATCGGGATGGTGCGCGAGGTAGGGTTCGTCCACTCGATCCTGATGGTGTGCAGTTGCTGCCCGTCGGCTTGTACGGCTCCCCCGGTTGCGGTGACCAAGGCAAAGACGGGAGGGATGCGCATACGCTGCCCAAAACGAGCGGTCGTCCCCATGCGCACGTAGGGGGTCGGGCTGGGGAAGGGCCGCAAGGTACTGTCGGGGTATTCCTGTTCCCATTCGGCGTAATACTCCACGTCATCCTGTTGCGGGCCGCTTGGCACCGCCGTCGGACGCGGGTTGCGTGACTTCTCTGGGCCACTCAGCCCCCACGGGCGCGGCGTGGGGCTGGGGCAGGCCCAGCCGGGCGATCCCTCCACGGGGGCCACCTGGTCAAGGTGAGCCAGCCCACCACACGCCAACAAGGGCAGCAGCATGAGAACGGCCAGGAGGTACACCGCGAAGCGCGAGCCAGCAACCGGGTGGGCCGTCGGCATGGGGCAACACTGTTCAGAGACGACGGGGTTCTTGACGCCAGGGCGCAGCGGCGCAAGGGGTTTGGCGTAAGCATGCCAACCCGTCGCGGTCTTGCGCCTTCGCGTGAGTTTCTTTGAAGGGGTGGAGGTCAGCCTCATGGCGCACCTCCGGGGGGACTCGTCGGCGTGGGCGTGGGATAGGCTAACGTCGGCACGATACGGCGCACATCAAGCGTGCGGATCATGACCTCGTGCGCGTTCTCCACCCACGCCATCCAGACAATGGGCAGGTTGCGCGGCTGGGCGATGGCAACAGAACCCACGGCAGCCCCGCCACTCACCAGCGGGACGCGCTCGGCAAACGAGGCGGGCTTCCATGCGGGAGCATCCAGCGTGCGCCAACTGGCGAAGTGGGTATTCTCGCCATTGCCCCACAGCCCACCGGCACAACACGTCCAGACGGAGATCCACGCCTGGGCCACCGGATCGGCGGCGACGGCCACCGCTTCAATGGTGGCACCATCAGCACGAACAATTTCCTCCGCCTCGCCCCACTGCACCCCACCATCCCGCGAGGTGAGCGCGTAGACGCCACCCGCCCCGAAGCGTGGGTTCATCTGCAACCCAACCAGCGATGACACCCCACCGCCGTTCGCATCAGGCAGATCGACCGAAACGCCCCGTATCGTCCAGAGCGCTTCTTGGCCCACCATACGGTGCTGCATCGTCCAAGTGGCGTCATCCCATCCTTTGCGGTAGAGATCCACACGGCTGCCATAGGTTGTCACCGCTGCCACAAGCGCCCGCTGAACCCCTGGCACCCCATCACCCACGACGAGCAGCGCCCCGGCACTTGAAGACCAGGTCGCTCCATTGGTGGGGACGGTCTGCTTGGGCTGCCAGACCCCATCCGGCGTGCGATGGAACAGATCCACGTCAGCCGCCGCTTCGTGGCGCAGCGCCAACACGAAGAGGTGGTTATCGAGCGTGGCCGTCGCATCCAAAACGGCGCGGTAGGAACCGAGCAAATGCGGCGCACTCCACGTCTGCCCCCGGTCGCGGCTCGTGCTGGCATACAAGCCCATCGCGGGGAACTCCGTCACGCCCCACACCACATGGATCGCGCCATCACCGGCGACGGCGACGGCCACCGTGCGACTTCGCTCCGGCGCACTCGCATGGGTGCTGACGTGCTGCGTCGGCTGCCAACCGCCCCGCGCCGGGTCGTAGACCCGCACAAAGACCCGTGGCACCGCGCCACGTTGCCCAAAGGGAACATCAACGGCAGCCACCACCGGCCAGCCCTCGGTAGGGTGAACGGCGAGCGACATCCCAAAGATGGGATTCGGGAGGAGCATCAGCGACTGGCGATCCACCACGGGGAACTGGTGATCCGCGTTGGTGCGCGTCGGCACGGGCGCGTGCGTGGGCCACGGGGTAGGCCACGGCTCCAACGTTTCCCCCGGCTGCGGCGTACAGCGCGGCAGGGGCGTCGTCGTGGGCAGCGGCGTCGCACTGGGGGCCGGGGTATGGGTCGGATCGCCTGGGTTAACCACCTGCGTTGGCTCCACCGTCACCGGCAGCGGCGTGACCGTCACCGGCAACGGCGTGCGCAGCGCCCCTTCCCAGCACCCCTGCGTCTCCGCCGTCGCCATACGCTGCCCATAGCTCAGGCGCGATGGCACGCCGCACGCGCTCAGCCCAAAGACGAGCGCGACGACGAAGAGAAGCAAGAGAGAGAGGGAACGAGCATGCATGAAAAAAACCACAAAAAAAAGCGCCCCTCGGAGCGTTGCTGATCAAATCAGGCTCCGAAAGACGCGCTCTATGCCCTTGCGCACGGGCAGGAAAAATTGTGAAGCGAGGCCGCCTCTAGTATAGCCGAAAAAACGAAGTGTGAAACAGGGGATGGGGAGTAGGCATGCATCCCGACATACGCACCTGTAGGGGCGTAGCAGCGGCCCGCCCCAAGAATCATCAAGAAGGAGGGAATATATGGGCCGCTGCTACGCCCTCTCCGTGAAGGCAAGCATCCCGTAGCGCACCCAACGTAGGGGCGTAGCAGCGGCCCTCCCCAAGAATCACCGCGAAGGAGGGAATGTATGGGCCGCTGCTACGCCCTGCCCGGCGGCGATCACCAATCCATCGCCATGCGCGGTGCGGGCATGGTTCCATTAGGAGGGCGTAGCAGCGGCCTTTGGTTTACGGTGTGGGCATGGTTCTTTTGGGGGCCGCTGCTACGCCCCTACGTTGCGGGGTAATGGGGGATCGTCTTCATCATGAATGCACGGCGGGTGCGATGGGCGATTTGCCCGCCACAAATTCATGGAAAACGCATGGCCTTCCATCGCACCCAATGGCATCGTGGTATTGCACCGGGAGGGCGTAGCAACGGCCTTTGGTTTGTGGTATGGGCATGATTTCCCTTGGGGGCCGCTGCTACGCCCCTACGTCAGGGGAACATGGGTTGTTCGTCCAACTAGGGGGGACACCAAGCGAGCGGTGCAACACGTTACGCCACACCCCTTGCGCTCCTGGGCTTTGCCATCCTCAAAGCAGATCGGCTATACTTGCTGATCAAGGTTTATCTTTACGCACGAGGAGCGCCTCATGCCCCCAGATGCCGAAGCCCCGTCCCTCACCACCGCCCGTGATGGCATTCGCCACGCCCGTTGGCCTGCGCTGCTCGCCGGGGCGGGTGGCGCGGCAACGGTGGGCCTGCTGGGCGCAGCGGGCCTCGCGCCACTCCTTGCTGGCCTGGGCGCGGGGGCGCTGGCCACTGGCCCGCTGATCGAGTGGCTCACCAGTATGGGCATGAACGCCCTCGCGGGTTGGGTAGGCAACCTTGCTACCGACGGGATGCGGGCGGCGCTTGCCGATGATCAACCCGATCCGGCATGGCTTGCGGCGTTGGCCCAGCGCCTCGATGCGGCTGCTACCAATAACCAGACGCTCGCCACTGAGTTGGCCACCCTCCTGAAGGAACTTGATGCCGTACCGCTGGCCCTCGCAGCCATTGCCGAGGAGCAGGGGGCGCAGCGTGAGGTGCTGCGTCTCCAGTACGATCTGCTCCAGCGTCTCAGCGCCGACATGGCGCGTCTGAAGCTGGCTGATGAGGCGTTGAGGGCGGTGGTGGTGGCGCAGGCTGATCTCATCATTGCCGCGATAACGGCCCATGCCGACCGCAGCGATGCGCGGCTTGACCAGATTCTCAAGGAAGTGGTGGCGTTGCGCGATGGGCAGCAGGCATTGATTCAGATCAGTGGGCATGTGGGTGACGTGACCTTCAAGGGGGATGTGGCTGGCGGCGATCTCTACAAGGGCAACACCATCTACCAGATCGTGCAGCACCAGGAGCGCCTGCGTGACTACCTCGCCATGTTGCAGCGCATGGCGGCGCGTGAGGCAGCCGCGACGCTTCAGGCCACGCCGAGCCTGCCGCAGAGTGCTATGCTGCCCTTCGCTGCGCTCTGCCTACGTATGGCACGGGTGGCGCTGAACTGGAAGCCGAGCGAGGATGCGGACGACCCGCTAACCCGACGCACGATAGTGACCCATCTGCTGCTGCCGTTGGCCTCCCAGCAGTTCTTGGATCACCGCGAAATGTTGGCGCTCGATACGTTGGCCTCGCCTGAGGTGACGCGCTTGGTGAAGCAGATCCGTCAGGACTATATCAAGCGGCTAGGCCGCATGAGCCGTGAGGAGTATGGGGAGATTCACATGCACCTGCTCACGGCCCTTGCCGAACCACACTACACCGCAGGAGTGGTGCGCCTGCTGCAGCACATGGCCCATAGCGAAGTGGGCCAACGGGCGCTTGGCGTGGCCTATGCAGAGCGGGTGGAACGCGAGGCAGCGGCGGCGCAGCAGCCAACCAGTGCCGATCAACCACCGCAGCCAGCGCCCGTGCCGTGGCTGCTCCACTTCTTCGCGGCGGGGATCGCGGGGGAGCGCGTAGGCGCGGCGGTAGGGGTGGGCGTAGGGTTGGGCGTGGGGGTAGGGGCAGGGTTGGGCCTCACCACAACCCTGCTCAAGCTCCTCGCGCCCCCCGCCGAGCCGCCCCTCGCCGAGCCGCCCCCCGCCCCCGCAGCGCGGCCCGTAGCCAGCACCACCTGGCGCATCCCGGTCACCATAGCGCAGTGGCACGACGAGGTTGCCCAGCGCAACGAACACTTTGGCGCACCGGCGGGCTACTGGTGCTACGTGCGCCCCGGCACCTACCGCATCGGTGGCTGGGAGCGGGACGAACGACACGCCAACCTCACCCTGCCCGCCTTCTGGATCGCCCGTGTGCCTATTGTTGTGGCCCAGTATGCCGCCTTCATGGATGACGGCGGCTACCACGAGCGGCACTGGTGGACGGCGCAGAGTTGGTGGAATCGGCGAAATGAACTATCATCACCCTGGAGGTGGAACTACCCCCCCTGGAACCACCGCCCGCGCCAAGCACTGACCGGAGTGACTTGGAACGAGGCGATGGCCTATTGCGCTTGGCTCAGCGCCCAGCTCAGGCTCCCCCAGGGCTACACGGTGCGCCTGCCGAGTGAGGCGGAGTGGGAGGTGGCAGCGGCCTACGATGCCGCTTGGCATCGGCACAACTACCCCTGGGGCGAGACGGCACCGACAGATCGCCACGCCGTCTTTGAGCGGCCATCGAACGAAGGCGCGCCCGATGTCGCCACCTGTGCGGCGGGCGCTGCCGCATGTGGTGCGCTTGATCTGGCCGGGACGGTTTGGGAGTTGGCGAGCAGTAGCTCTAAGGCATACCCTGAGGGGGCGGATGCGTTGGCAAAAGACTTTACAGGCCGTGATGACGATGTACTTTTTCGGGGGGGCGCATATCACGAAAATAGTACAAATGTTCGCTGCGGGGCGCGGCTCCGCGGCCTTCCCGGCCTCGACCTCAGCTACGTCAGGGGTTTTCGGGTTATTCTCTCCCCTCGCTCGCGCATTGGTTCTGATTCCTGAGTTCTGAATCCTGTTTTCTGCGTTCTGAATTCTGCGATGCCGATGGGCAGGGCGTAGCAGCGGCCTTTGGTTTACGATATGGACATGGCTCCCTTGGGGGCCGCTGCTACGCCCCTACGTTGTGTGGTGATGGATTGGTGATCTCCGCCACAAATTCATGGAAAACGCATGGCATCCCGTCGTAAGGGAATGTAGGGGCGTAGCAGCGGCCCGCCCCAAGAATCACCGCGCAGGAGGGAATGTATGGGCCGCTGCTACGCCCTCTCCGGGGAAGAACAAGAATCCATCGCCATGCGCGACGTGATGGATGGGTGCGCGCACGATGGATGAACCTGGCAACATCGAAAATACCACCGTATCTTTTTGCCCATATGAGCGGTATATCTATGAGGAGGAATTCGATGAGCGCGAGGAGCAACACGATGCCCTACGATCCAGAACGACACCATCGGCGTTCACTGCGGTTGCGTGGCTATGATTATCGCCAGAGCGGGTGCTATTTTGTAACGATCTGTACCTATCAACGCCAGCCATTGTTTGCCAAGCCAAGCGCACGGGCGATTGCAGAGCAGCAGTGGCTCCGTTTGACCGATGCGGGGCGGCGGGGGCGTTCGGCGGTGCGGGTTGGACTGGATGCTTGGGTGGTGATGCCCGATCATGTTCACGGGATTATTGTGTTGACGCCCTCTGTTGATCGGTTTGATCCGCCGGATGGGGCCACCGGAGAATCTACGGATGATCAAGACGAGATGGTGAGAACCTTTGGGCTGCCGGTTGCCCCTGGTTCGTTGGGGGCCATTGTGCGCTCGTATAAGGCAGCGGTCGCACGGCGGCTACAGGGTATCATTGGTGAGCAGCGCAAGGTTTGGCAACGTAACTACCATGATCGGGTGGTGCGTGATGAGCCTGAGCTTGTCGCCATACGGCATTATATTGAACAGCATAAATAAATATGAAAGCGCCATATGTTTCATTGCATCCCGTCGCATCCCGTCGCATCCCGTCGCATCCCGTCGCATCCCCATCATAAGGGAACGTAGGGGCGTAGCAGCGGCACTCCTCAAGAATCGCCGAGGAGGAGGGAATGTATGGGCCGCTGCTACGCCCTATCCGGGGAAGAACAAGAATCCATCGCCATGTGGTGCGGACATGGTTCTCTTGGCAGGGCGTAGCAGCGGCCTTTGGTTCACGGTATGGGCATGGTTCCCTTGGGGGCCGCTGCTACGCCCCTACGTTTGTGTGGTGATGGGGTGGGCAAATCATTCACTCCCGAAGCCACGGATAGGTTCTTGGGGTGCGAGGGATGGCCCTCACCCCCTGCCCCCTTCGGCAAGCTCAGGGCAAGCCTCTCCCACGTTGTGGGAGAGGGGGGAAGGCATCGAGATTCTTGGTGTTGTATTGTCCACCACACATTCATGGAAAACGCATGGCTCATCACTCGCCCCTCGCCACCCCGCTCGCATAGGCTGGCACCGTAAACGACGCCACCGCCCCCATGCCCACTCCCGATGAATCAATGGTGAGCGTGCCGCCCATCAATGCCACCAGTTGCGCCGACAGGGTGAGGCCCATGCCCATGCCATCGCCGTGCATGCCGGGGAGCCGCACCCGCACAAAGCGGTGGGTTAGCATCGTGAGGTGATTGGGGGCGATGCCACAGCCCGAATCGACAACCGCACAACGCAGCAACGTCTCACCATCCTGCGCGATAATGATGGTGATGCGCGCATCCTCGGATGGGCCTGCGGCCTTGACCGCCGCAATCGCGTTGCGGAGCAGGTTACGCAGCACGCGCTCGGTGCGTTCTGGATCACACCACGCCGCACCGACTCCAGGTCGCGTCTCGACACTCATGCGTATCGCCGTGCCTGCGATGCTCGGTGCCACTTCATCCACCAACTGCACCGCTAACTCGCTCAGCGAAACCAACGTGGGATGGAGGGGCAACGAGCGCCCTTCGGTCACCAACGCCACATCGTGCAGATCCCGCGCAAACGCGACCTGCCGCCGCACATAGCGTTGCAGCCGCCGCTCACATGTTTGGGCATCAGCGGTCTGCCCGTCATGCAGCGCCGTGATCAGCCACTCCACCATCCAGACGAGGCCCATCGCCTCGTGACGCAGATCGTGGGCGATCCCCGTCGTCAATTGATGGTGTTCGTCCACTCGTAAGCTGTGTATAATGATGGAAGGAGTATCAAGAAAAAACTGTAAGGATCACGATCATGCCCGCGCGCGACATCTACCACAACATGGTCAAACATGCGCTCATCAAAGCGGGGTGGCGGATCACACACGACCCGTTGCGCTTGCAGTGGGGCACCAGAGATATGTATGTAGATTTAGGTGCAGAAGCATTGATTGCAGCAGAACAACAAGATCAGAAGATTGCGGTTGAGATCAAAAGTTTTATCGGCCCGTCAGAGATCGAAGATTTACGCAATGCGCTTGGCCAATTTGTGTTGTACCGCACCATCCTGGAAACCACCGAGCCAGAACGCACGTTGTACCTGGCGGTGCGTGAAGCAACCTTCTTTGCCATTTTTGACGAACCTGTTGGCAAGCTTCTGATAGAGCAACAAGATTTACACCTTATCGTGTTTCGTCCCGATCATGAGGAGGTTATTCAATGGATACCGTAACGCACTACCAAGAGATTATCCAGCGCGTGCTCCTCTCATACACCGAGACGCCCTATGCCCATGGCAATATTCAATGCAAACCGGTATTTGATACCACACGCAACAGCTTTATGCTCATCACCGAGGGATGGGATGGCGTGCGGCGCATTCATGGCTGTCTTGTTCACATCGAGATCATTAATGAAAAGATATGGGTACAGCGCGACGACACCGATCGCGGGATAACCTATGATTTAGTAGAATCAGGGATACCAAAAGATCAGATTGTGCTAGGCTTTCAAGAGCCGGGTGTGCGTCAATTTACTGGGTATGCTGTGGCGTAGGCTGTTTTGGCTGAACATATAATGCCAGAATCCTCGGCACCCGATGATACAACTATGTTGTTGATTGGCAATATAGGAAATCTTATATTATTAGATGCGCAAACGAACAATCGGGAATTAACACAAATGTCATTTGAACATAAAAAAGCACATCTCATTAAGATAAACTATCCGATAGATGAATACATTAAAAAACAAAATACATGAGCATGTACTCAAATAAAAGAACGCGCCAATATCTTAGCGAAAAAATCTATGACGAGATCGCGATTATTTGAATTAGAGAAGTGAGAACACCACCCATGCGCTCCCACTGCGTCACGGCGAGGCGGTGATTGGCCCCATCAGCAGCAGCCCGACCAGCGTCGGGATGACGAAGAGCATGCCCACCACCAGCACTCCGGCGACCGTGGCGCTCAAGATGAGCGCCGCCTGCGGCGAGGGGGCCGGGGCCACGTAGATCAGTGTCGGATCGGGAATGAGTTGTGCGGGCAGGTTGCTCGCGTGCTGCTGCGCCCGCGAGTCGCTGACACGGGCCAGGGCCATCGCCACCGGACGCCGCAGCACGAAGATGATGAGCAATGCGGCGAGGATGACCAGCGCCACCGGCACGAGGGTGACGAGCCATGCCGTTTCGGGATGGGTGATCTGCGGATTATTCCCCATGAAAATCTCCTGTTATACCAATTACCATTGAACAGGCCGCATGCCTCATGACATTCAAGCGCATTGAGACGCCCATGTCCGGCTATCAGCTATCGGCTATCGGCTATCGGCTATCGGCTATCAGCTATCGGCTATCGGCTATCGGCTATCGGCTAT
>NZ_NQWI01000151.1 GCF_002532535.1 Candidatus Viridilinea mediisalina
CCGCGTTTCGCGGATCTGTAGCGCCCGGCTCATCAACCGCTCGGCAGTAACCAGATCACCTTGGTAGTAGTGATTGATCGCCAGGTTGTTGAGGCTGATGGCGGTATCGGGATGCTCGGCCCCCAACACCTGCTCCCGTATCGCCAAGGCGCGTTCGACGTAGGATTGCGCTGAAGCATAGCTGCCTAGCCGATCTAGGTGTCGCCCGATCCAGATGTGGCGAGGAGCAGTGCGGTGGGAAGAACCTCCCCCGGTACGAGGTGGGCGGCACGGGCGAGCAGGCGCAGCGCCAGGGCATCCTCGCTGTCTTGGGGTTCGAGGCGCTCGTAGCTCAGGGCGAAGCTGCGGGCGACGTCGCGGTTGTGGCCGGTTGGTAGCGTGCCGTCCCGTTCGCGCAGCGGCAGCCGCTCGAAGAGGCGCGGGCTGCGGAGTTCTGCAAGGTAGCGCTCTACGCTCCAGCGTTTGGCCAAGCCCGCCAGGAAGCGCCCGGCCAAGTGCAGGGCCAGCGGCAGGTCGCCCAACTCGGCAGCCAGCGCGTCGGCGTCAGCGTCGCTCAGTTCGGGGCGGTGCTGGCGCAGCAGGGCAATGCTCTCGGCGCGGTGTAGCACATCGAGCGCATGGCGCTGCACCCCCAGGTCGCCCGGCCAGTCGGGGTTGCGACTGGTGATCAGCACCCGCGTCGCCCCGCCGGGATGGTGGTCACGCACCAGTTGCGGCTCTTCGCAGTTGTCGAAGATCAGCAGGTAGGGCAGGCCAGAGGCCTAAGTACTCAGCGGAAAGCACCCTTGAACATCGCTCCTCTCTCCAGAAAAACCTTTACCGCGAGCGGCTCTCTTCAGTGTACAATGTTGCCTCTGCCCAAGGGGGAGTTCTCCCATGATATAACACATCGGGATCGATGTCGGCCCCATTTGGCCATGCTACGGTACCACCATCAACAAAAACTGTGCGAAAAAAGGCGGGATCGGTACGCACGAGGGCAAAGATAGGCCCGGTCGCAATGTATGGGCTGAGATCAATTTCGCGCTCCTCTCCTGTAGTAAAGACCACGCGAACACGTTGGCCGTCGCTCGGTTCGACAGATTGTACCCGCGCAAACATCGTCATTGTTTCATTCCTCTCTAGGTGAGTGGTGCAATTGGTTGGAGGGGTTGGACATTTAAACGAGCGCGTTCGGGCTGGTCAAAGATCAGTTCAGCCGAATGAATGTGAATGTGCAGTGCCGCCGCAATCCCCTGGAGCCGCTCAAGCGTCATGGCACGCAGCCCCAACTCCACATTCACCAACGTCTCACGGAACCACCCCAAGTTGATAAACGAAGATCGCCTCGCGCTACGCAGCACCGCTATGGCATGCGATCATACCCAATCAAATCGCGGTCATATGACCAGATGAAGATGCGACGCATGCGATGAAGTATGCACTGGCGCTCAAACTCTTTGATAATCGAAAGGTCGCCCATTCCGATGCCCCGCATGGCGTGATCTGGAAATGCGGCGAGGTAACCACGCACGAGTTGCACATCAAACGAAGGCGTCGCCACCCAAGGGGCTGTTCCGTCAAGCGCGTGCTGCACCTGAGTGATGAATTTGCTGGCTGTTGCGCGGCGTATGTGTCCATCTCCTTGTTGTGCGATGTGGTTGCCAGTCTCAATAATCGCGGCCACGGGGAGCAGGAGCGTGATGTCGGCCTCAATGTATGCTTTGAGTTGGCGCAAAGCCTCATCGTGACGTTGGTCACGGTGCGGCACACGCAGCAGATTACAGAGAACGCCGGTGTCGATCAGGCAGATGCTCACCCTTCACCTGCCTCTACCTCAAGGGTAGACAGCCACGCAAGGGCATCCGCACGGCGTTCCTGAAGCGTCTGCCGCTGCTTCAGAAAACGGTCGAGGGTTCCGCTCGTTACCAGATCGCCAAGTGAACCTTGGGCAATGAGTTCGGGATAGGTGGCAAGATCTTCTAGTCGTATGAGGCAACTATCACCCTCAGTTGGGTTGCGGTAGCAGCAGACAACATCTGGGATCGCTGCAAGGGGGAGCGCGTCGAGCAGCGCGGGGTTGTGAGTGGTGAGCAAGACTCTGAGCCGACGAGCGTGCGCGACCCGCTGGATGTTTGCCAAGAGTGTTTGTGCGCGGCTAGGGTGGACACCATTGTCAATCTCTTCGATCACCACAAGCGAACCCTCTGGCGCAGAGAGCAGGGCGGCCGCAATGGCCAGTACGCGCAGGGTACCATCAGAGAGCAGGGGCGCATCGCGGATTTGCTCGCGCCCGCCGAAGGTCTCGGTGAGCTGCACCATCACCTCGCTGCGCGACGTTTCAACAAAGGTGATGGCGCGAATGTCCTGCTCTGGCAGCGCCCGAATGAATGCGAGTACCTGGTCGTGAGCCTGTTGTCGATGGATGAGATCATACAAGACACTTGATACATTCGCGCCATCACCGCGCAGATGCACGTCAACCATAAAGCTGTAGTCGCGCATGCGGCGCGGATGCGGATCCAAGAAGAGGGTCTGCTCCAGCAGCGTCTGGTACCTTTTCGCTACCATCGGGATCACCTGCTGCGACTGAGGGTGATCGTTGGCGAAGCGCGCTGGTGTAAGCAATTGGGTGAAGACCGCCTGCTGATCAGTAGCCACAATATGCGGCTTCCTTCCACCGCGTGCGAAGTTGTTATACGCAACCTGAAGATCGTGGCTGGAGGGATCAGCCGTCGGTTCTACACGATAGAGGGGAACATGCTGATCCGCGCTTGTGATCTGCTCCTCGTGGATACGCAGCGCAGTCGCATCGAGCGCAATCGTGAGATCAAGCCTATTCCATGCGGCAACCTGCGTATCCGCAACCCTACAGCCCAACGTAAACGTCGGCGACGCATTGTAGACTAGGTCGCCTACGCGCCCACGGATAGCATACGCATCCGTATGGACGCGCTGCAAGATCTCCGTGAGGCGCTGGCCTTGGGCCAACCAAGCAAGCAGCCGTAACGCTTCAATAGCATTGCTCTTACCCGATGCATTCGCGCCAATCAGGAGAGTAAGCGGAGCAAAGGAAAGGGTAGCTTCGCGGTAGCTCTTAAAATTTGCAATACGGAAAGCTTCAAGCACAGCACCCTCCTTGCCAGAGGTTTGGCAGTAGCATCTTACCCTCAATCGGTGACTGAGATACGGGCTTCCTACTCAGCCCGCGATTCACACTGAATTGCTTCCATGTCGAGTGGTTGTGGCTCACCACATGTTACCTCACACACGCCAATCCTCAACTGCCAAGCCCGTAAAATCAACGAAGTCAGCCGTGTTGCAGGTGACCAGCACAAGTTGATTGACATGGGCAATCGCCGCAATTTGACCATCAGCAAACGACGGGGTACGTCCGCGCAGCGTGAGGCGAGCGCGTTCTTGGGCATGCCAGAGCGCCGCTTGCCAGTCGTAGGCAAGGATCGGCAAGTTGGGCGCAACCACCTGGTGAAGATAGTGTTCAAGCGCCGTGCGCCGCGCTGATGAGGGGAGGCGTTCGACACCATAGAGCAACTCATGCCACCTCAGCGAGGCGCACCATATCCCAGCCCATGCCCTGACGCTGGACTTCGAAGCGTTTCGTTTGGCGTATGTCATCAATCCCAAGGGCAATGTGGAAGGGAAAGAGTTCGGGTAGACGCACCAGGTCGGCAAAAGGAAGGTCTTGGGCAGGATGCGCGGCTAGCGCCGCCTCAAGCATCCAGTGTTCAACTGCTGGCGTGGTGGTACTCAGACGCTGAGCCGCATAGGTGGCGTGCGCTGGTGTGTTGACCAAGAGGCCCCAGTTGCGTAGGGAAAAGATGAGGCGATCCGTCGCTTTCTGCAAACCGCCAAGCGGCCCCATCGTGCTGACGAGACGCTGCGCTACATCACGGGTACCAATGGCGTCACGGTGGCGCAGGAGCTGGCCAATGGTGACCATGCCTTGGCGAAAGAAGGGGTAGGCGAGCAGGCTCAGACCGTAGTGCAGCCAGATCCGATCACTTGCGGTACGTGATTGAGCAAAGAGGGTTACCGCTTCATGCTGGAGATCATGATGCCGCTCAGCCGTCTTTACCCAGATTGTGAGTAAGATGGTGATGGCAACCTGGCGATTTGCTTGGCTCTCTATTTGCTCGGCAACAATTGGATCAAGACGGGTGCGTAGCTCCCGAAGATCGCTCGTCTCTGCACAGATTGCTGCGGTGGCATTGAGCCAATTCAAATAGATGTTTCGGCGAAAGCCGATCTGTTTTTCCATAATGTTATACCGATGAAGGATGCGAGGGAACCAGGTTCCCTCGCGCACCCTCGTTGCAAGAATGCGAGGGAACCAGGTTCCCTCGCGCACCCTCGTTGCAAGAATGCGAGGGAACCAGGTTCCCTCGCGCACCCTAGCTACACATTATCGTAACCAAAGGCACAGCCAACTCTTCAAGGGTGATACCACCGTGGCTGAGAACAAGCTCGCCCCCCGGGGCAAAGGCCCGTCGGCCTTGCGGTATTAGCACCTGGGTCTGGGCTGGCAACAGGCCGTCGTCAGTCCAGACGATGGTGTCAGCGAACTGCATCTGTACCACGCGAACAATCTCCGGGTTGGAGTAGAGGCGTGCGCGTTTGCTGCGTGACTCTACCAGCACCCCTTCCTGCGGTAGGCCCATGCCGAGCGCCGCAACGTGCCCATGGTCACTTGTGATCACTACAGTATACCGCAGGTTGAACAGATGTTTGATCAGTTCTTCCAGCCAGACGATGGGCTGGTGCTGTCCATCATTGGCGTGAAGCCAAACCCCCAGTGTGGCCTGCCAGCCAACTGCGCCCTGGCTCTCTTTGTGTACCTTTGCGTCAATGACTGAACTGACGAGGCAGAGTGCTTGCATGCGTCGGCTATGAATGACCTCAGGATACGCGGCTTCGCGCTGGGTCGCAAGGTGGGCACATGCGATCGCGTCGGGCCTCAGACCTTGCCGTTGCCAGAAGTTTGACCAATGCTGCTGCTCGTGCCGATTATGCAGCAGGGTGCTTGCAAACTCTGCTGGGCGCATGCCGCTGATTAAGGCTTGGCGTGAGATCGCGGTCATGCTCGGAATTTGGGCAAGAACCAAGCGATCATCGATGTGCCAGTCAGGATGACGCGCCTGCCAGATTTCGCGGATGAGCAGCCAGTCGGCGAGGGCCATCCCATCAAGGATCAGGAGTGCGATGCGCTGATCGGGTTGCTGCTGGCAGCGGTAGGCCAGCCAGCCAGGGATGTGGTGCAGATGGTGCGGAATGGGTAGCGCCCGTGTAGCCAGTGCGCTGTAGTTGGCATGCAACCAGTGGGCAAAATGGGCATCCAGCCGCGCCTGGAGAAGGCGATAGCTGCTCGCCTGATCGTGATCCAGTCCATGCTCGGCTGCTGCATGCCAATTGCTGATCTGCGCCCAGCGGCGCGCCACAAGCTGCCACTGCTCCCAACGGAGTGGGGGCGTTGCCGCAGCGGTGTTGAGTGGTAGCTGCGCCTCAAGCCATGCCACTCCTTCTGCAAATTGCTGTCGTTGACGCTCCGCGCTGTGTTGCACAACCGCCGGTCGCGTCCATGTTGGGAGGGTGGCGGCGTTGGCAAGCGCAACCGGAGTGAGGGTGCCCGTACGCACGAGCCGTGGAATCAGATCGTGCAGGGCAGCATCGGTCGCGAAGGGAAGCATGGCCGCTGAGAGATACGCCCCATCCGTGCGCTCACAAACCTGCTTTTCTAGGTACTTGCTCCATTCCGCTTGGACAAAACGGTGGTAGACCGCTGCATCGCGCAACATCTCATCGTTGGGCAGGCTGGCGAGCAAGGCTACGTGGCGCAGTTGGCTCCCAAGGTGCTGGAGAAAGACCTGCGCCATAGGATCATTGCATGCGTGGTAGCGCTCAAGCCAGGCCAACCAATCAGCGCATGAACGCAGCCGACTAGGCGCAAAGTCAAACACCACCTGCAGCAGATAATCCAGGCTATCACGGTAGGCGAGCGCATGGCGTGGCGTGCCGCATTGCTTCTGCGCCGCACTCAGCCGCTGACGCTGGCCTGGGCTCAGTTCGCGCAGGGCTGGATAGGCGATGTTGGGAAAGAACTCATGGAGCGCAAGTATGATGTGGTAGCCCTGTTGCCACAGGTCATACGGTAGCGCCTCGAGCGCCTCGGCGGTCACAATGATCACTGGCGTCTGCACACTGAGCGGCAGGCATTGTTGCAGACGGTAGCGCAGCGCAATCGGATCGCGCTCCGCAAGCAGGCGAAAGCCGCGCTCGGCAAGTACGGCCAGGATGCGCTCATCACCCAACAGATCATCTGGATCGCTTACCAATGAGAGCGGATGGGTATGAGGCGGGAAATAGGCGAGTAGGTGGTCGAGCATGGGACTGCCTCCTCCGGTGAAGCGGTGGAGTGCCGGCTTCAGCCGGCTAAAGCCGCCACTCCACCGTGTGCCACGTAGCATGGTTTGCCCAGCTAAACTACGCCGCTAACGCTGGCTCGTAGTGCAGCACGATCAATTGCTCGGCATGCAGCGCAAGCAGAGCGTAGGTGCGCCCATTATCGTCGCTAAACTCAACCTCGAATACATTCAGTGCCAACTCTTCAACAATAGTGCCGACCTGACCACGTCGTAGCCCATGTGCAGGAATATCTTTGAGCAGGGCAACCACATCCAAGATTTGTATTGGTTCATGCATTCTACCTGCTCCTTCGTTACAACACATAACAACTGGTAAGCCGTGGGTTTTGTTCGCCGGTGCGTACAATCCAACTGCTTCGCACCACTACTTCGCCCTGCGCTGCGTACATACGAAAGTCTACCACATAACGCTGGCCGAATGCGTCCTGCTCTGCTACAGTGGCTTCTTCAGTTTGTGCCGCATGGAGTAGCGCATCGCGCAGCACTGCTGCATCGTTGGCAGTAAGACCAAGTGCCGCTGCGAAGACACGCGCTTTATGCCGCCCACGCGGGTGGGCGGGGTTGAGGCAGTAGTCGCGCAGCTTGGCGATCTCGACAATCGCTTGGTCGGCATACGGAAGTCGCATGGCACTTACCCCACCCGCAGGCTCGCGTTATCATAGTACATGAGCAGGTCAGGGTCTTCCTGCACGACACTCTCCGGTAGCCGTTCTGCCACCTGGACGATCGTCTCGTAGTTTTTGGTATTCCATGCCTGCTTGAAGCCCGCCTTGATCGCTTCGCTACGGAACTGCTTGAGCCTCCGACTGCCCTCAAGGTAGGTCGCAAACTCTTTGAGCAGGCTGCGCGTACGCAGTTGTTCAAGGTCAAGCGCCCGATTGGGATCAGGCACATACCAGCGGTCGCGGGCGACCGTGATCAGGCGTGCGTTCGTGGTCGTTAGGGTGCCGTTCTCCTCCGCCGCTCTGCCGTTTGCCACCTCATCGGCGATCACATCGCGCAGATCGCTGCTCCGCCTCATCCATGCCACAATCTGGGCCGGAACAGGCATGCTACCACTGTAGGCAAGGAAATTCTCTTCCAGCAGGGTACGCAACTCAAGCAGACGCTCATGCTTTGGCCACGCATTCAGTTCGCGCATAAAGAGCGGCGTCAGTTCGGCAGTCGTCTGCGGCTTGTTGTGCAGTTGCTGCTTGATCCACTGGATCGCCGAAGCCTCGTTCATCACGTAGATCTCGAGTTGCTGCATAGCGCGCACATTCAGGCGCTTACGCTCATACTCGGCCACCTGCTCGGGCAGAAAGTACATGCCGTCACGCTCAGGAAAGCGTTGGGCCAGGCCAGCGTAAAACTCCGACGCAGAGAGTGGCACGGCGACCCCACGCTGGACATGGAATGCGACCATGCGGTCGAAGAGTAAATAATTCTGCCGCTCATTAATAATTTCAGCCCGCTGATCTGCCATCTCAACAAACACTGGTAACTGACGAAGATGGGTATGGACAAAGTCCCAGGCACCATCTAAACTACCGGCGTTGATTTTGAATCGCTGTTCTAATCCGTCATTTGGTTTATAAGCTGAAATGACAAGATCCTGTTTGACAAGCTTTTGAATAGATTGTTTGTACGTTTCCTGTTGCTTGTCAAGTGTACGTACATCTGCAACCACAAACCCAGCTCGCTGAATTGCCTCCTGAATTGCATTCCAGACACCATTACTTGAGTTGTGAAATTCAACCGTAATCCACCGACTTGGTTTAAGTACCCGATAAAGCTCCTGAAAAGCTAGCGCCATGAGATGTTGATAATCCATCAATGTACGCTGGCGACCTTTGTCCATTACAGCTTCAGGTAAGCGATTGGTGAGAATATTTAGCCAAGCCTCCCAGAAAAAGTTCAACTCTGAGTAATGAAGACTGTTGCCAAAAGGAGGATCAACAAAGACGTAATCGCAAACTGAGTCTGGGATTTGTGCCAGTCGTGTGGTTGATTGACACGTTACAATGGCATTTCGCTTCGTGAATGGAAGACGAATTTTGCTCAATCTTCCCATTTTGTTGGTCATTGCATATGCTGGTGAAACTTCAGAAATTAACGAACCAACAAAGAGCGTTCCTGAAAAATAACGATTTACTTGCGATCCCCCAGTTCTTCCATATTGAATGGGTTGATACCTATTCATTTTTGTAAACCCAAGACAATTTCCCTGCACAAAAAAACGCATAAAAGCGCTTTTGTCTTGCACTTGCCCCCACAGATGCGCATATGCAATCAAAGCCCTACGGAAATAGAAGTGATGCAGATGGGTAATCCCTTTCAAATGGTAGCCATCTTTTCCTTTGCGTTCACCATCAGGCATTTCCTGTACAGGAAACCAACCCTCAATCTGGTATTCCTGAATTCTTTGAATGACTTCAAGGTCTTGCGCGTCTGGCACTTTCTCTGCACGAACAGATCCGACTTGGTAATTAATCAATACCGGTTTGTATCGAACCAGTTTATGAAAATCACTAATCGGTTGGTCAAAAAATATTTCATGCACTCGATTAAGTGATTTCTTTCCAAGTTTAGCATGGCAATGAGTACACTCAAAAGTATCCAAAACTCGAAAAGTCTCTTTTTCAACAGCGACATCATAATAGACTACATCAGAACTACATTCAGGACATGTAAATACTTCACTCCAGACAGTGAAATTGATTTTTCCTGTACGACCATCGCTGTGGCGTGTGGTATACATCCATCCATACTTATGCTCAAAATCAGCGAAGAGTTGCCGTGCATCTAACTCGAATGTACTTGAATCTACCGGCGTATTATAGTTATAGGCAATAAACGTCGCGGCGGGCGAGAGATCACCCAGAATCGCACGTCGCGCCCCCCACGATGGCATGCCCCAACCAGCCTCTTGCCACTCCTGTTCAATTTTGGCCTTAAACGCCGGGTCTGGATTGGCACACAGTTGCGCCGCCACCCCGGTCATGCCCGTACCACAAAAGCCATCGAGGATCACATCGCCCGGTTGGGTGTAGTGGAGGATATAGCGCATGATCGCTTTATGCGGCACTTTGGTGTGGTAGGAATGGGCATTGTAGATAGGATCATTCTTCCCTTCGCTCACATCTGCGGCGAAAGGTTCTTTGCTATACGCCTCACTTGGATCATACGGCTTGCCATACACCCGCATGAATTCCTCAAGAAACGGGTTAGGACAAGCGGTGTAGTAGGGTGGATCGGAGAGCGCGAGGATATCCTCATCGGTGCCAAGCGGAAAGCCTTCGATCTTGCGAAACTCGGGATCGCACAGTTTCTCGCGGAGCTTGTCGGTAAAGTAGGCACGGCGCGCCTCATCGTCGGCAAAGGTCATGCCGAGGCACTCGACGGGGGGAGTTGGTTCGGTGGGAGCTTGGGGGAACGAAGATTGTTGGTGCATAGGATTATGTGTGGTGTGGGGAGGCCGGCTAAAGCCGGCACTCCACCTGAAGTCTACGGACGGTCGTGGGAGTGCCGGCTTTAGCCGGCTTTCGGAAATCTACGGACGGTCGTGGGAGTGCCGGCTTTAGCCGGCTTTCAGAAGTCTACGGGCGGTCGTGGGAGTGCCGGCTTTAGCCGGCTTTCGGAAATCTACGGACGGTCGTGGGAGTGCCGGCTTTAGCCGGCTTTCAGAAGTCTACGG
>NZ_NQWI01000152.1 GCF_002532535.1 Candidatus Viridilinea mediisalina
CTCCCCGAACCCCTCCCTTAATAACGTTTTTTGTAGCATCATGGCGGCATCCGGCCCTACCGGGCGTTGTGTGGAGTAGATACAGCCGAATGGCGGCTGTAGCCCGGTAGAGCAACGGAGTTCGCAATGTCTCACTTCTTACGCCGTCTCGTTCCCCTCATGCTGTTGCTGCTGTTGACCATGAGCCCATTCATGCTCCGCACAGCAACCGCAACCGCATCGGTGCCTCCTGGTTTCAATTTGCCGTTTATTGGCGGGCCGTATCGCATTTCGCAAGCGCCAGGCTGTCCCTCATTCAGCCACAGAAATGTGGTTGAGGCGCTAGACATTGCGATGCCAAGTGGCACAATCCTGCGTGCTGCTGAAGCTGGCACGGTCATCTTTCGTGGAAATGTGGGTGCGTATGGTGGTTTGATGAAGATCCGCCATGCCAATAATGTGGTGAGCTACTATGGACACATGCGGCGCTTCGATGTTGCCCAAGGCAGCGTAGTAGCCAAAGGCCAACCGATTGGCCTCTCTGGTGGTGGCTACAATGACCCGATGCGGGGTACTTCAACCGGGCCGCACCTGCACTTTGAAGTACGCGAGCGCGATGGGGGGCGGCTGATGCGGATCACCAATCTGCCGGGCCTCGCTTGGAATGATCGCCATTTCTGCCGTGGCACAGCCACAGGAAGCGCTACTGTCCATACCGTCGGAGCCGACAGTAGTCGTCCGCTTGCTTTTCAGGTTGCCTACGAACGCACCGGCCCCGGTACAGCCACCAATATCACCTATGGCAACGCGCTTGCAAACACCGAATGGTTTGATCCCGCCACCGGACGCAGCCAGTATGGCCTTGGGATTGTGCGCCAGCGCTTTAGTAATGCTTGGCTAACCTTTGATGAAATGGCCGATCAACCACGCATCTCTGTGCCAGTCTACCCGCTTGATGGCCCCATGCTCGAGTATTGGCGTAGCCCGGCTGGAGCCAGCTTGGGCGCACCAACAAGCAATCGCTTCCGTAATGGAGCTGGCCAGCTCGAACAACACTTTCGCAATGGCTATGTGATTAGTGGGGGGACGCTGGCAACTACCAGCCATGGTGCTTGGCCAACCCGCGATAGTTGTCTCAACAATGGGCGTTGGTACATGGAGGTTCGGAACTTGCTGCGGCTTTCGGGGAGCTCATGGCCACCAAGCATCAACCCAACAAGCGGCCCTTCAGCAGTGGTCTGCACAGGTGGCACAGGTGCATCGTTTGGCGCACCTCGGCATGGCTACGCCTTCCATTTCGATGCCGGTCTCCGCGCCCCCGTGGAACATCAAGGGATTTGGGAGGATGGCTGGATCGCTCGTTTGGAGGGGCGCATCAGCAACCTGCCTAGCGGGTTTGGTACGAACACCCCCCGTTGGTTCGGAAATATCTTCTGCGATGATGGTTGCCGCGTCAGAATCAATGGTACCACGGTTGCCTATAGTTGGCGCGATCAAGGGGCACATATTCCGGTAGCACGGGGTGTACTGGTGCGTAATGGCGATCTGGTCGAGATTGACTGGTACGAGAACACTGGCGATGCGCGCGTCTGGATGACCCTTGATCATGAGATCGCTCCGCACGTTGTTCTGCCACCTCCATGTAGCGAGGCTTCGATTGCCTTGGCTGGCGGCGCAAGTGTGATCCGTGATCCGGCTACGGTGCTGCATGTAGATGCCCCAACCGCCAGCGAGATTCGTCTGGGTTTCCAGACAGACCTGAGTGGTGTGGCTTGGCAAGCACTTGCCGATGAACTGCCTGTACAACTCGAACCGGCAAGCAGTGTGGTCACGCGCACCATCTACGCACAGCTTCGCAACGCTGAAGGCGAACTGCTCTGCTTTGGAAGTTCACTCAGCGACGAGATAACCCTCGATCCGCTTGCGCCAACAGGCCAAGCCAGCTTTGAAGGCGATGACGTGGATGGCTACTGGATCGAAGTAGTAGCTGAAGATCAGGTCAACGGCAGCGGCGTAGAGGGCATGATTGTGCTACCAGCCGATGCAGATGAGCCAATTGGCGACACTCCCGATGCCGACTCGCTGCTTTGGCAACCGTACATCAATCGTACAGAAGTCATCCCCGCTCCACGCTACCACATCTGGCTACGTGATGGTGCCGGTAATGTTTCGGAGGCGCTGAGTATTGAGGGTACCGATTGGCAGTCAGCACAGTATATGGTCTATCTACCCATGATTCAGCGCTGAAGAACCATGCCCAAACCGGGTTTTGTGCAATAAGCTCAGCCACCGCGACGCTGGCTCGGTGGCTGAGCTTGTCGCACCATCAAGAAGGCTACAACTCAGTGGGACGCCCATGTTCGGCCATCGGCAATCGTAAATGGTATTAAATCTGCGCCTTGGCCTCTTCCATGGTCTTATGGAACGCCTCGATCCATGTGGGCGGGAAGCGCTGCGGGTCGGTCATCCACTTGGTGAGGCTCTCGATGGCCCGTTCGATGCCTACGCGCTCGGTGGCGACGGCGGCGGCGATGAAGCCGCCTACGTGCGGCAGGCGGGCGTTCCACTCTGGGCCGACGCGGTTGGCAAAGCGGCGATCAAACTCCTGGAGCAGTTCATCGCTCAAGACGGTGCGCCGCCAGTTGGCGAGGCGTAGGGCACCCTCATAGAGTGGGCGCAAGCTCTCGGCGCGCTCGGGCAAAGCCTGTACCGCATCCTCGTAGAGCAGCAGCATGTAGCACTCCGGCGACCACATGGGGATGCCGCGTGCCCCGATCATCCGCACGGTCCAATCGGTCTCTTCGTTGGCCGCATCGGCACTCACGGCAGCGAGACGGGCCATAACGATGCCGTCGCCCCATTCAAAGCCATGGCCTTTGCGCCCATAGCGCAGCTCCACGTAGGGGAAGAGCCGCCAGTAGCGGTCGCCCGCCCGCAGCATCGCCCGCACTTCACGCATATCGTGCGGAATCGTCACGCTCCCATCACGCAGCGTAATCTCGCGGGGAATATAGCTGGTGGGGCTGTCGCTCAAGGGGTAGACGAGATCGATCAACTGAGTAATGCCCTGCACCGCCTCATCGGCCCCGAGCAGAATGTGCTGGCGCTGGATGCTATCGAGGTTCAGGCTGTTGAGCGCCCCCGCAAACTGGTGCCAGTGGGCGGCACCCCAGCTATCAAAGCTGGCCAAATAGCTGAGCCCCTGGGCGCCTTGAAGGCGTAGCGCCTGGGCCAGTTCGTTAAAGAGCCCTTCGCCCCCCATGTTCCAGATGGCCAACACATAGGCGGTGCCAAGCAGCGAAAGCGGGCTGCGCTGGCCGCGCAGCCGGATCTGCTCGGCCACAATCTGGCTCCAAAGCTGCACCGCTGGCGGATTGAGAAATTGCTGCTGGGCAAAGGCCGCCTTGTCCTGCGCCAGCAATGGGCGCTTCACAAGATGGGCCGCACTCATCACACTCCGCACCTCTGGCAGCATAACATGGCTCACCGCCTCATCGAGAGCCTCATAGATCGGATCAAGGCCATGGAGCAGCGCAATGTAGCTATCAGCGGGCAGATCATGCTTATTCACCTGCTCGAAGAACGGCAACGTCCCAATCTGCAAAATATGGCCATAGGTCTCCAGATGCAACAGATCGGTCAACGGGGCCACTTGGTGCATCGCTGCACGGCTTGGGGTAGCTACAGGGGCGGTCGTCGTAGACATAGGGGTACCTCTTTGGTTTGAAACGAGTATCTGCTACCTACCATTATGACAGATGGGTATTACAAAAGTTGACCCAACGGGCCCAAATCAAGGTTCAAATCTTCATTTTCGAGGCCAAAGACCACTTTCAGCTCCTCCATGCGCTGCTCAAGACGCATAAAGGTCTCACCGAGGCGCTCAATCTCCTCATCGGTCACGGTGCCGCGCTCCATGCGGTGCAACGCCTGGCGCTCCATGAGTTGGCGGATCAGCTCAATCAGGGTCAGCACCAACTTCGCCAACCCGCGCTCAACCCCCTCGGGATCAGCATTAATGCGCTGCGGCAACCCGGTGCACGTCTGCTCCAACTCCGCCGCAAACAGCTCCGGATCGCCTGAGCTGTGCAACAGTTTGCGTTGCAAGGCATGAAGTTCTGCGCTAGTATCGGGGATGTCTTGTAGCATAAGAGTTCCTCTAGACCTTGTCGGTATCAGCAAGCAGAAACATAACAGCATGCTTTAGATCATCTAAATGAAGCTTAACAACATCCCAAATAATAGCCAAGCTTATACCAAAATATTGATGTACAGCAATGTCGCGTAGCCCTGCTATCTTGCGCCATTGAATCTTGGGTACCAAAGCACGTTGCTCTGGAGGGATATGTTTTGCAGCTTCACCAATGATCTCAAGATTCCGCACTACCGCATCGATTCGCATCTCATCAGCACTAAAGGTCGCAAAATCTAGGTTTTTGGTATAGCGTTCAATGCGCCTGATCGATTCTAAGATGTCATCTAGGTAAAGGCGATAGTCTCTTGGC
The DNA here is from genome assembly GCF_002532535.1 of Candidatus Viridilinea mediisalina. Lineage (GTDB taxonomy): Bacteria > Chloroflexota > Chloroflexia > Chloroflexales > Chloroflexaceae > Viridilinea > Viridilinea mediisalina. The sequence goes on from NZ_NQWI01000152.1 coordinate 4,485, forward strand.
ATACACAACCTCGTTCAAAATGATGGGACGTAATCGTGCTTTCAATGTATCAATCAAAACTAGATCAACGGTTTGCTCAAATGTGTCTTCAAGCCAAAACTTTAGATTCATATAACGATCAAAACTTGGTAATTCCAAATCAACGAGAAAATCCATATCACTGTTAGCATGTGTGGTACCTCGTGCATATGAACCAAACAGCCCAAGTGAGCGTACACCAAAGCTTTGTAGATGATGATAGTTGTGATCTAGTTCATGCAAAATCTCGGCTAATTCCCATGTTTTTTTATTATTCATAGGTACATCCTAGTGGTGGTTCGGGGGATGCGCCACTTCCTTCGAGGGAATGGTATGCTGCGGTTTTGGTGACGAAGCAGCCAAAACCTAGAGAACGGGGTTTCACTATTGCTTATTATCGTATCACGTTGGCAGCGTTGGCGCTAGAGTGTAATACCATTTACGATTGTAGATTGCAGATTGCAGATTGCCGAACATGGCGTTCCAATGGGCGTTAGCGTTCTTGATAATGCGGCATGTTCAATGGTAATTGGTATTATGCAGGGCAACATAGCTCAGGAGTGCCGCTCTTCATCACCGGAAACAAAGTGGTAGGGCGGCCACGGCCCGGTGCAGAGGAGTTGCATCTGTGCGTTGGTGGCATCAAGGGCTGCGACCGCTTCGCGGAAGCGGTTGATCGCGTCGCGGCGCACGAGGTAGGCTGCACTGAGCAGCATGCGTTCACCTGTGGGCTGGCGTTGAACACTGGCAAGGGCGTAGTCTGCGAGGGCGGTGTGGAGCTGGTTGGCCGCCGCTTCGGCCTGACGCCGCCGTGCTTGAAGGGCTTGCTCGGCAGCAAAGCGGCGCAGCATATACTCGCGGCCACTCGTTGGGGCTGCCTGTGGTTCAGGCTCGGGTGGGGCTGGGAGATCAAGGAGTAACGCCCGCAACCCCAACTCTACGCAGCCAGCCAAGCGTTCCAAATCGCTCCGTAAGACCGCCGCGCGCTTGTGGAGCAACGCTTCTACGTTTGCTTCATGCTCAAGGATGGTGCCAAAACGCACTGGTAAGACACCACCACGGGCCAGTAATGCCTCAACCACCGCTTCGTGCGCCCAGACCTGTTCGGCATTGGTTTGTACCTCTTTGGGTACAATTGGGCTCACCACCGCCCATAGCCCAGCGGCTTCAATCAAGCGCAAGGGTTGCCCAAGTAGCCCGCTGCTGGGCGCTGCTGGTAGCTGCGGTTGATCGGTGATGGCGTAGAGGTAGAGCATGGGTGGTGTTAGAGTATGTTGTTAGCGTGAAAAAGTCTTGGGCCGCGCCGCTTGGCTTCGACAGGCTCAGCCAGCGGCGCGGCCCAGAAATTTTTCGCGCTAACATATGTTTTCATCGCCGCAAAAGAGCGCAAAGGGGTGGTTTTAGAAAGAGTCATTTAGCTACAACTGTTCTCTGTTCCCCTGTTCTCTGTTCCCCTGTTCTCTGTTCCCCCGCAGCTTCTCCGCATTATCCACTGAGGTCAGGAGTACCTTGAGGCCCAGGTAGACCAAATCCACGTTGGCGACGGAAATGGTCACGTCGCCAATGATGATCACGCCTTTGTCGAGGATGCGATCAAGCAGGTCGAGGAGGGTGAGTTCTCGTTCAGCGGGACTCAGCTCATGCATGGGGGCTATCCTCATCGCGGGCGCTGGCGAAGTGGTAGGGTGGCCATGGGCCAGTGAGTTGGAAGGAGCAGCCGATTAGTTTGCTGCCGATCTGTTCCAGAATGGCGTTGAAGCTGCCGGTTTGCGCATGTTCCACGAGGTAGGCACCATTCAGGATCAAGGTCGGTTCCTGCTTCATCGCTGCCTGTTCGACACTACTGGCATGGGCGTCAACGGCGCAATTGAGCAGCATCTGGTGCGCTGTGTGGGCGTATGTTTCCGCGAGGCGGGTCGATTCTTCGCTGAGCAGTTGGTTCAGTTTTTTGCCGAGTAGATAGGCTGCCCCACCGCTCTTGCCCTGGCACCGGGCGGCAAGCGTGCGTACCCGTGGATTGTTCGCTGCCACCTGCGCCGCAAGTTGCGCCGGGTCTACGTAGAGCCGCACGCCCCATTCGAGCCGGTTGTGTAAGTGGGCCAGTACGCGCCGGAAGTTGGCCCCGTGGCTGAGTAGCATCGTGTGGATGCCGGTCTCATCACGGAAGATTGTGCCGAAACGTAGGGGTATGACGGTGCGTTGGCCCAACGTAGCGGCTAGAATCTCTTGGTGAGCGCGGGCGCGCGGTTCGATCCAGTTGAGATCGCTTAGCCGCTCTTCAAGCCCCTCTTCTGCAAAGTGCTCTAGGGGTACCATACTCACCAGCGCAGCCAGATCGCCCTCGGCAACCAAAAAGGGCCGCGCTACCGCCTCAATGCCCGGTAGGTCGGGCACAGGCTTATGATCCGCTGTGGTGATACCGTAGACATAATAGCCCCATGCGGGGTCGTTCTGATAGTCGGGGACACTCATACTATTTACGATTGGAGATTGGAGATTGGAGATTGGAGATTGGAGATTGGAGATTGCCGAACATGGCGTTCCAATGGGCTTTCGCGTGCTTGATCATGCGGTATGTCAAGGGTAACTTGGTCTCACGGGCCTTGCTCCTCTTGGAGGGCATGGGCGAAATGGCGACGCGCCAACACCAGTTGGCTCTCGTCGTCGCGCCCACTGGCGAGATACTCACGAATGGCGGCGCGGGCGGCCCGACGGCAGAGGCCCGCAAGTTCGGCCCCACTCCGCCCCGAGGTTGCCTCGGCCAACGCCTCTAGGTCAACGTCCCGCGCCAACGGCGCAGGGCGCGTGTGGATGCGCAGAATAGCGAGCCGGTCGGCGCGGTTGGGGGGCGGCAACTCAATCTGGATCTCCAAGCGCCCTGGCCGCAGCAATGCGGGATCAACCCGATCCATCCGGTTGGTCGCGGCGAGCACCAACACCCCTGGCAGATCTTCGATCCCGTCCAACTCGGTGAGCAACTGGCCTACGACCCGTTCGGCCACCTGGCCATCAGCGCCGCGTGTGGGTGCCAAGGTGTCAATCTCGTCGAGGAAGATGATGCAGGGTGCCGCTTGGCGCGCCGTCTGGAAGATTTTGCGTACCGCCCGCTCCGATTCGCCCACCCACATGCTCAACAATTGTGGCCCTTTGACCGCAATAAAGTTGACTTCGCTCTGGCTGGCAACTGCTCGCGCCACGAGGGTCTTGCCACAACCAGGCGGGCCGTAGAGGATAATGCCGCGTGGCGGTTGCAGGCCCACACGCCCGATCAGTTTACCGTAGCGCAACGGCCACTCCACCGCCTCCTCTAGGGCGCGGCGCGCCGCCGTCAAGCCGCCAACATCGCTCCAGGCTACATCGGAGACCTCGGTGAAGACTTCGCGCACAGCGGAGGGGGTAATCTCGGCGAGGGCGGCGCGGAAATCGGGTTCGCCTACTTTCAGTTCTAGTAGGCGCTCTTCGGGAATGGCGGCTGCCAGCGGTTCCAATTCGGGCATGACGCGGCGCAACGCACCCATTGCCGCCTCACGGCAGAGGGCTGCAAGGTCGGCCCCCACATAGCCGTGGGTAGCTGAAGCAAGCCGTTCAATATCCACGTCCGATTCGAGCGGCATGCCACGGGTATAGATTTCAATGATCTCACGCCGCGCCGGGCGGTCGGGCACACTAATCGCAATCTCGCGGTCGAAGCGTCCGGGACGGCGCAAGGCCGGATCGAGGTTATTGGGGAGGTTGGTTGCCGCAATCACTACCACATTGCCACGCCCATCAAGCCCGTCCATCAGGGTGAGCAACTGGGCCACTACCCGCCGTTCGATCTGGCGATCACCCGCCAACTCCTCGCGGCTCGGCGCAATCGCATCAATCTCATCAATGAAGATGATTGCAGGGGCATGTTTGCGTGCCTCTTCAAACGTGTTCCGCAGATTTGCCTCAGAGGCCCCATACCACTTATCAATAATCTCAGGGCCATTGATATGGATAAAATAGGCACTCGCCTCATGGGCCACCGCACGCGCAATCAGCGTCTTACCGCAGCCGGGTGGGCCGTGGAGCAGCACGCCCCGGGGGGGATCGATGCCCAAGCGTGAAAAGACCTCAGGGTGACGCAGAGGCAACTCAATCATCTCGCGGATACGGCGCAACTCGCGGCGCAGACCACCAATATCCTCGTAGGTAATCCCAGCGGGGCGCACCGACGGCTGATCCTGCATACGCGCTGGTGTTAGCGTAATTGTCGTCGAAGTACCGATCAAGACCGGGCCAGGCGGCGTTGTTTCGACCACATGGAAGCGCTGGGCCCGCGTCCCAAAGAGCGTCACACGCACTCGGTCGCCCGCCACAACCGCAAGGCGGTCGAGCAGCCGGGCCAGGTAGCGCACTTGGGCCGGGTTACTAGGGCCAGGCAAGCCATCATCGGGACTAAGCACCAGCGTGCGTGCCGTTTGCACCTTCACAAGGCTCAACGTCACCGGATCATCGAGACTAACCCCGGCATTGGAACGCACAATCCCATCAATCTGAACCAAGCCTTGGCCACGCTGGTCGTTATGGGTCAGCATCATTCGAGCCACCGTCGTACGCTGGCCACTAATCTGCACCACATCACCAACCGAGGCATCGAGTTGGTCAATCATCTCGGGGTCAAGGCGCGCCAAACCGCGCCCGACATCCTTCGGCGGAGCTTCAGCCACACGGAGTTCAACGCTCGGTGCAGTAGGTTCCATGATACCAATTACCCTTGAACATGCCGCATTATCAATAAGGCTAACACCCATTGAGACGCCATGTTCTACAATCTACAATCTACAATCTGCAATCTGAAATGGTATTAGCTCTCCCGCTTAGTACTGGTAGTACGGCGCTTGGGCGCGGGGGCGGCTGATTCCTCAGGCGCAGGCAGCAAGCGATCCTCGAGGCGCGCCAAGCGTTCACGCAACATCTGATTTTCGACTTCAAGCTGATTGGCCCGTGACGACAGCAGCGGATCATTCTCCCACCAATTGATCCCAATCTCCGCCGCCTTATCCACTGAAGCAATCAGCAGACGAATCTTAATACTCAGCAACTCAACCCCAACGAGCGAGATCGAAATATCGCCCGCAATCACGACCCCCTTATCGAGGACACGTTCCAGAATATCGGCAAGGTTGGTGGCTTGGGTTGAATGTTGCAAGCCATGGTTAGGCATGAGGACTCCTCGGAAAAACCTTTGTTACTGCGAAAAAGCTCTGGGCCGCGCCGCTTGGCTTCGACAGGCTCAGCCAGCGGCGCGGTGGCGCGGTGGCGCGGTGGCGCGGTGGCGCGGTGGCGCGGTGGCGCGGTGGCGCGGTGGCGCGGTGGCGCGGTGGCGCGGTGGCGCGGTGGCGCGGTGGCGCGGTGGCGCGGTGGCGCGGTGGCGCGGTGGCTGAGCTTGTCGAAGCCAGCTTGTCGAAGCCAGCTTGTCGAAGCCAGCTTGTCGAAGCCAGCTTGTCGAAGCCAGCTTGTCGAAGCCA
>NZ_NQWI01000153.1 GCF_002532535.1 Candidatus Viridilinea mediisalina
AGCCACCGCGCCGCTTGGCTTCGACAGGTTCAGCCACCGCGCCGCTTGGCTTCGACAGGTTCAGCCACCGCGCCGCTGGCTGAGCCTGTCGAAGCCAAGCGGCGCGGCCCAGAGCTTTTTCGCACTAACAACAAATTTTTAAGTATCCCAGCAGCCTGTCAGGCTAATATAGTCCGTGTGCGGGCATCGTAGTGCCGACGTTAGTCGGCTGAGGTCTTTGCCATCGATGGGGAGCCGACTAACGTCGGCACTACCTACGGCGCAAACAGGAATGTTCCGACAAACCTTTGCTCAGAGTGACCAAGCAACGGGGCAATCAACAACATCCGCTTCCCTAATTCATTTGTCGGCCAAAAAAATAAGCGAACGATAAGTTATACCATTTACGATTGTAGATTGCAGATTGCAGATTGCCGAACATAGCGTCCCAATGGGCTTTCGCGTTCTTGATAATGCGGCATGTTCAAGGGTAATTGGTATTATACTATATCAGTTCAGTATACCATTTTCTTGGTGGTGTGTTGGCGACGAAATCGTCAACACACCACAGCAGCGCGGCATAGTGTCGTCACACTATGCCGCGCTGCTGGAATCATGAGGCTGTCTGAAAAGTCTGTGAACTGGCGTTGGAGTGCCGGCTTCAGTCGGCTGAAGCCGGCACTCCAGCGTGTGCCCACTAGCTTTTCAGACCAACTAGCAGCCGACTTGCTTGTTTTCGTCGCGGAGCGGGATGTTGAGGTCGTTTTCGGACTGGTGCTTGACCAGTTCGGGGTCGAAGCGCTTGGGAATCGCGCCGCCGAAGGTGGTGTCGGCGACCAACTCGGGGCGCTCGGCCTTCATCTTGGAGAGTTCGTCGCGGGTGAAGACGCGGTTCTCGTCGAAGCCGAGATCGATCTCGCCGCTCATGTGTACGCGCCCAATGTCGTAGAAGCGCTTCTCGAAGGTGGTCTTGGCGAAGGCGCGTAGACAACCCATCATGTACTTGCGCTTGGCGCGATCCTTGATGAAGGGATACTCTAAGAAGGCCTTCCGCATATAGAAGCGGGCGTAGTTACGCAGCACGCCCTTGAGTACCTGCTCGCGCTCCATCAGGTCGGGCTTCATGATCGGGGTGACGAAGTTGTACTTGGAGTAGTCGCGTACCTCCACGCGGTCGCCCAGGTCCTCGAAGAGTTCGGCGAAGGGCCAGGGGGTGTACATGTTCCAGTTGGCCATGTCCACCTTCCAGTCGAGGGCCATGCGATAGGTCTCCTCGATGGTCTCCGGGGTTTCGTTCTCCATACCCATGATGAACTGGCACTCGGCGACCATGCCAGCATCCTGAATGAGCTGGATGGCGGTCTTGTTCTGCTCAATCGTGGTCTGCTTGCGGAAGACCTCAAGGTTCATCTGGGCGGCGGCCTCGGTGCCGAGCGAGATATGCATGAGGCCCGCGCGGCGCCAGAGCGGCAGCAGTTCCTTATCACGCATAATGTCGGTCACGCGGGTGTTGATGCCCCAGAGGACGGGCAGTTTGCGACGGGCGAGCTCTTCGCAGAGGGCGGTGAACTTCTTGCGGTTGAGCGTTGGCTCTTCATCGGCAAGGATAAAGAAGCCGACATTGAAATCACGCACCAGCGTCTCAACCTCATCAACAAACTTGATCGGGCTGCGGGCGCGGTAGCGCCGCCAGAACTTCCACTGCGAGCAGAAGCGGCAGGTGAAGGGGCAGCCACGGGCGAAGTTGGGCACCGCGACACGTACATTCATGGGCACATAGATGTACTTATCCCACTCCAACAGGCTCCAGTCGGGCGTGAGCGTATCGAGGTCGGCAATCGGATCGCTGGCGGGGGTCGCAATGACCTTGCCATCTTCAAGGTAGGCGATGCCCTTGATGTTGCTGCGCTCTTTGTGATCGGAACCGGCCTCAATGTGGCGCAGCAGCTCAACAATGATCTCTTCACCCTCACCGCGCACAATGTAGTCAATCCAGGGGGCTTCACTGAAGACCTGGGTGTACATAAAGGTCGGGTGGATGCCGCCCAAGATCAGCTTGGCATTCGGGCGTTCTTCGCGGGCAATCTTCAGCGTATCCTGAGCCTTGAGGATCATAGGGGTGATCGCGGTGGCCAGGATCACATCGGGCTGATTGATGCGAATGATTTCGCGCAGCTTCTCATCGGGGATGTGGAAGGTCATCGCATCAATGAAGCGCAAATTGGTAAAACCGGCAGTCTTGAGCGCACCACCGAGGTAGGGCACCCAACTGGGCGGCCAATTACCCGCAATCTCGGCACCGCCCGCGTGGTAGTTCGGCTGGATCATCATGATCCGCATAGTGATCTCTCCCTGTGTTGTTGGTGGGCTGATGAGCCCTGCGTCAGAGTCTGAACTACGTGGTTGAGGAGGTAGGGTGTAGGAAGTAGGAAAGTAGGGGGGATAGTGGAAGGCTTTAGATGGCCCTCTTTGGAAGAGTAGGATGTAGCAAAGGGATGGTGGAATGCCCAGGATGGCCCTCACCCCCTACCCCTCTCCCACGTTGTGGGAGAGGGGCGAAGGCTCCACAGTTTTTTGCGTTCCTACTTCCTGTTTCCTACTTCCTGTTTCCTACTTCCTGTCTCCTACTTTCCAACCAAAACCTCAAAGCTGCACACCTCAGCACCTTGGGCGGCACAGGCGCGTTCGCGCACGGTGAGCTTCGGGTCAATGAGGGGGCGCAGCAGCGCTTGGAAGCATGCAGCATAGAAGCTGCAGACCGGCTCGCTGGCGTTGATGCCACGAGCTTCGGGACAATCGGCTAAACGTAGGGTTGCCCCGTGGCGTTCAACCGTAAAACTGAACCGTCCGCTCCCGGCGAAGGTCCAGGCGTGGCCAGCGATGGCCTTGAGAAAGATGCGTAGCGCCAAGCGGCGCGGTAGCCGGGGCAGGATGAAGCGGGCCGGGGCTGGAATGCGATGGGCTAAGAGGTAATCAGCCGTGCGCTCTCCGGCACGCGCCAATACCTGGGCCGCCCCTTCAAGCCCCAATTCAGCGCGGAGACCACCCATGAGGGCGATGAACTCCTGTTCATCCACCATTGTCGTGGGCAGTTGCGTCGCTAAGGCCCCGTGCCCGATCCGCTCAAGCAAGCGATAGGCCTCCTGTGTACCGTGCTGCTCCTCCAGTGCTCCAACCGTCTGGATGAGCGAATTGGGGCCAATGCGGGCACCACCTACGGCATGGTGCGTTGCGGGCATGGCAACTCCTTTCCCAAGACCACATGGTCGCGCTTGTTTTCTGAAAAGCGAGTATTTTGACATTTATGATAGATCGGTATGTAGAAAGTTTACCATAGTGGCTCGCAGCCGGTAAGTAGTGATCGCTCAACAAAAGGTGTGCTTTTCTTTCCGATGGGCTGGCGGGGCAATGCTAACATGAGACTTGTGCGTCGTGGTTGATGAAACGAGGCTTGTATGACCACCTCCTCCCCTGCTGGAACGACCTTGCAAACAAAGACGCAAAGCAGTGACGACAACCGGCTCAAGCTGCTTGAGGCAACGATGAAGCGCCACCAGCATCGCCCCGACGCATTGATCGAGGTGTTGCACAAGGCGCAAGAGTTGTACGGGTATTTGACCCCGGAGCTACTCATTTCGGTTGCCCAGCGGCTCCACCTTCCGCCGAGTCGGGTCTATGGTGTTGCCACATTCTACCACTTCTTTTCCCTTGTGCCGCCAGGCGAACATAATTGCACCATCTGCCTTGGTACGGCCTGTTATGTCAAAGGTGCTGCCGCGATTTTGGGCGAGCTTGAGCAGCAATTGGGCTTACAGGCGGGCCAAACGAGTGCCGATGGCAAAATCTCGCTGCTGGCCGCGCGCTGCCTGGGGGCCTGTGGCATTGCGCCCGCAGTGGTGCTTGATGGCCAGGTGATTGGCCACGCTATCCCCGATGAGTTGCAGACGCGGGTAGCTGAACTGCTGAAATAGGGGGAAGTGGGAGAACCAGGTTCTCCCACTTCCCCTGGCGGGGGTTTGGGCGCAGCCCTCTGGTGGGGGTTTGGGGGCATGGCCCCCAAGCATCCTTGTTTGTGGCGCGTTATCATCAATAACGCTAAAGCTCATTGGGATGCTATGTTCGGCAATCTGCAATCTGCAATCTGCAATCTACAATCTGAAATGGTATGACCTATGGACATCAGTGAACTCCACGCCATTGCCGAGCGTGAACGGGCGCGGCGTACATCAATCCGCATCCATTGCTGCACATCGTCGGGCTGTATGGCAAGTGGCGGAGTTGTGCTGCACGAGCAGCTTACCAAAGCGGTCTCTGCTGCCGGACGCCAAGCTGAGATTGAAACGGTTGCGGTGGGCTGTATGGGCTTCTGTGGCTTGGGGCCGATGGTGGTGGTTGAGCCAGAGCATCTGATCTTTGAGCGGGTGCGTCCCGATCAGGCGGCTGAGTTGGTGGGCGCACTGGCCGGTAAACCGTGCAGCATTGAACGTGGCGATCCTCAGCATCCCTTTTTTGCACGCCAATTGCCGATTGTGCGGCGCAATGGTGGCCAGATCAATCCTGAACGGATTGAGGAGTATATTGCTGCCGGTGGCTACCAGGCGCTCTACCACGCGGTGCATGATCTGGAGCCCAATGAGGTGATTGAGGAGCTTACGCGCAGTGGCCTGCGGGGGCGCGGGGGTGCGGGCTACCCAACTGGCCTTAAGTGGGCGACTGTAGCTAAGAGTCGCGGCGAACGTAAATTTGTGGTCTGTAATGGCGATGAGGGTGACCCCGGTGCCTTTATGGATCGCAGTATTCTCGAAAGCGATCCCCATCTGGTCTTGGAGGGCATGTGCATTGCGGGCTATGCCGTAGGGGCGAGCCAAGGCTACCTCTATGTGCGTGGCGAATATCCGCTGGCCATTAGCCGCTTGCAGAAAGCCATTGGTCAGGCGCGCCGCTTGGGTATCCTGGGCAGCCAGATTTTCGATACGGCCTTTGATTTTAAGATTGATATTCGGGTTGGGGCGGGGGCTTTTGTCTGCGGCGAAGAGACGGCGCTGATTGCGAGCATTGAGGGTCGCCGTGGTCAACCGCGCCCCCGTCCGCCCTATCCAGCCGAACAGGGGCTGTGGGGCTTTCCTACGCTGATCAACAATGTTGAAACCCTGGCCAATATTGCGCCCATTATCAACGGTGGGGCCGATTGGTACGCCTCGATTGGTACCGCACAGAGCAAGGGGACGAAGGTTTTTGCCCTTACTGGCAAGGTGCGTAATACCGGGCTGATTGAGGTGCCGATGGGCATTTCGCTGCGTGAAATCGTCGAGGATTTGGGCGGCGGCACACCTGATGGCGTTGCGGTCAAGGCCGTGCAGACGGGCGGCCCGTCGGGCGGATGTATCCCGGCGAGCCTCTTCCATACAGCGGTGAGCTATGAAACCCTGGCTGAAGTTGGCTCGATCATGGGTTCCGGGGGCATGGTGGTGATGGACGCCTCCACCGATATGGTTGAGTTAGCTCGTTTTTATGTTGATTTTTGCATGGACGAATCGTGTGGCAAGTGCATCCCTTGCCGTGTGGGTACCATTCAACTGCACCGGCTGCTGAGTCGCATCCGGGCGGGCGAGGCCAGCCGCGCCGAACTGGACGATCTGGAGCAGCTCTGCAACCTCGTGCGTGACACGAGCCTCTGCGGGCTCGGCCAATCGGCCCCCAATCCGGTCTTGAGTACCCTCCGCTATTTTCGAGAAGAGTATGAGGCGCTATGTCAGCCCGAACCCTAACGATCAACCAGACCCTCGTCAGCGCCCGTGAGGGCGAAAGCGTGCTAGAGGCGGCCCGCGACGCAGGGATTACGATTCCAACCCTTTGCCACCTCGATGGCCTCTCTGAAGTGGGCGCATGTCGCCTCTGCCTCGTTGAGGTAGCCGGTTCCAGCCGCTTGCTACCCGCTTGTCGCACGACAGTGAGCGAAGGCATGCAGGTGCAGACCGACACACCGCGCTTGCAGGAGTATCGTCGGGCAATTGTGGAGTTGCTCTTTGCCGAACGCAACCACGTCTGCGCCGTCTGTGTCGCCTCTGGCCACTGCGATCTGCAAGACCTGGCGCTGCACGTAGGCATGACCCATGTGCGCTACGAGTATCTGGCCCCAAGCTGTGCCGTAGACACCAGCCACCCCCGTTTTGGCATCGATCACAACCGCTGCGTGCTCTGCACCCGTTGTGTACGCGCCTGCGACGAAGTGGAGGGCGTACACACCTGGGATATTGCCGGGCGTGGTGTAGCAGCGCGGGTGATTACCGATCTGAACGTACCATGGGGTGAAGCAACCAGTTGCACCTCATGCGGCAAATGCCTGCTCGCCTGCCCCACAGGTGCCATCTTCCCACGCGGCAGCACCGTCGCCGAAGTGCAACGCGATCACAGTTCAATTACGCGGATCATGACGGCGCGCGGCGAGCGCTGGTGAGGAAAAAATCCAATGGAACGTTTGAAACTCGCAACCGTCTGGCTTGGTGGCTGTTCAGGTTGCCATATGTCACTCCTTGACCTCGATGAATGGCTGCTTGAGTTGGCCACCGTGGCCGATCTGGTCTATAGCCCCATTAGTGACGTGAAGATCTTTCCGTCCGACGTAGACCTTGCCTTGGTCGAGGGTGCGGTGGCTAATGATGAGCACCTTGAGTTAGCCCATACGATCCGTCGTCAGACCAAGACCGTGGTGGCCTTGGGTGATTGTGCCGTCACGGGGAATGTGACGGCCTTACGCAATCCGTTGGGCAGCGTGCGCGACGTATTGCAAGAGGTCTATATCAACCATGGCAGCCCGCGTGCGGTCGTCCCGGATACGTCGGGGATTGTGCCAGTCCTACTTGATCGCGTCTTGCCGCTGCATGCTGTGGTGCCAGTGGACATCTTCCTGCCTGGTTGCCCGCCCTCGGCGGCACGGATCAAAGGGCTGATCGAGACACTGCTGGCGGGCAAGGTGCCAACTGAGCCGGTGCGCTTTGGGTAGCTAGGGGGTAAGGAAATAGCAAATAGGAAAGAGCAAAGAGGAAAGAGAAAGGGGCATCCAAGGTATTCTGAAGCCTCAGCCCTATTTCCTATTTCCTGTTTTCTGTATCCTTGCCTTAAGGACATAAACGGTGAGTAAAACCATTATCATTGATCCCGTGACCCGCATTGAGGGTCATGCAAAGATCAGCATCTACCTTGATGACGTGGGCGAGGTGCGTACCGCACGGTTCCATGTCACTGAGTTTCGCGGTTTTGAGCAGTTCTGTGTGGGGCGGCCCTTCTGGGAGATGCCCGCAATTACGGCGCGTATTTGTGGTATCTGTCCGGTGAGCCACATTCTGGCTTCGGCGCGCACGGGTGATGCGCTGTTGGCGGTGGCCATTCCGCCCGCCGCCGAGCAGTTGCGGCGGCTGATGAACTTGGCCCAGATTGTTCAATCACATGCGCTGAGTTTCTTCCATTTGAGTGGGCCTGACCTGTTTATGAGCATTGCGACCGAGCCGGGGCAACGCAACGTGCTCGGCTTGGCGGCTCAAGACCCTGAGTTGGTGCGTAGTGGGATTCGCTTGCGCCAATTTGGCCAAGACCTGATTGAAGCCTTGGGCGGGCGCAAAATCCACCCGGCCTGGGCCGTGCCCGGCGGGGTACGCAGCGGGCTTGATGCAGCGACCCGTACCGCCTTTAGTGCCCGCCTGCCCGAGGCGCTCGCCACAACCCAGGTGGCGTTGGCGCGCTTCAAGGATCTGTTGGAGCCATTGAGTGCCGAGGTGGCGAGCTACGGGCGCTTTGCGAGCCTCTTCATGGGCATGGTTGCGCCCGATGGCACCTGGGAGCACCACGGCGGCAACCTGCGCGTCGTTGATGCCCAAGGGCACATCTTGGCCGACAACGTGAGTCCCGATGGATACGCAGGGCTGTTTGGCGAGGCGAGCGAAGCCTGGACTTACCTCAAGTTTCCCTACTACACGCCCCACGGCTACCCAGAGGGCATGTACCGCGTTGGCCCCTTAGCGCGGCTCAATGTTTGTCGCAGTATGGGCACGCCCCTAGCCGACGCCGAGCTATCCGAGATGCGCCAACGCGCCAATGGCGGCCCGGTCACCGCCAGTTTCTACTACCACTATGCGCGCCTGATCGAAATCTTGGCTGGACTAGAGCGCATTGGGCAACTCTTGGCCGATGGCCAACTAGAGGCCAAAAACCTACGGGCCGACGCGGGGGTTAACCGCTTTGAGGCGGTAGGATGCAGCGAAGCGCCACGCGGCACCCTCTTTCACCACTACAAGGTTGATGAGGACGGGTTAATCACCTATGTCAACCTGATCATCGCAACAGGCCAGAACAATCTCGCCATGAACCGCACCGTAGCACAGATTGCCGCCCGCTACCTACGGAGTGATCGCCTAGATCATACGCTCCTCAACCGGGTCGAAGCGGGCATCCGCGCCTACGATCCCTGTCTGAGCTGCTCGACCCATGCAGTGGGCCAAGCAGCCTTCGAGTTGGAACTGATTGGCGCAGATGGTACAGTGGTGGATCGTATGGTGCGAGGAAAGTAGGCAGTAGGCAGTAGGCAGTAGGCAGTAGGCAGTAGGCAGTAGGCAGTAGGCAGTATCTATTCAGACTTGGGGTAAAACATCCGCCTGGGAGCGCGGGCGTCCCGCCCGCATCCATGCCATTGCGGGCGAGACGCCCGCGCTCCCAGGAGAAGTGTGAACAATCGCTGCCAAAGACCTCAGAGGCTGTCTGAAAAGTCTATGGTTTGGCGTTGGAGTGCCGGCTTTAGCCGGCTAAAGCCGGCACTCCAGCGTGTACCCCCGGCTTTTCAGACGGCTTCTTAGACCTTGATGCCTTCGCCCCGCTCCCACATTGTTTTAAGGGCGGACAGAATTCTTGTGCGGGTGCCTGCGGATTCCTGATGGAGATGCGCCGGTTGGCCCTCACCCCCCTTCCCCCTTCGGCAAGCTCAGGGCACCGCCTCTCCCACAAGTGGGAGAGGGGGCGAAGACAGCGAGATTCTTGGCGTTACAATGAGGCTTTTGCGTGCCAAAGCACACATTTTCTGTCCGCCCATGAACCCACGTTGTGGGAGAGGGGTAGGGGGTGAGGGCCATCCTGGGCACCTCAAGAATCCTCTAGGGCGTAGCAGCGGCCCATACCATTCCCTCCTGCGCGGTGTTCCCTGGGGCGGGCCGCTGCTACGCCCCTCCGTGCAATGCCTACACATGTCTGGGCATGCATAGAGCCTATCGAAAAGCCATCCCTCCCACAAAAAAATGTTAGCGCGAAAAAGCTCTGGGCCGCGCCGCTTGGCTTCGACAGGCTCAGCCAACGGCGCGGTGGCTTGGTGGCTGAACCCTGAGCTTGTCGGAGGGTCGAAGCCACCGCGAGGCAGCCTGCCAACCCAAGGCTTTTTCGCGCTAAGACATGGTTTCAGAAACGGCCTTTCAGCTTTACAGTTGGAGTGCCGACTTTAGTCGGCATCCCATGGCAATCTACGACCCCAGCCGACTAAAGTCGGCACTCCATCGGAGACCAAACTGTAAAGTAACTATGAACCATGTCTAACAAAAAAATCCGCGATCGCGCCTACGGCGCGAGCAGGGGGCGCTGCGCCCCCCTGCACCCCCCGCCACCCCTCGCCCCTCGCCCTACTTGTCCCTTGTCACTTGTCACTCATCACTACCAGCAGAAGAATTCAGAACGCAGAACGCAGGATTCAGAATTCAGAAATCAGAATCAATGTGCGAGCGAGGGGAGAGAATAACCCGAACACCCCAGTCGAGGCTGAAGACGGGATGGAGGCGGAACCGCGCCCCGCAGCGAACACTTTTGCTACTATTACGCCAACTGCTCCCTCGAAGGGGAACGACAACTTCTTCGCTTCGGTACTCTTTGGACTGCTGAAAGTCAGCCTCCACCTGCCCACTCCACGCCGGATAGCTCTCCCCATGGCTGCACGTCCACTCCCAGACATTGCCCGCCATGTCGAGCGCCCCGCATGGCGCGACACCCGCCGGGCAGCAGCCCACCGGCGCAGGTCGCCCTAGCTTGCTCGCATCGTAGATCGCTAACTCTGGCGTCGGT